>PMYN01000118.1:0-54645 GCA_003171215.1 Gemmatimonadota bacterium | reverse complement strand
GAATCCCTGGAAGACGAAGCCGAGATAGTGCCGGCGCAGCAGCGCGCGCTGATGGCGCGTCAGCCGCGTGACCTCGACTCCGCGAAACGAATACGAACCCGTCGTCGGCGTGTCGAGGCATCCGAGAATGTTCATGCAGGTCGATTTGCCGGAGCCGCTGGGCCCCATGATGGCGAGAAACTCGCCCTGGTCGATCCGGAGGTTGACGCCGCTCAGCGCGGCGACCGCGCTGTCCCCCTGACCGTAGATCTTCGAGATGGCGGTGAGCGCGAGCAGCGGCGCGGCGGCGGCTCCGCCTGTGCTAGCCGCCACGCGGCATCCTGAGCGACATCTTTGTGCGGCTCGAATCCGTGCGAGGCGGCGCCGATCCCGCATGGTTCGCGTTCTTTGCCAGTGCGATTCCGGTAACGAGCTGCATTCCCGGCTCGACCGCGCCGGCCGTCAGCTGCGTCCATAGACCGTCCGACAGGCCGATGCTCACCGGAATCGCCGATGGGCTGCCCTTCTTGAGGGTCCAGACCCGGTGCCCTGAGGGTGCGCCAGTGGCGCCCGCCGCAGGTCCTTCGGCGGGCGTGAATCGGAGCGCGGCGTTCGGCACGAGCAGCGCATCGTGGAGGGCCGTGGTCTTGACCGTCGCCGCGGCGGTCATTCCCGGCCTCAACAGCAGATCGTCGTTCGCCACATCGAGAATCGCCTGGTACGTCACGACGCCCTCGACCATTATCGCGGCGTTGTGCACTGTCCGGACCGTACCCGTGAACACGTGGTCGGGGTAGGCATCAACGGTGAAGTCGGCGCGCTCGCCGGCTTTCACCTGTCCGATGTCGGCCTCGTCGACGTTGAGCGCGAGCGTCATGTGCCGAAGGTCGGCGGCCAGCACGAACAGCACCGGCGTCTGGAACGTCGCGGCGACGGTGCGCCCGGGCTCCACCTGTCGTTCGAGGACGATGCCGTCGATCGGAGCGCGAATCGTCGCCTTCTGCAGGGTCGTCAGCTGCACCTGCAGTGCCGCCGTCGCAACGTCGACCTGTGCACTGGCGCTCGAATCCGCGGCCAGCGCGCGTCCCAGATCGCCACGCGTGGTCGCGACGTCCTGCGCCGACATCACTGCCGCCTTGAAGAGCGCTTCGGCGCGCGCCCCCTGATCGCGTGCCTGGGCCAGCGTGGCGGCTGTCTGTTGTCGCGCGGCGACCGCAGCGCCAATGGCTGCCCGACTCTGCGATATCTGCGCGCGCAGGAGATCGGTGTTCACGACGGCGAGCGTCTCGCCCTTGTGCACGCGATCGTTGTAATCGACGGCGACGGCGTCGATGACGCCCGACACCTCGGTGCCGACGATCACCGTATCCAGCGGTGCGAGCGTTCCCGTCGCGGTCACCGAGACCGCGAGGTCACCGCGTCGCGCGTTGACCGTGCTGTATTGTACTGGTAACGGCGCCCCGCGCATGAAGTAGTACGTCGCCGCGCCGATGGCGATGACCGCTCCGATGATCCAAAACTTTGGGCGCCGCCAGAATCGCTGACGCGGAGCCGCCGATCCCGCGAGACCCAGCGTCGTTGCAATATCGGGAGTCTCACGAGCATCCCGGGGCTCGCGGACCGGGCGGGCGCGCACCGGGTTCCGCGCGATTCCGCCGGGCGGAGTGGCCACGGCGACGGGCGAGTCTTCCTGATCCACTCGATGACGTTACCTCCCGAGGGTGCGCGACAGTGTCGGGCGAAGGCCACCGTGTTGTCGGGATTTCCTCTAGGATACTGAAGGAGTCTCGCTCTCGCGCCGAGCCGGGTGGGCCGATACACATTCACTTATGTCCGAGTTCGAGTTACCCGTTCGGCCCGCCGTTCTCACGCAGGCGCTCACGCGGAGGTTCGGCGAGCTTGTCGCCGTCGACCGCCTCGATCTGGAGATCGCGTCCGGCATCATCTTCGGACTTCTGGGCCCGAATGGCGCTGGCAAGTCGACCACGGTGAAGATGCTGACCACGCTCCTGCCGCCATCGTCGGGTCGCGCGACGGTCGCCGGACACGATGTCGTCCGTGAGCCCGCCGCAGTGCGGCGCCAAATCGGATACGTGCCGCAGCTCATCTCGGCAGACGGTGCGCTGTCCGGCTACGAGAATCTGTTACTGTCGGCGAAGTTGTACGATGTGCCACGGAAGGAGCAAGCAGCACGCATCGACGACGCGCTCCAGTTCATGGGCCTGACCGACGCGGCCCGCGCCATGGTGCGGACTTACTCCGGCGGCATGGTGCGCCGGCTCGAGGTGGCGCAGGCTCTGCTCCACCGGCCCGCCGTCCTATTTCTCGATGAGCCGACGATCGGGCTCGATCCGATGGCGCGCCATGCCGTGTGGGAGCGCCTGCGTGAGTCCCGAACACGCTACGCGATGACGGTGCTCATCACGACGCATGACATGGACGAGGCGGAACAGCTCTGCGATCGGCTGGCCATCATGAATGGCGGTCGCCTGGCAGCGACTGGCACGGTGGCCGAGTTGAAGCAGCGCGTTGGGCCGTCCGCCACGCTTGACGACGTCTTCGCGCACTTTGCGGTCGGAGTCATCACCGAGGGAGGAAGCTATCGTGACGTCGTCAACACTCGGAACACCGCCGAGCGGCTGGGTTAACCGGCACGTCCTCGGTTTCGGCCGGCACTCGCTGGCCGTAGCGCAAATGGAGATCGCGAAGATCGGGCGCGAGCCGACGGAGTTGCTGACCCGCGCCATCCAACCCGCGCTCTGGTTGATTGTGTTCGGCCAGGTATTCACCCGGACCCGCGCCATCCCCACCGGCACGATGCGGTACCTCGACTACCTGGCCCCCGGCGTGCTCGCACAGAGCGTCCTCTTCAGCGCGATCTTCTACGGGCTCGCGGTGATTTGGGAGCGAGACCTCGGCGTCGTGCACAAGCTGCTCGTCAGTCCGGCATCGCGCTCTTCGCTGGTGTTCGGCAAAGCCATCTCCGCCGGACTACGGGCGCTGGCGCAGGCGGTGATCATCCTGGCCCTCGCGGCGGTCCTCGGGGTGCGCCTGCGCACCGATGTCATGAGCCTGATGGGCGTGGCGCTCGTGGTCGTCCTCGGGGGTGCGCTCTTCTCCACGTTCTCGTTCGTCATCGCGTGCCTCGTGAAGACGCGCGAACGCTTCATGGGGGTGGGCCAAGTGCTCACGATGCCGCTCTT
Source organism: Gemmatimonadota bacterium (assembly GCA_003171215.1). Classification (GTDB taxonomy): domain Bacteria; phylum Gemmatimonadota; class Gemmatimonadetes; order Gemmatimonadales; family Gemmatimonadaceae; genus Fen-1231. Next base: position 51,463 of record PMYN01000118.1, on the reverse strand, counting down.
CTTCGCGAGTAACGCGATCTATCCGCTGTCGATGATGCCGCCGTGGTTGCGCACGATCTCAGCACTCAACCCGCTGACTTATCTCGTGAACGCCCTCCGCGCGCTCATGATCGAGGGTGGTGAGGGCACAGCCGGGTTGGGGACTGACCTGCTCGTCCTCCTGGCCGTGTTCCTGGTGCTCGTGGGAATCGCCGCGAACCTCTACGAAGGGATCGTGCGCTAGGCATGAGCCTGCACAGATGACGGCGCCTGAAGGCAGTCCCTCGCCGGCCCTCGAAGTCGAGCACTTGTCGGTCGCGTTCGGCGCGACCCGCGTGCTCGACGACCTGAGCTTCCGAGTCGCGGCCGGGACGTCGCTCGCGATCATCGGCCCGAGCGGCGCCGGGAAGACCGTGTTGTTCCGGGCGCTCATCGGTGTCGTGCCGAGTACGGGTACCATCCGTTTCGCCGCGGGCACGCGCATCGGATACGTCCCGCAGAAGCTCGACCTTCAGCGCGACCTGCCACTGACGGGTCTCGATTTCCTGAACGCGCGCGCCGACGTCTCCGGCGTGCCGTCCACCGACGTGACGCGCGTGCTGAATCTCGTGGCGCTCGACTCACGCTTTGCCGCGCAGCCGCTCGGCACGTTGTCGGGTGGCCAGTTCCAGCGCCTGCTCGTCGCGTTTGCGTTGATGGGGCACCCGACACTGCTCCTCTTCGACGAGCCGACTGCCGGCATTGATGAGCCGGGGAAAGAAGGGATCTATGCGCTGTTCAGCCGTCTCCAGGCCGAAGAGGGACTCACCGTGCTCATCATCTCGCACGAGCTGAGTCTCGTCTATCGGTACGCGGACACCGTGCTCTGCCTGTCGCGGTGGCGGACATTTCTCGGGCCTCCGCTCGACATTCTCACGCCGGAGCACCTGCAGGAAGCGTACGGTGCGCCAGTGCGCTACCACCATCACGAATCGCGTGACACCGACTGACCTGCTGCTCCTCGTGGCGATGGCGGCAGCCGCCGGACTCATCGGCTCCGTGACCGTCATGCGCCGCATGGCACTGGCCTCCGACGCCGTCTCGCACGTCGCGCTCCCCGGCGTGGCGATCGCCATTCTCCTGCATGTCAACCCGGTGTTGGGAGGCCTCGCGGCACTGTTCCTCGGCAGCCTGCTCATCTGGGCGCTCGAGCACAAGACTCGCCTGCCGACGGAAGCCGTGATCGGCGTGGTGTTCTCCGCAGCACTGGCGATCGGCAGCATGCTTGCGTCGGGCGAGGAACTGTTCGCCGCGCTGTTCGGCGGCGCGCACGCCGCGGGACGCATCGAGCTGCTCTTCGGACTCGCGGCGTCAGCAGTAGTGATCGCCTATGTAATGCGCGCGCGCAGTCGGCTGGTCATCGCACTCGTCTCGCCCGAGCTCGCGAGCGCGAGCGGCATCGATGTGTCGCAAACCAATCTCGTCTTCTTGCTCATGTTCGCATTGACCGTCGGGCTGGGACTGCGATTTCTGGGCGTGCTGCTGATGGGATCGCTGATCATCATCCCTGCGGTCACGGCGACCTTCCTGGCGCACAATCTGCGGACGCTCCAAACCGCCTCGGTGGCGCTCGCGATCACCTCGACGCTCGCCGGCGCACTCCTCGCGCCCCGCCTGCACGTGGAGCAGGGGCCGCTAATCATTGTCGTCGCGGCGTCGCTGTTCGTGGTGGCGCTGGTCACGCGATCCGTGACGCGCAGCGCTCGGTCGGGGAACATCCCCGGCGGCGGACGGGAGCTTCGCTGACTGACGACAGCCCGTCAAGGGACGGATCGTTCACTCGAACACGGGCGACTGGCCCACGTCATACACGATGGTTCACCACATCGGAGGGATCCATGCGCCACACGATGGGACATGCCGGCATCGGCTGGCGCTGGTAAGCGACGGCGGGCGCGCCACCGGACGCACCCGCTTTCGCCCTGCGTGCTCCGATTCGCCTATGGTTTCTTGGCAGGGGGCGGATTCGCGGGGCGCGGCGGCTGAGCCGAGGGTCGCGGTGGCGGACTCACCGGATGCGGCGGTTCGACATCGCGCTGAGGCCCCGCGGGCCGACCCGCACGCAGGTTCTGCAACTGCTGCGGTTCCAGCGGCCGTCCGGGATGTTGCAAGATGGCCTTTTGACGCGTATCGAACGGCACACTCGCCGGCGGTGCCGCATGCCGCGTCACCAACGGGCGCTGGACCGCTGTAACGTCGCGGGGCGTCGGCGGCACGGCGCGCTGTCCAATGCCCCCACGCGCAAGCGGGTTCACGGGCGCCGCACGGCGCTCGACTGCTGCGGGCGGGCGAGGCGCCGCGGCGCCTCCCCGCGCGGCATCGTGGCTAGGCATGACCAAGGGATGGGGCGTGAGGCGTGCCGTCGAGAGCCGCTCCGTGGGCACCTTGAGGATATCATGTGCCACGGGGCGACCGCCGGCGAAGGTGGCGTCGGGCACGACCGTCATGGCCGTCGCGCGATGCGCGTACGGCACGTGTTCACGATCCGCGGGATGCACGAAACCGCCGAGGTCGCCTACGCCGCGTACGTTCGCGCCGTTCACAGCACGCAGATAATGCTCGTCATGGTGATACCAAGGGAAGAATGGCTCGCGCGGTCCGAGTGGGAACCAGGCGGAGACACCGATGCCCAACCCAAAACCGCCGCCATCGGCGAACGCCACGAGCGCGGGCGCGAAGCACGGCCGGCCGCCGCGCGGGCCCGGGACCCAGCCCCACCGTCCGCGCAGGAACGCCCATCGTCCATAATGGAAAGGCGCAAAACCCCACAGCGCGTCGTCGAGCCACACCCATCCCCACGGCTCGATCCAGCCCCATCGACCGAATCGATAGGGCACCCAACCTGCGACCACGACTGTGGGATACCATACGGGACCATAAGTGGCATCCGCCGTCCAGGCGCCGTTCGCCTCGAGATCGCTGATGCCGGGGATGTCTGGATTCACGTAGGCGGCGGATGCTTCGCTGGCGCTTGTCAGCAGGGCGTCGCGACTCGCACTCCAGGTATCGAAGCTATCCGGACCGACCTTCACTGCACTGGCCACTGCGATGCCGATGCCCGTTGTGGTGAGCCGCACGGTGCGCCCGCCCTCGAGGGTCTGCGCCAAGTTCGGCCCGCTCAACTCTGCGCGACCGAGCTCCACGCTCACGGTGGTCCCGAAGCTTCCCGGCTCCGTCTCGATGCGATAGGTCCCGGGCGCAACAATGCTGATCGCCCCGTCAGGCGAATCGACCTCGATGGTATCGCTCGGGTACATCCGATAGACGCTCAGCCGCACCGTCCCCTGCGACACACCGAGTTGCAATAGGCCGTCCGTCAGACTCGTGACTGTAAGGTCCGTGGATGCGCCGAGACGCACCGCCATCGTGCCGAGCTCGAGTTCCGCCCTGCCGCTCGCGTCGGAGACGAGGCGATCGCCGCTGGTCACGGTGTAGTTCAACGACGCGATGCTCCAGTCGCTCGAGCCGGAGGCTTGATACGACACGCTGCCTTGCATCGCGCTCAGCCGCGCGACTCGCGACGGCGGATTGCCGATGGCGGTCGTGTCGAGAACGCCGGCCGTCAGCGGACGCACGACCACGCTCGGCGCGGCCGTGGCGGCTTGCGCCAGGACAGCGGCTGAGCACGGCATGTTTCGCTTCGACTCGGTCGCCACCATCTTGCCGTTGACCCAGAGCTCGACGGCATCGCTCGAGGCAGACGCAATCTCCTTCGATTGCCTCGGATCGAGCCGGAGTGATGCACGGTCCTGGCTCCCGGCAGTTTTCCATTCGACCGTCACCGTCTGCGAGCCGTCGTTGCGCACGAGGAATCGGTCGCCGCACTCGTAACCGAACGAAAGTTCGATCGTCGCGCCGGACGACGGCACGACCTGCGCGACAAGGGAAGATCGAAGTGATGTGGACGCCGCAGCCACGAAGGCCAGCGCGGCGACACGTTTCGCAAGCGTTTTGGTCATGGGGCTCACACTCGGTTGGCGAAAGACTGCCCCGCTCGCATCCGCCTGCAGTGGTCGAGACGGGATTCCGCTCGTGAACGTTCACGGGAATCGCGCCCAGCCGCAGTCGGCATTGCTCCTTGGAAGTGGGGTGAAATCCCGTACGCGCGGTCGCCTTAGTGCACGCGTGTGAGGGCCCTCCTGCCATTCGCACCCAACTGAGCCAGACAAGCGGCCTCCCGTTCACGCGTCAGTTGGTCACGCGCTATTGCTGCGACCCCATGCCCCAAAGAGGGATGCCGCAAACGGCAACGCGGACGCGTACCGATCAGGCTGCCACGATCAGATGCATGTGCCATCCCATCCAGAAGCGCGCGACCCTGGCTCGCCTCTGCCACATTCAATCCATGGGGTACACTCAGAATTCGATCATGACCTTGATCGCCTCGCGCTCGTTCATCGCGCAGTAGCCGTCCGGCACCCCGTCGAGGTTCGTCACGCGATCGAACACTCGGCCGGGCTCGATTCTGCCTTCGAGAACGTCGGGCAGCAGTTCCTCGATGTACGCGCGAACGGGTGCCGGGCCGCCGGAAATAGTGATGTTGCGGAAGAAGGTCTCCGACGCCAGTGGGACGGTCGAGTCCTGCGGCACGCCCACGCGACCGACCGCGCCGCCTGCACGTGCAACGCTCAACGCCGTGCGCGTCGACTCGTCGTAGCCGACGCATTCGAGTACGGAGTGGGCGCCGAGGCCGCCGGTGAGCGCCCGCACTCGCTCGATTGCCGCTTCGCCGCGCTCGCTGACGATGTCCGTCGCGCCGAACCGGCGCGCCAGGGCGATTCGGTCCGGGTGACGTCCGAGCATGATGATCTGCTCCGCCCCGAGTCGGCGTGCGGCAATCACACCGCACAGGCCCACCGCGCCGTCACCGACGACGGCGACTGTCCTGCCGGGGCCCGCCTTTGCCGCAAGCGCGGCGTGATGACCTGTGCACATCACATCAGAAAGTGTGAGGAGCGACGCCATGCGCGCGTCGTCGCGACCGACCGGAAGAACGACGAGTGTGCCGTCCGCCTGAGGAACGCGCACCGCCTCGCCCTGTCCGCCATCCACGCCGGGACTGCCCCACCCGCCGCCATGGAGACACGACGTGTGCAGCCCCTCCTGGCAGAAGACGCACGTGCCGTCGGACCAGAGGAAGGGCGCGACGACGACGTCGCCCTTCTTGACGCTCCGGACATCCGCGCCGACCGCCTCGACGACGCCGATGAACTCGTGCCCCATCCGCCGGCCGGTCTCGCTCCGACTCATCTTCTTGTACGGCCAGAGATCGCTGCCGCAGATGCATGCCCGCGTGATGGTCACGAGAGCGTCGGTGCGCTCGACAAGTCGGGCGTCCGGAACTTTCTCGACGCGGACATCGCCGGCGCCGTACATCACAGTTGCACGCATTTCGTTCTTTCCTTCGCTGAGTGTTGCGGATCTTCCGCTCTTGTTGCGAGCGTCAGCGCGTATCCGGACCGCACCGATATTGCTCGTCGCTGACGTGCTCCATCCATTCGACGGCCTTGCCGTCGAGCGCCTCTTGCATCGCAATGTGCTGCATGGCCGTAGTCGCCGCGGCGCCGTGCCAGTGCTTCTCGCCCGGTTCGAACCAGACGACATCGCCGGGGCGGATCTCCTCGATCGGCCCACCTTCACGCTGCACCCATCCGCGGCCGAAGGTGACGATCAGCGTCTGCCCGAGCGGATGCGTGTGCCACGCCGTGCGCGCGCCGGGCTCGAACGTGACGGCGTTCCCGGCGGCCCGCGCCGGCGAACTGGCGCCGAAGAGCGGGTCGATGCGAACCGTGCCGGTGAACCAGTCGCCCGGGCCCTTCGCGGATGCCTGCGAGCCGCTGCGTGTGATTTTCATCGTGCCCTCAGCGTGGAATGATAAGGTCGGCCATTCAATCGGTGTGCTGCACGCGCACTTCGGCAAGGTCGCCGTACCAGTAGGCGGCGGTGACTCCGCCGTCCATGAGGATGTCGCTCCCTGAAATGAAACCGCCGTCCGGGCCCATGAGCAGCGCACCGACGTTTCCCACCTCGTCAGGAGTGCCAGCGCGCCCAGCCGCAGACGCCGTGATCATGCGCCGGTACCCTGCACCGCGCGGCCCGCCTCGGCTTCACGTGTCCGACGCCGCCGAGAGTTTCCTGAGCGGGCCGCTGCTCGCCGGCTTCGTCGCTGCGCACACGCAGGTCCACCTTGAAGTCTTCGTGAGCGATGAGCCGCTCGACATCGTATCGGAGGGCTACGATGCCGGCATTCGACTCGGCGAAGTGATCGACCGCGACATGATCGCGGTGCCGGTGTCCGGGGACATTCGCCTCGTCGTCGTCGGAGCTCCCTCGTATTTCGCGCGGCACCCGAAGCCGAAGCATCCGCGGGATCTCGTTCATCACGAGTGCATCAACTGGCACCCGACCGCGAAGGCACCTCCCTATCGATGGGAGTTCACGGAGAAAGGGCGCGACTTTTCTGTAGACGTGCGGGCGCGCGTGCTCACGAACGATCCGGCGCTGAACTTACGGCTCGCGCGGGCCGGCGCGGGATTGACGCTGGCTGACGTCCGCGCGCGCGACGACATCGCGAGGGGAGCGCTCGTGCCGGTGCTCGAGGAGTTCTCGGCGCCGTTCCCGGGATTCTATCTGTACTACCCGCAGCGGCGGCACGCGTCGCCGGCGCTAAGAGCGCTCGCTGGGCATGTGCGCCGCATGAGGAAGGATGGCCGCGGCGGACGCCGAAGGTGACCCTCAGGGTAGATTAGCCCGACCTCGGACCTCACGCTCATCAGGCCCTTCTGACTGCGCAGCAATTGTGCGCGCGAATGGACACCACGGAAGCGTGAGCGCTGCGGTTTGCGCGATCGGGGAGGCGCCCATGACAGGAAGAGAGCCAACGAGGCCCACCCCGGGTCGTTGGCTCTCTCCCTGCCGCAGTGCCAACGACGCACTGCGCTCCATTCCGTCGCGTCGCAGGCCCGGTGTTCACGCCAGAATCGCGCGAACCTCCCGGGGCCTGCGCAGGTCGCCTCTAGCGCATCGTGTAACGGAAGCCCAGTTGCATACGGTAAGCATCCGTCAGTCCCGCGTTGCTCTGGAAAGTCGTGTTGAGCAATTGCGTGCCGAAGTTGCGCAGGTTGTACGTCAGCGCGCCGCTCGCGTCCCGGCCCTTCGGGATCAGCGGCTGGTCGCTGACGAGGCGCTGCGAGACGCCCCAGCGATTGTTCAGCATGTTGCCAAAGTTGAGGATGTCGAGCCGCACCTCGAGACTGTTCCGCTTGCCGAACAGCTTCACGCCAATGTCCTGCGAGATGCTGAGGTCGGTGCGGAACAGTTCGGGGAGGAACACCGCGCCGCGCTGCGCGTACTGGCCGCGATGCTTGCTGAGGTACGGATCCTGCTCGATGTACGCCTCCCACGCGGCCGCCTGCTGCGCGGCGGTGAACGTGGTCCCGGAAGCCGTGAACGGCACGAAATTCATCTCGCCCGTGTTTCGCGGGATGTAGATCAAGTCGTTCGTCTGCCCGTCGCCATTCGCGTCGGCGCTGAACCAGTAACTGTCGTTGCCCTGCGTGAAGCCCTCGTTGAAGAGGGAGATCGTGGTGCGCCCGGTGTTGAACCACGTGTGGCCATACGACAGCGCGAGGAATTCCCGGTGCCCGGGCGAAAATGACGAATACGCGAGCTGCGACTGGTTCGGATTGCCCTGAATCTGGTTGGAGCCCCAGTTCGTCGCCGCCGTCGAGCCCGGATCGTGCGTGTTCTTCGACACGCCGTAGTTGAAGCCGGCCTTCACGTAGAATCCATTCTCGAACGCCCGCTCGAGCGAAGCCGATTCGGAGTAGTTGTAGCCGACGTTCTCGTTCTTGATCACGATGGCGCTCGTGATGTTCGCGTTGATGCGATTGGCGAAGTTCGCGGTGTTCCAGTACGGCCGCGTGTCGGCGCCCGTCATGTTCCCGGCCGGCGCCGGAAGATTGGCATTGTAGTAGTACTGCCCGTTGATGTCCCTCCCGTAGATGAACTCGACGGTCCCGATGAACCCGAGCGGCAGCCGCTGATCGACGGCGAGGTCGGTGCGCCACTGCTGAGGGAACGAGTAATGCGGGTCGGTAGCGTTGATCGCGTAACTCGCCGCGGGCTGGCCCGTGACGTTCAGCGCGTGATAGTGGTTCGGATCGGGATTGAACGGATACGCGCTCGTGTTCGTCACGTCGATCGCGCCGGTCAGCATGCCGTTGTTGCCGACCTGGTTGGAAATCCAGACGTACTCCGGCTTGCCGGTGAAGACGCCCGTGCCGCCACGAAGTTGCGTCTTCTTGTCGCCGCGAATGTCCCAGTTGAAGCCGACGCGGGGAGAGAACAGCGGCTTGGTGGCCGGCAATGCGCCGGTGTGGAGATGGATCGGGTTCCCGTTCTCATCGTTGAACGTGAGCAGCGCGGCAGCGGGATTCTCGATCGCGGTGTTGCCGAACGTCACGATGTCGATTCGCGAGCCGAAGGTCACCGACAGCCTGGAGGACGCGCGCCACACATCCTGCACGTAGCCACCATACGTTTGCACGTCGAGCTGCTGCAGGGGCTGGGTCATTCCGGGCACATTGATGTACTGCACCTGAAAGTGATTCAGCTTGATCGGCGAGGTCGTCCGGTTGGGATGGGCCAGGTAATCGTTGAGATCGGTGTAGAAGTCCGCGAGCGAGTTGTACACGTACACCGAATTGTCGCCCTGATAGAAAACGTTATCGGAGTGATACTTCTCGTAGGTGACGCCGGCCATGATCGCGTGATTGCCGCGATAGAAGGTCACGTTGTCCTGGAGCTGGAACGTGTGGTAGCGCAGCTGATTGTCCGGCGTGAACGGATCCATGCCGGCCGTGATGTAGTCGGTGCCGTTGTTCAGGATGTCGATCGTCGGGAAGAGCGGGCTCTTGTAGCCGCGGCTCTCGTCGTTCATGGTGTACCCGACAATCAGGTTGTTCGACACGTTGTTCGTGAGCTGCGAATTGAGTTCGACCACGCCCGATCGAATGTTCTCGAGGATCGAGTAGCCCGAGTTCTGGAACGACATCGCGTTCAGGTTCGTACGACGGTTGCCCGCGCCGAGCGACGTGGAATTCGAGATCAGGTTGTCGCCGTCGGAATCGAGCTTGTTGTACCGAAAGCTGAGCTTGTTCCGGTCATTGATGTTCCAGTCCATCCGGTACAGCAGCCGCGCGGACGGCGTCTCGTTGTTGAACTGCTGATAGCCCCCCGATACCCAGTTGAACTTCGACCCCAGGAACGAACTGACACCGTCGAGGTCCGACTGCAGCACGCGCGTGGTGTTTCCCGCGATTGTCTGGCTGCCGGTGTTGGCGAGAAAGGTCGTCGCGGGGACGTCGAACTTGTCGTCCTCAAAGCTCACGAAGTAGAAGAGCTTGTTCTTGATGACGGGGCCGCTCACCGCAAACCCTCGCTGCTGGAAACTCTGCGTACCGGGGTTGAACGGCACGCCGTCGATCTTGCTGCCGACGTAGTCCTGATTCCGCTCGTTGTAATAGGCGGTGGCGGTCAGTTCGTTCGTGCCGCTCTTCGTCACGGCATTCAGGCCGGCGCCGACGAACCAGCCCTGGCGCACGTCGAATGGCGCGATGTTCACCTGTATCTGGTCCACGGCCTCGATTGGAATGGGCGAGACGCCGGTGCGGCCGCCGGGCTGGCTCGCGAGGCCGAAGGAGTTGTTGAAGTAGGCGCCGTCGATCGTGATGTTGTTGTAATTCGCGCTCATGCCGGCGAACGATGAACCCGACGCCTGCGGGGCGAGTTTCGTGAAGTCGGTCAACAGGCGGTTGATGGTCGGGAACGCGGCGATGGCCTCGCCGCTCACCTGCGTGGCGGCGCCCGTGCGCGCGGAGCTGAACGTGCCGGCTTCGCCGGTTACCGAGATGCCCTGCAGCGTGACCGCAGAGGAACCCACCTCGAACGCCAGCTCCGTGGTCACGCCAAGGTCGACGTCCACGCTGTCCCTTGACGCGGGCTGAAATCCGATGCGCTGCACGGTGACCTTGTACGGACCCCCGACGCGAACGGCGGGAAGGTTGAAGCGGCCATCGTCGCGGGTGATGGCGAGGTAACGCGTTCCGGACGGTTCGTGTACGGCAGTGACGCGAGCGCCCGATACCGGGCCCGCGCCCTGCCCCGTCACCGTACCTGAAATTGCACCGGTGGTGACCTGCGCCTCTGCCACGGTGTGCCACAAGACGAGCGCCGCGAACGCGGCGACTGCCAGCCTGAACACCCTGCTTCTCATGTCTCTGGATCCTGGTGTGGGGGACGGGAGCGGGCGAGAATGGTGGCCCCGGATCCGCCGGCGCGCCATGCACGGTTGCGTCACGAATGCGTGGCGGACTTCGTGACCGGATCCATGCGTGACGCTGACCGCACGATCATGCCGCCGTGACGAGCCGCGCGGCAACTTTTGTTCTATTTGGCGCTAGCATCCCGGTTTCCGATCAAACGGATGCGGCTCCGCTCCTCATTCGACGTCACATGCGATCGTTCGTGCGCACCACGTGTTTCGCTACGGTTGCCCTCGCGCTCTGCGCGCCATCGATCTCGCGAGCAACTTCGGCATACCGGTGGGGCGCCGATGGTCATCGCATCATCGCCGAGATCGCGCGCGGGAGGCTCTCTCCGGCGGTGGCGAGCGAAACGCGCCGTCTCTTGGGCGGCCAGAACATTTCCGACGTGGCCAGCTGGGCCGACGCGGTCCGCAGCCAGTTCCCGAATACGGGGCCGTGGCACTACGTCGATATCCAGCTCAGCGATTCGAGCTATGATCCCGCGCGCGATTGCCCGGACGGCGCGTGCGTGATCGGCGCGGTAGCGACGCAGCTCGCGATCCTCTCCGATCGCACGCGCCCCGACACCGCGCGTGCCAGTGCGCTCAAGTTCGTGGTGCATTTTATCGGTGACTTGCACCAGCCGTTGCACGGCGGCGAGCGCCACGACAAGGGCGGCAACGATGTGAAGGTCACGTTCAACGGGAAGGCCACGAACCTGCACGCGCTGTGGGACAGCGGGTTGTTGCTTTCGCTCGGGCAGACGGACGCGGAGATCGTGCAGCAGTTGGGCGACGAGATCGGTCGGCGCACGGACATCGCGACGCTGAGTGGCGGCACGGTGGCGTCCTGGGTGATGGAATCGCACGATATCGCTCGCGACATCGTCTACCACAACCTCCCGAGCTCACTCGAGATCACGCCGGCGTATTCGGACTTGGCGCGCCCGGTGATTTACGAGCGGTTGCTGCGCGGCGGCGTGCGTCTTGGCGCCACACTCGAGCGGGCACTTGGCGGCGCGGCGCGGTGACTAGGGCCGATCGCACGCCTCCGAGGCGTGAGCTCATTGGCGAGTTCACCCCGAGTTCACCTGCACGGTTCCGTTCATCACAAAATGAAATGCCCCGCCGAGCGCAACATCGCTCAGCGGGGCAACATCTTGCATGTCAGTGGGCCATCGAGGAGTTGACCCGAGCCCCGCGAGGGCAACGACTTCCTTAATCAATGGGCCATCGAGGAGTTGAACCTCGGACCTCACGCTTATCAGGCGTGCGCTCTAACCACCTGAGCTAATGGCCCTATGCAGCAGTCTCGAAATAAAGCGGGACTGGGCCGCTCAGTCAACGCGAAGAGTATCTGAAGGGTCAGTCGTCGTGCCGGTGCCCCGGATGCGGCTTGTCCCCCTCGTCCGCATCATCATACTCATCATCCAGGTCGATCAGCTCGTCTTCGTCGAGCAGACCATCGTCGTCCTCGTCGTCCTCAAGATCGTCGTCGTCGAGCTCTTCATCGTCCGCACTGAGTTCCTCGGCCTCGGCGTCTTCTGCCGCGAGGTCAAATCCGAACTCGTCACGTCCGTTGGACGCCGACGAACCACCACTGCCCGACATAATCCCTGCTCTCCCGTTAGAGACGACGACGAAAACGACCGAAGACCGAAACCTACACCTCCAACCGCTCCTTCTTCGCTTCGCGCGAAATCTTCTTGCGATCGCTCACCGCCAGCTTCCGCTTGCGCAGCCGGATCGACTGCGGCGTGATCTCGATCAACTCGTCATCCTCGATATACTCCAGCGCAACCTCCAGCGTCAACACCCGCGGCGGCTCCAGGCTCACGTTATCATCGGTCGCCTTCGACCGCATGTTCGACAACTTCTTTTCCTTCGTAGGATTGACGTCCATATCGCCCGGACGTGAATTCTCGCCGACGATCATCCCCTCGTAGACCACCTCGCCCGGCGACACGAACAGCGTCGAACGCTCCTGCAGGTTGCCCAGTGCGAACGCGATGATCGTCCCCGCTTCCATCGACACGAGCACCCCGCGCCCGCGACCCTCGAGGTTGCCCGCCCACGGCCCGTACTCCAGGAACCGGTGGTGGATGATTCCCGTGCCGCGCGTGTCCGTCATGAACTCTGACCTATAGCCGAACAATCCGCGAGCGGGAATCTTGTAAAGCAACCGTATCAATCCCTGCCCGGGGTTCTTCATCTCGATCATCTGCGCCTTGCGAGGCCCCAGCTCTTCCATCACGACGCCCATGAACTCCTCGGGCACGTCGATGGCCAGCTCCTCGTACGGCTCGAGCTTCTCACCGTTCGGCCCACGGTGCGTGATCACACGGGGCCGCGAAACCTGAAACTCATATCCTTCGCGGCGCATCGTCTCCATGAGGATCGACAGATGCAGCTCACCGCGCCCGCTTACCGTCCAGGTATCGGTCGATTCCGTTTCTTCCACACGCAGCGCGACGTTCTTCTCGAGTTCCTTGTGCAGGCGCTCGAGAATCTGGCGCGAGGTGACGAACTTCCCTTCCTTGCCGGCGAAGGGCGAGTTGTTCACGAGGAAGTCCACCGAAATCGTCGGCTCCTCGACGGCGATGCCCTCGAGACGCTCGGGAGTCGCGGGATCGGTGAGCGTGAGTCCGATTTCCACACCCTCGAGACCCGCGAGCGCGACAATCTCACCTGCCGAAGCGCTCGCGATCTCCGTGCGCTCGAGCCCCTCGAATGCGTACAGCTTCGTCACCTTGCTCGTCGCCGCCTTTGCGGAGTGATCGAGCGGCAGCAGCGAAACCGTGTCGCCGACGTGTACGGTGCCGCGCTCGATGCGGCCAATCGCGAGACGGCCGAGGTACGGCGAGTAATCGATGGTCGAGACGAGCATCTGGAACGGGCCCACCGCGTCGTGCGGCGGCGCGGGCACGTGATCCATGATCGTCTGGAAAAGAGGCGTCAGGTCCTTCGCCTCGTCCTCCATATCGAGCGTCGACGTGCCAAGGCGGCCCGACGCGTACACGTACGGCGCGTTCAGCTGCGCCTCGTTGGCCTCGAGCTCGATGAACAGGTCGAGGACTTCCTCGTGCACGCGCATCGGATCGGCGCCGGGGCGGTCGATCTTGTTGATGACGATGATCGGGGTGCGGCCGAGCGCGAGCGCCTTGCGAAGCACGAAGCGCGTCTGCGGCATCGGACCGTCGAAGGCATCGACCACCAGCAGCACACCATCGACCATGCGCAGGATGCGCTCCACTTCACCGCCGAAATCGGAGTGACCGGGAGTGTCGACGATGTTGAGCTTGGCGCCATGCCAGCGGACCGAGGTGTTCTTCGCGAGGATCGTGATGCCGCGCTCGCGCTCGAGCGGATTCGAATCCATCACACGCTCGGCGACGACCTGATTCTCACGAAAGGCACCGGCCTGACGGAGCATCTGGTCGACGAGCGTTGTTTTGCCGTGATCGACGTGGGCGATAATTGCGATGTTGCGGAGTTCCATAGCCTGTGTAGTATAACGGATCGGAGGTCCAAAATGTGGACCTTCCAACACCGAAATCCCGCGATCTTGGGCGCAACGGCCGGCCCCAAAACGAGTGGAACCGTTAACCACTAACCGTTGGTTTGCTAATGGTGAGCGAATTGGTGACGGCCACGACACTCGAAGGTCCGTGTTGTGGTCGTTACGAAGAACCTCGGTTAACCAACCAACAGTGAGTGGTTAACAGTTCGCTCGTTTAGGAATCTCCCCGCTGCCCTACCGGCGAACCGCCGCCCCACCCGGCTTGCCACCAGCAGCCCCACCCTGTCCGGGCGGACCAGCATTCGCCGGCGCGTTCAGCGGATCAGTGTCTGCGTACGATGTATCAAACCCCTGCTCCCTCAGCTTGTTGAGGAACGACCCCTTGTCGACCGATCGCATGTACGCCTCTTTCGGCTCGATGATCTTCTTCTCGACCAGGTCGTACAGCGTGTCGTTCATCGTGATCATGCCGATCCGTTTCGACGTCTGCATGATGCTGGGGATCTGATACGTCTTCCCCTCGCGAATCAGGTTTGAGATCGCGGGCGTGACAAGCAGGATTTCACGCGCGGCCACGCGGCCGCCGCCGATCTTCTTGCAGAGCACCTGCGACACCACGCCCTTGAGCGATTCGGAGAGCATGGTGCGCACCTGTTCCTGACGGTCGGCCGGGAACTGGTCGATCAGGCGATCGATAGTGCTGGCCGCCGTCGTCGTGTGCAGCGTGCCGAACACGAGGTGGCCCGTTTCCGCCGTTTCGATCGCGATGGCGACCGTCTCGAGATCGCGGAGCTCGCCGACAAGAATGATGTCGGGATCCTCGCGCAGCGCCGCGCGAAGCGCGCTCTTGAACGAATCCGTGTGCACGCCCACCTGACGCTGCGTGAGGATGCAGCTCTTGTTCTCGTGCACGAACTCGATCGGGTCCTCGATCGTGATCACGTGGTCGGAACGCGAGCGGTTCACGAGATCGACGAGCGCGCACAGCGTCGTCGACTTTCCGGAGCCGGTCGGCCCGGTGACGAGCACGAGTCCCTTCGTGAGGAAACAGAGGTTCTGCACTTCCTTCGAGACGCCGAGCTGGTCCGCCGTGACGATCGTGTTCGGGATCACGCGGAAGACGGCCGCCATTCCCTTGCGATCCTTCAGCGCGTTGGCGCGGAAACGCGCGATGCCCTCGATCTCGTACGCGAAGTCGGTGTCCGCATGTTCCGCGAATTCCTTCTTGTTCCGCTCGGGCATGATGGAGAAGAGGAGCGACTCCACCTCTTCGTTGTTCAGCGTTCCTTCGTGCTCGAGCCGCCCCATCTCGCCGTGCTTGCGGAGGATCGGCGGTTCGCCCACGCGCATGTGCAGGTCGGATGCGCCTTCGCTCACCAGGGTGCGGAGCAGCGTTTCCATCGCCTGCTTGGCCTTCTCCGGTTTCTGCGCGTCCATCTTCACGCTCTTGCGCGAGGCGCGCGGCGCTGGTGGGGCGTCCTCCGGCGGCAGCTGGATCGAAGCCGAATTGATCATGCCGGTGCGGCGCGCGAAGTCGCCCTTATCATCGACGACGATCGACACGTTCCACTTTCCGTCCTGCAGCATCGCGCGCACCGAGAACACGCCCTCGGCGCAATCGTAGCGGAACTTCGACGGCGCCTTCGCGTCGATCTGTTGCGCGGCGGCGGGAGTGGCGACCTCCTTGAGAAGCGCGACGACCTGCGCACCAGTCAGCGCCTTGGTGACGGGCTTCTCGACGTTGTCGACCTTGAGGATCGTGCCTTCGTCCTCGCGAAGGAGGAGCTCGTCGGCACGGTTGCTGATCATCACGCTTAACAGGCGATCGAGCTGGGGCATGAGACGATGCGGGATGCGGGGTGGGATGCGGAGTGCGGAATTTCGACCCGATGCAGAGTGCGGAAGAGGAATGCGGGTGACGGTACTCAGTGAGAGTGGGAGTGTTCCGGCTCACACTCTTCCAGGGTCTTTCCTTCCAGCTGAATCGTCACGTGATGGATTCCCTGCGCGGCGACGGTGCGCGTCATGGCCTCGAGCGTCGCCTGGTGCTCCGCGGCGTCGGGAACCAGCGCGTGCGCGCTCATGGCGACCACGCCGGACGTCAGGGTCCAGACGTGCAGGTCGTGCACCGACTCGACGCCGTTCACTGCCTGCAGCGAATCGTGAACCTTCTTCAGGTCGATGTGTGACGGCGCCGCCTCGAGCAGGACGTCCACGCTCTCCCTCACCAGGCTCCAGCTGCTGCGGACGATCAGCAGCGTCATCACGATGGATGCGACGGGATCGGCGACGGACCAGCCCTTGTAACGGATGCACAACGCGGCAACGATTGCGGCGGCGGAGCCCAGGAGGTCGCTCAGCACGTGCAGGTACGCGGCGCGAACGTTCAGCGAGTGGGACGATCCCGAGTGCAGCAGGCGCGCGGAAATCGCGTTCACGACGAGGCCGGCCACGCCGATCAGGAACATCAGCCCCGTCTGCACCGGCTCCGGCGAACGCAGCCGCTGGATCGCCTCCCAGACGATGCCGGCCGACACCGCGAGCAGCACCGCGCCGTTGAGCAGGGCGGCGAGTATTTCCCAGCGCAGGTAGCCGTACGTCTTGCTCGACGTCGCCGGCTGGCGCGCGAGCCAGACCACGAACAGCGAGAACGCGAGCGCGCCGACGTCGGTGAACATGTGGCCCGCGTCGGCGAGCAGGGTGAGCGAGTTCGAAACGAGACCGCCGACCACCTCGGCGATCAGGAAAATCGTCGTGAGAATCAGCGCTCCCTTCAGCCCGCGCGACCCGGCGTGCCCGGCATGGTCGTGGCCGTGCCCGTCGCCATGCGAGTGACCGGCGCCAGCCAAGCCGCGCTGGCGAGGCGCCGAACAGTCTGCGTAACTTGGATTCGTGCTGGAACGCATCGCGGTCATCGTCGTATTGCTGGTCCTCAACGGCTATTTCGTCGCGGTGGAGTTCGCCCTCGTGCGCTCGCGGCGCACCCGGCTGCAGGCGATGGTGCGCGCCGGCGACCCCCTCGCCCGCTTCGCCTTCTCCGCTTCGGGAAATCTCGCCCGCGTGCTCTCCGCGAGCCAGCTTGGCATCACCCTCGCCTCGCTCGGGCTCGGCTGGACCGCCGAAAGCGCCCTCGGCCACTCGTTCGGGGTTCTCTTCGCGTCGCTCCCCTTCCCGATTGAAGAATCGCTCCGCGTCAGCATCGGCGCCATAGTCGCGCTGCTGCTGGCGACCTACCTGCAGGTGGTGTTCGGGGAGCTGGCGCCGAGGGCCGTGGCGCTGAACCACCCGGAGCAGATCGCCAAGTGGCTCGCGCCGCCGCTGCTCGCGTTCGCGTGGATCGCGTCGCCATTCATCTGGGTGCTCAACGTATCGGCAGGCGGGGCACTCAGGCTCTTCGGGCAGAGCTCGAAAATCCAGCGCGAACCGGTGCACTCGCCCGACGAACTGCGCATGCTCGTGGAGCAGAGTGAGGAACAAGGCGCGCTCGAGACGACGGACGCCACGATGCTCGGAAAGGTGTTCGAATTCTCGGAGAAGAAGGCGCGCGACGTCATGACCCCGCGGACGGACATCGTGGCGATGACGGCGGATGCATCGCTCGACGATGCGCTCGAGGTGGTGGAGGAGGCGGGGTTCTCGCGCTATCCGGTGTTCGACGAGTCGATCGACAATATCATCGGAATGCTCCACGTGAAGGACCTTCTCGGGGTACTGCGCGAGAAGATCGACGAGTTCACGGTGCGGGACGTGATGCGGGAGGTGCACGTGGTGCCGGGCTCACGCGAGGTGGAGGAGGTGCTCGCGGACTTCAAGAAGCGGAAGGAGCACATGGCGATCGTGCTCGACGAGTACGGGGGTACGGCCGGCCTCGTCACGATGGAGGATCTGCTCGAGGAGATCGTGGGGGAGATCCTGGACGAATACGACGAGACGGTCGAGGTGCGGACGCCCTCTGCTTCGGGGGGAGTGACGCTCGTGGCGGGGGCGTCCAATGTTCGGGAGGTGAACGAGAGCTTCGGGTTGTCGGTTCCGGAGGAGGATTACACGACGCTTGGCGGGTACGTGTTCGGGGTGCTGGGGCGGCTTCCTCTCGTTGGAGATCGGGTGACCGGGGGCGGGGCCACATTCATCGTGAGGGCGATGGATGGGAGGCGGATCGAGACGCTGGCGCTCGAAAAGGCGACGGCGGTGAGCGAGGGGTGAGGGGTTCTAAAACGGCGACGGGTGACGGGTGAGCGGCAATTTGGTGAAGGGCGAGGCGTGAGGGGGATGGTCTGCTTCGCACCCCTCACTCCTCGCCCTTCGCTAAGACGCCGCTCACTCGTCACCCGTCGCCGTTGGTTCCCGTCGCCCGTCGCCGTTTTAGAACCCCTCGCTCTTCCTCTGAGCGAATTTCGCACACTGAAGGATCGCCTCGATCATCGACCCCGCATCCGCGCGATCCTGACCGGCGATATCGATCGCCGTCCCATGATCCGGTGACGTGCGCGGGAACGGCAGCCCCAGCGTCACGTTCACCGCATGTCCGAAGCTCGCGACCTTGATGGCGGTCATCCCGACGTCGTGATACGGGGCGATCACGGCGTCGAACTCGCCGCGCATGGCGCGGACGAAGACGGTGTCTGCGGGGAACGGGCCGGACATGCCTTCGTCCCTCGCCACCGGACGCAGAATCGTGTCATCCTCGTCGCCGAAGCGGCCGTGGTCGCCCGCGTGCGGATTCAGCGCGCAGAGCGCCAGCCGGGGCTCGGCAATTCCGTACCAGCGTCGCAGTCCCTCACGCGTGAGCCGGGCGGCCCGGGCGAGGGCATCGGGAGTCACCGCGGCGGGAACGTCACGCAGGGCGATGTGCGTCGTGGCCAGCACTACGCGCAGGCGATCCGACGCGAGCATCATCGCGGTGCGCGAACCCGTGAGCTTCGCGAGCATCTCGGTATGCCCGGGAAAGTCGTATCCGCCCGCGAACAGCGCGGCCTTGTCGATGGGTGCGGTGACGATGCCGTCAACCTCACCGGCCATCGCCATCGCCACGGCACGCTCGATGGCGACGCCGGCGAGGCGGCCCGCATCGGCGACTTCGCCGCTCGAGCGCCAGGAGCCCACCGAAATATCGGGACGCACCTCGAGACCGGAGGGACCCACGATCACGGCCTCGCACGCTGCGGCGACGCGCGAATCGCCCAGCGCCTTGCGAACTATCTCCCCGCCGATACCGCGGGGGTCGCCCAGCGTGATGGCGAGACGTGCGCGCGAATGCATCACATCATGATCTTGACGAACTGTTCCTTTCGCAACTGGTCGATCATGCGGTGAAACTGGCCTTCTTCGATGAGCTGCTGGCGGATCTTGTCGCGAACGTCCGCCACCGTGTATTCGCCGGCGTCCGCACGGTCGGTGATGAGCACGATGACGATCTTCGGAAAGCCCGTCTGCGGATTCGGAATCTGGAATGGCCGCGTGAGCTGTCCCTTCTTCACGCCCTCGAAGGCGTTCCGATACTCCAGCGGAATCGTGCTGTCGTTGGGACTCAGCGGCACCGTCTTCAGCTCGGAGGGGTCGTGATAATACTTCACGAGCGAGTCATACGGCGTACCGGCGCGCCACTTGGTGATGACGGTGTCGGCAACAAGCTGGGCGCGCGCGAGGTCCGCCGAGTCGAGGTGCGGGATGATCAGGATGTGGCTTGACTTCACCTGCGCCGGCTGCACCCGATCGATGCGGATGATATGGAACCCGAACGTCGTCTCGACCACGACGGGAAAGACCGTGCCGGGCGGCGCCCCCGAGAAGATCGCCCGGTCGAACGGGTCCACCATCAATCCGCGCCTGGTGAACGGCATCGCGCCGCCCTGATCCCGCGAGCCCGGATCCATCGACTCCTTCTTCGCGATCGTCTCGAAGTCGCCTCCCTTCTCGATCACGACGAGCAGCGACTCGGCCTTGGCCTTCGCGGCGGCGCGCGCAACGGCATTTGCCCTTGGCGCGATGACGATCTGCTTGAACGCGATCGTCGCAGGGCGATTGCCGATCCTGCCCTTCGCCCTCTCGAACGCGGCCGTGACGTCGGCTTCGGTGACGTTGACCGGCGCCGAGAGCTTTCCGTGCGCGGCCAGCGAGTCCTTGCCCATCACCTGCAGCATGTCGCGACGTCGGCGATCGAGCAGCGAGGTTCGCAGTTCGGTCTCGGTGCCGAATCCCTCGGCTTTCAGCTGGACGCGAAACTCGGCGTCCGACTTGAATCGCCCGTGCAGCTCCTTGAGTCGTTTGTCGACGTCGGGTGCGATATCCTTGTCGTCGACCTCCGACTTGTACTGCTTGGCGACGGCGATCAACACTTCCTGGTTGATCATGTCACTGAGGACAGAATCGCGGGCGTACGCCATCAGGCCCGCGCTGTCCTCCGGGATCTGCGCGCCGGCTCCCTTGAGGTAGAAGATCGCGTCCATGATCTCGCTCCAGAGGATCGGCCTCTGGCCGACGATCGCGACGATCCGGTCGATCGGAATCCCGATCGGCGCGAGACCCGCGGACATCGCCGGCTTCGGCGCAACGGGCGCGGTGACAGATCCGGGCTGCTGCGCCGCGAGTGGAGCTGCGACGCAGATGCAGAGAACCGTTTGAACGAACGCCCGGGTGCCTGTCATGCGACCTCCCTACGGTTTCTTGGCTGGTGCCGGCGCGGGACTCGCCGGGGCCGGTGGAGCCGGTGCAGGCGCTCCGGGAGCCGGGACAGCCGACTGTGGCATGTTCTTCGCCTTGGCCGAGTCGGCCTTGGCGACCGCCTTCTTCGCCTCGGTGACCGCGCGGTCGATTCCCGCCGGAACCACACGAGCCTCGAACTTCGAGCGAAGGACCCTCGCCACCGGTTCCGACACGTCGACGAACTGCGCCTTGTTGGCGAGAAGCGCATCCATGAACTTCTCGATACGCGCCGCGGCGATCTTCTCGCGCGCCGACACGCTCTTGCCGCTGTCCGCGAGGGCGGCCGGCGTAATGCCGAGGCCGGCGTACGAGTTCGACACCGAGGACGTGAACACTTGGCGAAGGGTCGCCTTTTCGCCGGAGTCGAGCACGATCTTCGCGCTGTCGGCCGCCTTCAGCATCAGTTCGTTGACGACGAGCTGCTTGGCGAAGAGTCCCATCACCGAATCGGGGAGCTGCTGGAGCTTTTCGCGGATCTGCGTCTGCGGCGGATACGCGGCCATCCACTTCGCGACCTTGGCGGCCGTCATGTCGACGCCCTTCGCGCTCGCGACTTCGGTGCGGTCGTCGCGGAACGCGTCGAGATCGGCGGCAACCGCGCGGATCGTCTTGGCGGCGGCCGGCTTCACCTCGACCTTCGCGGCCTTCTCGATGTTGGCGCCATAGGTGCTCTCGGCCGACTGCTGAGCGACCTGCGCGTACGCCTTGATGAACTTGTCCTTCGCGTCGGCCCAGCTTTCGCGCATGATGATGTGGAACCCGAAATCCGACTGCACGGGTCCCGAGATCTCGCCGGGCTTGAGCGCGAGGATTCCGGCCTGGAACTCCGGCACCATCTGGCCCTTCGCGAACACGCCCAGCTCGCCGCCGGTTTCCTTCGAGCCGGGATCGGAGCTGTACTTCTTCGCCATCGCGGCGAAGTTACCGGCGTTCAACTGCTTGGAGACGGATTCCGCCTGCTTCCGCGCGGCTTCGATCTCGGCCGGTTTCGCGACGTTCTTCTTCGCGGTGAAGAGGATATGGCGCGCGGCCAGCATGTCGCCGTCGTTGTAGTGCTTCTCGTAGCTGGCGGCGTCGGGCTCGGGCGCGGCCTTGGACACCGCGGCGAAGAGCTTCTTGAGCCTGATCTGGGCAACCTGCGCCCACATGCCGTCGTCGATGAGCTTCTGGTCGGTCAGCGAGTCGCCGCGCGCGGCCGCCTCGCCGAGCAGCTGGTAGTTCACCCAGATGTTGGTGATCGCGAGCGCGACGTCCTTGCGGGCGGGCGCGTTCGCGGCGGCCATCATCTGTGAGAGCCGCTGGACCGTCAGCTCCTGTCCGCCGGCGCGCGCGACGGTGTCCGTGTGCGCGGTCAGCGCGTCCTTCAGCCCGGCGCAGGCGGTAAGGGCGAACGTGGCGGCGAGCGCGGCGGCGCGGAAACGAATGCGAGTCATTTATACAGATGGCAGAGGACAGAGGGCGGACGGCAGTACTACCGTCATGGGAGGACAATTGTTCGGAGCGCGCGGACCAAGCCCTCGAGAATGGGCGATCCGCCGAGTCGCGTGAGCTTCAGCGACAGAGGCTGCACACGCCGCACGTCGACCTGGAATTGCACGTCCTTGAAGGAGGCCGCGAGCGGCTTCATGCGCGGCAACGCATCGTCTCGAAAGGTAACACGGGCCTCGTCTCCGCGCACCAGGATTCCCTCTACGCCCAAGGAGGCGCCGAGCACGCGGAGCTGGGCCACATGGAAGAAGGCCTCGGCAGGCGCCGGCAGCGGGCCGAAGCGGTCGCGGATCTCGAGACGGACGTCTTCGATCGCCGCCGATTCGGCGATGGCGGAGAGGCGGCGGTAGACGTCGAGCTTCGCGTCCTGGCTGGGGATGTACTCGTCGGGCAGAAACGCGGGCTGGTCGAGCGACACGTCGGCCGGCGGAGGCGGAGGCGCGTTGTCGCCGCGCATGACGCGGCGAACCGTCTCGTCGAGCATGCGCAGGTACAGGTCGAAGCCGACGGCCTGCACGAAACCGGACTGCTCCGGACCGAGCAGGTTCCCCGCCCCGCGGAGCTCCATGTCCTTCAGGGCGACGCGGTAGCCGGCGCCGAGCTCGGTGTGGTGCTCGAGCACCTTGAGGCGGCGCTCCGCATCCTCGTCCACGGCGTCGGGCACCATCAGGTAGCAGTACGCGCGGCGATGCGAGCGGCCCACGCGTCCGCGAAGCTGGTAGAGCTGCGCGAGTCCGAGATGGTCCGCGCGGTTCACGAACATGGTGTTGGCGTTCGGCACGTCGAGGCCGCTCTCGACGATCAGCGTGGAGACGAGCACGTCGACTTCGCCGCTGACGAACTGTTCCATCACTTTCTCGAGTGCACGCGCGTGCATCTGGCCGTGGCCGACGCCGACTCGTGCGCGCGGCACGACACGGCGCACGTGATCGGCGATCGCCTCGATCGTCTCGATGCGATTGTGCACGAAGAACACCTGTCCGCCGCGGTCGAGTTCGCGCGAGATGCCTTCGTCGATGAGTCCGTCGTCCCAGGGCTCGACGAAGGTGAGCACGGGTGAGCGGTCGCGCGGCGGCGTCTGCATCAGCGTCATGTCGCGCAGGCCGGCGAGCGCGAGGTGCAGGGTGCGCGGGATCGGTGTGGCCGTGAGCGTCAGCACGTCGGTCTCGAGCTTGAGCTGCTTGAGGCGCTCCTTGTGCTTCACGCCGAAGCGGTGCTCCTCGTCGACGATGATCAGCCCGAGCTGGGAGAACGCGACGTCCTTCGAGAGCAACCGGTGCGTCCCGATGACGATGTCCACCTTGCCGGCCTTGAGCGCCGCGATGATCTCCTGCTGCGCCTTCGGCCCCTGGAAGCGGCTCATCACCTCGACGCGCACCGGGAAATCGGCGAAACGCTCGCCGAACACGCGCGCATGCTGCCCGGCGAGCACGGTGGTGGGCACGAGCACGGCCACCTGCCTCCCGCTCTGGACCGCCTTGAACGCGGCGCGCACGGCGATCTCGGTCTTGCCGTAGCCGACGTCACCCACGAGCAGGCGGTCCATGGGGCGCGTGCTCTCCATGTCCTTCTTGACGTCGTCGGTGGCCTTGCGCTGGTCGGGCGTGTCCTCGAACAGGAAGCTCGACTCGAGCTGCCGCTGCCAGGCGGTGTCGGCGAAATGCGGCGGCCGGCTGGCGACCTTGCGGCGCGCGTAGAGGTCGAGGAGCTCGACCGTCATCTCCTGGATCGCGCCACGCGTGCGATCGCGCTGGCGCTGCCAGCGAGAGCCGCCGAGCTGGTGCAGGTGCGGCGGGGGCGCGTCTTCCGACACGTCGCCGACGGCGCGGAACCGCTCGACCTGGTCTATCCGGTACAACGGCACGTTGAGGCGATCGCCGCCCTCGTACTCGATGACGATCACCTCGATCGTCGATTCGCCGGCGAAGATCGTGCTCATGCCGCGGTAGATCCCGACGCCGTGCTCGAGGTGCACCACATAATCGCCGACCTTGAGCGCCGTGACCGCCTCGAGTGCGACGCCCGTGGCATAGCGGCGCGACCGGCGAATGCGACGTTCGCGGCGGAAGATCTCGTGATCCGTGAGGACGCGCAGTCCCGCCGTCGATCCGCTCGATGGAATGACGAAGCCGCCGCCGAGCACCCCGATCGCGAGCGCGGCCGGGCTGGGCTCGCCGGGACGCGACGCGAGAAGCTCGTCGAGGCGCTCGGCCTGCCCCGCGTTGTCGCAGAGGATGATCGTCGGCATGCTCCCGCGCACGAGCGCGGCGAGCCGCTTCATGTCGCGGTCGATCGTCTCCGGCTCGCGCATCGGGAAGGCGACGACGTCGTCGCCGTCGGGCCCGACTATTTCCAGAAACGGGAACGCGGACATCGACGCCATCGCGTCCTGCGGCGGCTGATAGAGCTCGTCGCGCGAGGCCGCATCCTCGCCGCGGCGGCGCGCGAGGTCGATGTGGTGCGCCGCCTCTTCCCACGTGCGCCGCATCTCGGGGTCGAGGTGCACGCCGCGCGGCACGACCACGAGCGTCTCGGGAGGAAACAGCGCCGCGAGCGTGGTGCGCTCGAATCGCTCCCCGGCTTCCGCGTCGCCGCTCACGTCCACGGGAAGGACGAGCGCGACTTCCGCCGGTTTCGATGCGCGCTGCGACAGCAGGTCGAAGTGGCGCAGCTCGACGATTTCGTCGCCCCAGAACTCGAGACGAACGGGTTCGGTCATCCCGAATCCGTACACGTCGACGATGCCGCCGCGCACCGAGAACTCCGCGACGTCCTCGACCATCTCCACCCGCTCGAAGCCGACCGATTCGAGATGCGCCGCCAGCGCGTCGAGCCGCCAGACGTCGCCGCGTCGCAGTTCGAGACGGGCCGACGCCAGGGCCTTGGGCAGCCGTGTGCGCTCCAGTATGGCGCGCGCGGTCGTCAGCAGGATGCGCACCTCCCCACGCGTCATGCGCTCGAGGGTCTCGACGCGCTCGCCCGCGACCTCGGCGTGCGGCTCCACTTCGCCGAATCCTTCGCGAGGCGGATAGAGCGCGACGAACCGCTCGCCAAGCACCGATTGCAGGTCGGCCAGCCAGCGCTCGGCTTCCGGCAGCTGGTCGGCGACGACGGTCAGCATCCTGTTCGGCGCATGCTCGGCGAGCGCGGCCACGAGCACGGCGTCGCTGGAGCCCACGAGCCCGGATACCCGCTGGCGAGCGCGCCCGGCGGGGAGCGTGCTGAGCAGCCGCGTGAACGCCGGAAGCTCCGAGAGCCGTTCGACCAGCGACGGAAGCGCCATGTTCAACCCGCCATCAGTCGGGCTTCGGCGCGATCGCGCGCGTCACCACGGCTTCCGCGGCGAGCAACAGCAAGGCGAGCGCGATGAGGGCGCCGTCGAGCGCGCGCCGCCCGGAGAGGGAGAAGGCCGATGCCGTCCAGCGGCTCGCGTCGTCGGTCGCGGCGACCTCCGCGCCGGAGAAGCGCGAGCGCAGCTGCGCGATCGGCAAGCGGGCGAGATCCGACTCGCTGACCTCGGGATTCACGACGAGCGCACCCGCGCGCTGCGTGCCGCGCAGCCAGAAGTAGACACCCGCTCGCGACGGCGCCTCGAGGCGTGACTCCGGCACCGGCCGGCGCGTGCCGTCCGGCTCCTCGAGTTCACGCGCCCACGCGGGCCGCGCGATGCTCGCACCCGGCGCGGCTTCCGTTATCGCACCGGCGTCGCCGGCGAGATGATCGGCAATGGCGGATCCCAACCACGGAACCCAGCTCGCACGGAGCGGCAGGTCCGTGCCCTCCGTCGTGAGCGGCGAGGCGACCAGCACGTAGCCGTCGCCCGCGACGGCCCACGGATCGCTGCCGACGTGCGCGACGGTATCGACGCTTCCCTGCTCCTGCGCGCCGCGCGGTTCGATCGCGTACCAGTGCAGCGCGCTCACGCCCGACAGTCCCGTTCCGGTGACCGGCGCGGGCCCGCTTCGCGACGCGCCGAACTTCCACGGAATTCCCGCGCGTTCGAGCGCGCGATTCGCAGCGCCGAGCTGCACCGGGTCCGACGGTGCGAAGAACACGCCCGGCCGCCTGGCCGACTCGGCGCCCGCGATCGCGATGTCGTTGCCGCGCGAGACGCGGCCTTCCTGCACGAGGGCGTCGACGGCCGTGCGCGCGAACGCGCCGAATCCGGGCTCGGCGACGACGCCGGGCGCCGATCCGACGTGAACGGCGAACCAGCGCACGTCGTCGCCGCGGAGTTCATCGGGCTCGAGTTCCACCGCGCCGGAAATCCAGCCGCGTTCGGACGGCGCGAGCCGCACGACGATGTCCTCTCCCGGGGCGACGATCCCTCGAGCGGCCGCGCGCGCGCCGACCGCCACGCGGAAGGTGACGGAATCGGTCGCGGTGGTCGTGGCGCGCACCGCGCCGCGCGGCGTCCAGTGCGGCGGCTCGGCGAGCGCGCTCACGACCGAGCGGTTGCGCGGCGCGGCGAGCGCCGGCGCGAATACCGTCGCCGCAACACCGTCGAGCGGAACGGCCGAGGTCCAGCTCGTGGCCTGTCCGTCGGTGAGGACCGCGATCTGTCGCGACGGCAGGCCGCCACCGCGCACGAGTTGCGCGGCGCGCGCGACGGCGGCGCGCAGGTCGCCGGCGCCCGAGAGCGGCTCGGTGCGATCGAGCGCCGCGCGCACGGCGCCCATGCCTCCGCCGACGACGCGGGAATCCGCGGTCACGAGCCAGAGCCGGTCACTCGCGTTCGCGCGGCCTATCGCGCCGCGCGCCGCGTCCTTCAGCCGCGCGAGCACCGATGCTCCGTTGACGACGACCGACGTGCTGAGCGAGTTGTCGAGGACGATCGCGAGCGCGGTGGGCGCGTGGGAACTGCCGGCGAGCCGCCCGATCGGACGCGCGGCGGCGAGCGCCAGGGCGAGCACGGCGCATACGCGCAGCATCATGAGCGCCAGGTTGCGCAGCTTGAGCTGTCGCGAATGCTCGCGCTCGGCACGAAGCAGATAGCGCATCGCCGGAAAATCCACCTTCTCGCCGGTGCGCCGGCGCAGCAAGTGGAGCGCCAGCGGCACGGCCGCCGCACCGGCCAGTACAAGAGCGAGCGGGGCGAGAAAATTCACGGCAGGTGCTGGCGGGCGGCGAACGCGCGGCGCAGCGCCACGCCGAACGGCTGGTCGGTGTAGACGGGTTCGTACGCAGCGCCGGTGGCCGACAGCCGGTCGCGCCACTCGCCGATCGCCACCTGCACCGTTTCGCGATAGGCATCGCGCACTTCACTCAGCATCACGTTCACCGAGGCGGCCGTCTCGGTGTCGATGAGCTCGGTCTCCGTCTTCGCGATCGCGAGGTCGCGCTCCGCGGGATCGAGGATGTGCAGCACCGTCACGTCGTGGCCGACGGCGCGCAGCACGGAGACGGCCTTGGCCATCTCCTCTTCGTCGACGAGGAGATCCGAGATCACCACCACCATGCCGGGGCGCGTCACGAGCTGCGCGGCCTTCATCAGGGCGCCGGGGGCGTCGGAGCCCTTGCCCGAGCCCGGATCCTCGAGCGCGGTGATGATCCGGCGCCACTGCACCGAGCGGCCGCGCGGCGGGATCACGGTGCGCACTTCGTCGTCGAACCGAATGAGTCCGACGCCGTCGCGCTGGCGGAGCAGGAGCCACGCAACGGCCGCGGCAACCTGCTCGGCGTACGCGAGCTTCGTGAGCCGACCCGGCGCCCCGGTCCACGCCATCGACTTGCTGACGTCGAGGACGATGGTGGCCTTGAGGTTGGTCTCCTCCTCGAACTGCTTGATCAGCCACTTGTCGGCGCGGGCGACCACCTTCCAGTCGAGAAATCGGAGGTCGTCGCCGGGCTGGTAGGCGCGATGCTCGGCGAACTCGACCGAGAATCCCTTGCGCGGCGAGCGGTGCAAGCCGGTAAGGAATCCTTCCACTACCCAACGCGCAATAATTTCGATGCGGCCGAGGGCCGCCAGCGAAGCAGGGTCGATCAGGTCGGCGCGCGAGCGTGTGTCGGCCATTATTGCGATGCGGAATGTAACTGCATCTACGCGTCAACTGCGGTTTGCGCTCAGCGGTCGTCGGGCGCGGGCGGGCGTGTCCCACGGGCTCCGCCTTCCGCATCGCGGCGCTGTCGCGCCGCTCGCCCGGGCGGACCCTTTGGGACACGCCCGCGCGCGCCCTCCCTGGGGGAGAGATCCCCGCTCGCTGCTCGACGGGATGGGTGCGGACACCCGCATCGGAGCGCGCCGACACGCGCTCGCGATCCGACCTTCACTTGGCGCAAACGGCGAGGCGCGCGGGATGGTGTTCGTCCAGGGCGAGCCCGGGCGAGCGTCGCGGCAGCGACGCGAAGCGGAAGGCCGCCCTGGGCGAATGCCATCCCGCGCGCCGGGAGCACGGCGCGCAGTTCAAGAACGTTAGGGGAGAAGCTCGCGCGCGACTATACTTAATGATTGGAACTCAGCACCCCCGAACAAGGACCGACGTGCAGCTCGACCGCATTCGCAATTTCTGTATTGTCGCGCATATCGATCACGGCAAGTCGACCCTCGCCGACCGCCTGATCGAGGCCACCGGCATGCTCCAGAAGCGGGAAATGAAGGAGCAGGTGCTCGACACACTCGACCTCGAGCGCGAGCGCGGGATCACGATCAAGCTGAACGCCGTGCGCATGAGCTACACGGCGAAGGACGGCGTGACCTACGAGCTGAACCTGATCGACACGCCGGGGCACGTCGACTTCACGTACGAGGTCTCGCGGTCGCTCGCGGCGTGCGAGGGAGCGATCCTCGTCGTCGACGCGTCGCAGGGGATCCAGGCGCAGACGCTCTCGAACCTCTTCCTCGCGATGGAAGCGGGGCTCGAGATCATCCCGATCCTGAACAAGATCGATCTCCCCGGCGCCGAGCCGGAGAAGCGCCGTGCGGAAGTCGTCGGCCTGCTGGGATGCGATCCGGACGACATCCTGCTGGTGAGCGCGAAGGAAGGGATCGGCATCGTCGAGCTGCTCGAGAAGGTCATCGAGAAGACGCCGCCGCCGAGCGGCGACCCGAAGGCGCCGCTGCGCGCGCTCGTGTACGACTCGTACTACGACCGGTATCGCGGAGCGGTGCCGAGTATCCGGGTCGTGGACGGTACCATCAAGAAGGGAACGCGAATCACGTTCGGCGCGAACGACGCCATCTACGAAGTGCAGGAAGTCGGCTACAACCAGCTCCGGCAGGTGCCGACCGACGTGCTGACGGCCGGCGAGGTGGGATACGTCGTCGCGAGCGTGCGCTCGGTGAAGGAGACGCGCGCGGGCGATACGGTGTTCGACGCCGACAATCGCGCCGCCGCCGCGCTTCCGGGGTACCAGGCGGTGAAGTCGTTCGTGTTTGCCGGTCTCTACCCGACCGACACGCAGCAATACGAGGAGTTGCGCGACGCGCTCGAGAAGCTGCAGCTCAACGACGCCTCGCTGCACTACGAACCCGAGACCTCGACGGCGCTCGGCTTCGGGTTCCGCTGCGGATTCCTCGGGCTGCTGCACATGGAGATCGTGCAGGAGCGGCTCGAGCGCGAGTTCAACCTCAACCTGGTCACGACGGTCCCGAGCGTGGAGTACCGCGTGCACAAGACCGACGGCGAGCTCAAGCTTGTCGAGAATCCGGCCCTGATGCCTCCGGCCGCGGTGATCGACTACGTGGAGGAGCCGTACGTGAAGGCGCGCATCATGGCGCCGACCGAGTACATCGGGGCGATCATGACGCTCGGCACCGAGCGGAGGGGCGAGTACAAGGGCATGCACTACATCGACACCGCTCGCGTGGAGTTCGACTGGGAGTTCCCGCTCGCGGAGATCATCCTCGACTTCTTCGACAAGCTGAAGTCGATCTCGCGCGGATACGCATCGCTGGACTACGAGATGCTGGCGTACCGGCGGAGCAGCCTCGTGCGTCTCGACATGCTGATCAACGGCGACGCGATCGACGCGTTCAGCGTGATCATCCACGAGGACAAGGCATACGAGTGGGGCCGCAAGATCGCCGACAAGCTGAAGGAACTGATTCCGCGGCAGCTGTTCGAGGTCGCGATCCAGGCGGCTATTGGAATGAAGGTCATTGCGCGAACCACGGTAAAGCCGCTGCGGAAGGACGTGCTTGCCAAGTGTTACGGCGGAGACATTACCCGCAAGCGAAAGCTGCTGGAAAAGCAGAAAGAGGGTAAGAAGCGGATGAAGCAGGTTGGGTCGGTCGAGATTCCACAGGAAGCGTTCTTGGCGGTGCTGCAGGTGGAGTGAGCCGGAAGCCGGAGGCCGGAAGCCGGAAGACAGCAAGGCGCTGTCCGGCGTCGGTCCACCTGCTTCCGGTTTCCGGCTTCGGGCTTCCGGCTTCCGGCTAAGTCATGTCCTCACTCGTCATCCAAACCAGTTTCCTCGGTGATGTCGTCCTCACCACGCCGCTCCTCGCGGAGCTGGCGTCGAGGGGGCCCGTGGATGTCGTGGTGACGCCGGCGGCGGCGGCCCTGCTTGCGAATCATCCCGCGGTGCGTGACCTGCTCGTGTTCGACAAGCGCGGCGCCGATGCCGGCATGGCCGGGCTGTGGCGCTTCGCGCGCGGCCTGCGCAGGCGGTCCGACGGGACGACGCGAGAGATCGCCGCGGCGTACCTCGCGCAGGGATCGATGCGCAGCGCTTCGCTCGCGCTGTTCGCGGGGATCCGAGAGCGCGTCGGATTCGACTCGTCGGCGGGCCGCGTGCTGTACACGCGACGCTCGCGCTATCGCGGCAACCGTCATCACGCCGAGCGGCTGTGGCGGCTGGCGGCGGGCGATGCGGCACCCGATCCGGCGCCCGAGGTCATCCGGCCGCGGCTTTATCCGGGCGAGAGGGAACGCGCCGCGGTCGATGCGCTCCTCAAGGACGTGCCGCGCGACGGCGCACAGTTGCTCGCGCTCGCGCCCGGGAGCATCTGGGGCACGAAACGGTGGCCGCATTTCCCGGCGCTCGCCGCACGCCTGGCGCCGCTCTATCGGCTCGTTGTCGTCGGCGGGGCCGACGACAACGCGCTCGCCGCGGAGATCGCGCGGGCGTCGGGACCCGAGCGCGTGATCAACGCGACCGGGAAGCTCTCGCTGCTCGCATCGACGGAACTGCTCTCGCGATGCGCGGCCCTGGTGACCAACGACTCGGCGCCGCAGCATCTCGCGTCGGCTGCCGGCACGCCCACCCTCACGATCTTCGGTCCGACCGCTCCGGAATTCGGATTCGGCCCGCTGGCGCCCCGCCACGCGACCATCGGCAACGAGTCGCTCACGTGCCGGCCGTGCCATCCCCACGGGCCCAAGGTGTGCCCGCTTGGACACTGGAAGTGCATGCGGGAGCTCGAAGTCGAGCAGGTCTCGCGCGCGTTGAATAGCTTATTGCTTCCATGACGCGCACACGATACGTCCTCGGCGTCGACCTCGGCGGCACGAAGATCTCCGTCGGCGCGATGGCGGCCGACGGCAGCCGCCAGCACGCGCTGCACTCCCGGCCGACGCTCGCGGCGGAGGGCGCGGACGCGGTCGTCGAGCGCATCGCGTCGATGATCGAGGCCGCAATCGCGCAGACGATGACGGAGACGGGCGCGGCGCGCGCCGACTTTCTCGGCGTAGGCATCGGCAGCCCGGGTCCGCTCGACCGCGAGCAGGGTCTCGTGATCACCACGCCGAACCTCGGCTGGCACAACTTCCCGCTGCGCGACAGGGTCTCGAACGATGTCGGGCTTCGCGCGACGCTCGACAACGACGCGAACTGCGCGACGCTCGGCGAGTGGTGGATCGGCGCCGCCCGGGGAACGCAGAACGTGGTCGGCATCACGATCGGCACGGGAATCGGCGGCGGCCTGATTCTCAACGGCAAACTCTATCACGGCGCGAGCGACGCCGCGGGCGAGATCGGACACACGACCATCGATTCGACCGGTCGCCGCTGCAAGTGCGGCAACTATGGATGCCTCGAGGCGTATGCGTCGGGTCCGGCCATCGCCGATCGCGCCCGCGAGGCGCTGGCCGGCGGCGAGGACTCCCTGCTCCCCGCGATGGTCGAGGGCCGGCTCGAGCATCTCATGGCGCAGCACGTCTACGAAGCGTCGAAGAAGGGAGACGATGTGGCGCGTGAAGTCGTGCGCGAGACCGCGCGCTTCATCGGCACCGGAGTCGCGAACCTGCTCAACATCTTCAACCCGAACGTCGTGGTGCTCGCGGGCGGAGTCGCACAGGCCGGCGAAGACCTGTTCGGACCGCTTCGCGCCGAAGTTCGCCGGCGCGCGTTCAAGCCCTCGGTGGAGGCGTGCCGCATCGTGCCCGGCGAGCTCGGAGTGGCGGCGGGCGTGGTGGGTGCGGTCGCGACCTATCTCGCGCAGTACCCGGCGGAGGCGTGAACCGCCGCAAACGCCTCGGTGTGATCGGCACGTTCGTATGGGACGTGATCCACGGACGCGATCCGATGAGCGCACCGGTGCAGGAGTGGGGCGGCATCACCTACGCGCTGAGCGCGTTCGACGCGGCGCTGCCGCCCGACTGGGAGCTCGTTCCCCTGGTGAAGGTCGGTGAGGACCTCGCTCCCCAGGCCCGGGAATTCCTGCGCAGCCTCCGGCGCGTCGCACCCGACGCGCGTCCCATCGTCGTGCCCTACCGCAACAACAGAGTCGAGCTGTTCTACACGGATGCCGAACGGCGCAGCGAGGTGCTCTCCGGCGGCGTCCCGGGCTGGAGCTGGCTCGGCCTCGCACCGCTCGTGCGCGACCTCGACGCGCTGTACGTGAACCTGATCAGCGGGTTCGAACTCGACCTTCCCACGGCGCAGTTGTTGCGCCAGAATTTCACGGGGCCGATCTACTGCGACCTCCACTCGATCGTGCTCGCGGTGCAGCAGGGCGGACTCCGCACACCGCGTCCGCTTCCGGACGTCGCCGACTGGTGCCGGTGCTTCGACCTGCTCCAGGTGAACGAGGAGGAGCTCGCGATGATCGCGCCCGACGGCATGGCGCTCGCCGCGACGGCGCTCGCGAACGGCGTGCGCTCCCTCGTCGTCACGCTCGGAGCACGCGGGATCGTATACTTCGCGGCGCCCGACTTCGAGACACTCGGCGATGTTCGCCGCGATGCGGCGGGTGCGCCGCGAACGGCGCGCGCGGGATCTCTCGGGGCAATCAGAACACAGTTGGTGCCTTCGCGCATTGCGCAAGTGGCTGACGGCGGCGACCCCACTGGATGCGGCGACGTGTGGGGCGCAACATATTTCTCTCGTCTCGCGGCCGGAGATATTTTTCCGGACGCCATGAGGGCGGCGCTCGAAGCCGCAGCACGAAACGTCGAACATCGCGGAGCCACGGGGCTCGCTCACTACCTGCGCAGAGAATTGAGTCCCACGTGACCGTTGTCATTGCCGTTCCCTCATCGCTGGACGACCTCACGTTCGAGAGCGTGCTCGACCAACTGGCGCAGCACCCCGCCGACGCGAAGGTCATCGTCGACGCCCGCCATTCCACGTTCGCGACGCCGTACGGGCTCACCGCGCTGCTGACGCTCGCGCAGACGCGCGCCGAGAAGGCCGAGTTCCTGCCGCCGGAGAATCCCGACACGGTTTCGTACTGGGCGCGCGCGGGCTTCTTCCGCTACGCCGAGGAATTGTTCGACGTGCGCGGGCATGTGCCGCGCCCGCGGTCGTCCGGCGAGAGCGACGTGCTGCTCGAGGTGACACCCGTCACGAAGAGCGACGACGTCCATGGGGTGGTGGAGCGCATCCAGGAGCGCGCCGCGAGCATACTATTGAACAAGCTGCACCTCGAGTCGCGCGCGACGATGGGCTTCGCCATGACGCTCTCGGAGGCGTGCCAGAACATCGTGGAGCACGCCGGACGCGGCGGATGGGTGATGGTGCAAGCCTACAATTATCGCCGACGCCTCGGCGGGCGGTTCGTGGTGGTGATCGCGGTGTGCGATGCCGGCGTGGGGTTTCGCTCGTCACTTGAGAGCGGACAGCGTCGTCCGCTGTCCGATCGCTGGGACGACGCCGTCGCGCTCGAAGCCGCGGTGGTGAACGGCGTGAGCCGCTACGGCGATCCGGGCCGGGGCCAGGGCCTCAAGGGCATTCGCGGATATGTGCATCGGTGGGAAGGAAAGCTTTCGGTGCGAAGCGGCACGGCGCGGATTGCGCTCATCCCGAGCTGGGACGACGACGTGCCGCGCCGCGAGGGTCTCGCGTTCTTTCCGGGCGCGCAGTTGCAGATCACCATTCCAGAAAAAGTGAGCGCAGTAGCGTGACGCGAATCGACGTCGGTTCGGTCCTCAGGCATTCGGCGAACCTTCCGTTCTCCGATCTTGTCACGCGCCCGACGGGCGCGGCCGTGAGGCGGTGCATCCAGACGGAGCTCGCCGCGCTCAGCGAAGGCGACGTGGCGCTCCTGGACTTCTCGCATATCGGCATGATGGACTACTCGTGCGCCGATGAGGTGGTCGCGAAGCTCCTGATTGCGCTGGCGGGCCAGGACGCCCACGCGGGGTATATCGTCTTCCACGGCATCACCGACGCACACCTCGAAGCGATCGAAGTCGTGCTCGACCACCACGGCCTCGCGCTCGTCGTGCAGTTCGCCGACGGCGGCGCGCGCCTCGTCGGCTCGGTGAGCGACGAAGAACGCGCGATCTGGGAGATGGTGTACGCGCGCGGATCCGCGGCGGCGGACGACGTCGCCGACGGTGCCGGCCGCGAGCCCGCCGAGATGGCGCGCATCCTCGAGTCGCTGCTGCACCGCCGGCTGCTCCGGCACGACGGCGACACGTACGCTCCGCTCGGCCCGGTGCAGTAATGGCGTTCACCCCGCCGCTGCAAGTCGTCGGGTTCATCGGTACGCGCGTCTCCGACGCGGAACGCGGCCCGCTGGTCATGCTCAACGCCGACGAAGCACGCCAACGGCTGGTCAACGACGGCGAACTGGTGTGGGTGTACGGACCGCGGCGCCACGATCTGGCGCCCGTGATGATCGATGACAGAGTTCCACGGGGCGGCGTCGTCGTGCGCGACATCGCAGGCCTCGCACCGACCGAGATCGTCCGGCTGATCAAGGTGGACACGGACCGTCCGGTGCTCCCAACGCCGCCGCGCGCGCAATAAAGCCCTGAGGAGACCGTTCCGATGAGCAAGAAGAAAGGGCCGCAGGCCCTGTCCACGATCGCGATTCACGGAGGCGCCGAGACGCGCCACGCGGGCGATCCCGTGGTGGCGCCGCTCGTGCAATCGGTGAACTACGTGCAGGAAGTCGGCACGGGCGCCGGCCTCAAGTACACGCGGTACGGCAACACGCCGAACGCCGAGCGCATCCAAAAGCGGATCGCCATGCTCGAGGGAGCCGAAGCATCGATCGTGCTGAGCAGCGGCATGGGTGCCACGGCGTGCGCGATGCTCGCGCTGCTCCGCCCGGGGGACCACCTCCTGGCGAGCGCGTACATCTATGGAGGGACTCATCGGCTCCTCACCGAGGAGTTCAACCGCCACGGCATCGACGTGACGCTGGTGGATCCGTTCGAGCCGCGTGCGTGGCGCAAGCGTCTGCGCAAGGAGACGCGCGCGATTTTCGTGGAGTCGCCCGTGAACCCGACGTGCCGCGTGCTCGACCTGCGGCCCATCTCCTATCTCACGAAGGAGGTGGGGCTCGCGCTCGTCGTGGACTCCACGTTCGCGAGCCCTGTCAATTTTCGTCCGATCGAGCACGGCGCCGACGTCGTGATCCATTCGGCAACCAAATATCTCAACGGCCACCATGACGTCCTCTCGGGAGTCGTCGCGGGCACCGAGAGCTACATCCAGGAAGTGCTGCAGAAGGAGATGGTCTGGGGACAGACGCCCGACCCCTTCGCGCTCTGGTTGCTGGAGCGCGGCCTCAAGACGATCGATGTCCGCGTCCGCCGCCAGAACGACAACGCGATGCGGATCGCGCACTGGTGCTCCGACCGGAAGGAGATCAAGCGCGTCCACTACCCCGGACTCTCCGACCACCCGGATCACGAGATCGCGCGGGCCATGCTCGACGGCTTCGGCGGCATGATCGCGCTCGAACTCTCGGGCGGCGGCAAGGCCACGGACAAGTTCCTGCGCCGCCTGAAGCTGATCACGCACGCGGCGAGCCTCGGCGGCGTCGACTCGCTCATCTGCGAGCCTCGGTACACGTCGCACGCCGCGATGTCGAGCGAGGAGCGCGCGCGCATCGGCATTCCTGACGGCTTCCTGCGCCTCAGCATCGGGATCGAGGATGCCGACGACATCATCGCCGACATCGAACAGGCGTTGAAGTAAGGGATGATCCGTTTCACGCACGTCTTCAAGGAATTCCCCCGCACCGGGCTGGCGCTCCAGGATGTGTCGTTCCACGTGGCCAAGGGGGAGTTCGTCTTTCTCACGGGACCGAGCGGTGCCGGCAAGAGCACGATCCTCAAGCTGGTCTTCCTCGAGGAACGGCCGACCAAGGGTGAAGTGAAGGTCAGCGGCGTGAGCTCGGTCACCATCCGTGGACGCGACGTGCCCCGCCTGCGCAGGAAGATGGGCGTGATTTTCCAGGATTTCCGGCTGCTCGAGGACCGCAGCGTCGAGGCGAACATCGCATTCGCGCTCGAGGTCACCGGCGCGCCGCCCTCCGCCATCGGCCCCAAGGTGAGCCGGCTGCTCGGACAGGTCGGGCTCGCGTCGAAGGCGACGTCGCTGCCCCGCGAACTCTCCGGTGGCGAACAGCAGCGCGTGGCGATCGCGCGCGCGCTCGCGAACGATCCCGTCGTGCTGATCGCGGACGAGCCCACGGGCAACCTCGACGAGCGCGCCACGCGCGGCATCTTCCAGCTCCTGCGCGACATCAACGCGAACGGCACGGCGGTGATCATGGCGACACACGATCTCGAGCTGATCCGCCGCGCCGAGTGCCGGACGATCGAGATGAACCATGGCGCGATCGTGTTCGACTCCGCCGACCAGGCCTCCACGCACCTGGCCCCGGGAGCGAACTCGCCGTGAGGCTCGCCTGGCGTGAGGCGTTCCTCGCCTTCAGGCGCGCGCCGGTGCTCAGCATCCTCAGCATCACGACCATCGCGTTCTCGCTCTTCGCATTCGGCCTGTTCGGCCTCGTGGCGCTGAACATCCGGCGCCAGCTCAGCCAGCTCGAGGAACGCGTCGAGATCCGCGCCTTCGTGGTGGACGGCACGAACGCCGAGGCTACCAGCGCCGCGCTCGGCGACATCGCCTCGTTCCCGGAAGTCCTGTCCGTGAAGCTCGTGTCGCCCGAGGAGGCGCTGCTGCGAGCCCGCCGCGAGCTCGGCGAGTTCAGCGACGTGTTCGAGGCCGGAATCCTTCCCGCGTCGATCGACGTGAAGCTCAAGGAAGGGTACCGCGATCCCGCCACGGTGTCGGCCGTTGCCGGCCGCATCAAGAACTACGACTTCATCGACGACGTGCGATTCGGCGAGGAGTGGGTGCAGAAGCTCTATCGCATTCGCAATATCGCGACGATCGCCGGCGCGGTGCTCGGCCTGGCGTTCGCCGGCGTGGCGGTGATCATCATCGGTTCGACGATCCGCATGGCCGTGCTCGCGCGGGCACGCGAGATCTCGATCATGCGCGTCGTCGGCGCGACGAACGGGTTCATTCGCAGCCCCTTCCTGATCGAAGGCCTGCTCAAAGGCACGCTCGGCGGGCTGCTCGCACTGCTGCTCACGTGGCTCGCCAATTCGCTGATCGGGAAATTCGTGTTCAGCGCGGAGTTCTTCGACCCGAAGTATGCCGTGGCCGGAGTGGCCGCGGGCGCACTGATCGGCCTCCTCGGCAGCGCGTTCTCGGTCGGGCGGCACCTGCGGGAGGTGTAGTGAAGTACCGCCGCACGGCACTCCTCATCATCGCGCTCCCGGTCGCACTGCTCGATCCGCAGCGCATTCGCGCCCAGCAGGCGCCGCCCCCCCAGGCCCCGCCGCAGAACGCCGCCGAACGCCTGAAGGCACAGAAAGACGAGCTCGAAAAAATCCGCCTCGAGCGCGCCGACCTGCAGCGCCGCATGCGCGACCTGCAGTCCACCGTGCACGACCTCTCCGAGGAGCGCACGAACATCGCGCGCCAGACGGACGCGACGGCGCGCGCGGTGCATACGCTCGACAAACAGCTCAATGCCCTCGCCGACGAGGAGAACGACGCGACCGCGAACCTGATTCGCGCGCAGGACGAGCTCGCGATCAAGCGCGCGGTGCTGCGCAACCGCGTGCGCGAGATCTACAAGCGCGGGGCGCTGTATTCCGTGGAAGCCATGCTCTCCGCGCAGTCGTTCGGCGAGCTGGTGTCGCGCTACAAATATCTGCACCTCGCCGCGCAGCGCGACCGCGCGCTGGTGCACCGCGTGGAAACGCTCGGCCAGCAGATCGGCAACCAGCGTCAGACGCTGGTGACGCTGCGCGGCGACGTCGAGAACTCGAGGCAGCAGAAGGCGGACGAGGAGAAGCAGCTGCGCGCTCTGGACGAAAAGCGCGCGCGAAGCCTGGCGCAGGCGCAGGCGAAAGAAAAGCAGGCGGAAAGCCGCCTCGCGCAGATCGCAAAGGACGAGGCCCGCCTCGGCAACGTCATCGCCCTGCTCGAGGTCGAGCGCAAGCGCGCCGAGGGACGCAGCGGCAGCAACTTCCCCTCGAACAGCACGCTGAAGACCTCCGATTTCGGCCGGCTCGACTGGCCGGTCGAGGGCAACATCATCTACCAGTTCGGCCGTCTCGTGAACCCCAACAACACGACCACGCGGTGGAACGGGATCGGCATCGCCGCGGCGGAGGGGACGCCGGTGAAGGCCGTCGCGGCAGGCGTCGTCGCGCTCGTCGACGAAAGTTTCGGCACATACGGCAGGACGGTCGTGATTCAGCACGGCGGCAACGACTACTCGATCTACAGCTCGCTCGGCAGGATCTCCGTCACGAAAGGGACGAAGATCGTGAAGAGCCAGACGATCGGCACGGTCGGAAAATCGGATCCCGACATGGAACCGCACCTCCATTTCGAGATGCGCCCCGGACAGCGCGCCGTGGATCCGCTCGAGTGGCTGCGCTCGAGAAGGTGAAAAAGAAAGGCGATGGAAGATCGAAGATGGAAGATCGAAAACCGAAGTCCGAAACGGTGGGCGGTCTCCTCGGGGCGCACATCTCGACGGCGGGAGGCGTGGCGAACGCTCCAGCGCGTGCCGACGACATCGGCGCGACGGCGATGCAGATCTTCACCAAGCAGCCGAATCGCTGGGCCGAGCACGAAGTCGCGCCGGAGGAGGCGGCGGCCTTTCGCGACGCGCTCGCGAAGAGCGGTGTGCGCTTCACCAACGCGCACGACAGCTATCTCATCAATCTCGCATCGCCGGATGCGGCACTCAGGGCGAAGTCCATCGAGAGTTTCCGCGCCGAGCTGCGCCGGTGTCATGCGCTCGGGCTCGACGCGCTCGTGTCGCATCCCGGAAACTTCATGGACGACCGCGCCGACGGAATCGCCCGAAACGCGGACGCGATCACGCAGGCGCTCGAACAGGAACCGGGGGCCACGCGCCTGCTCATGGAGCTCACCGCCGGCCAGGGCACCGTGATCGGCGCGACGTTCGAGGAGATGGCGCTGCTGCTGAAGAAGATTCCCGCAAAGCTGCGAAAACGCATGGGCGTGTGCCTCGACACGGCACACGTGTTCGCCGCCGGCTACGACCTGATCAAGGACTACGATGGCGTCTGGGCGCGATGCGACGACCTCCTTGGCATCGAACGGCTCGGGCTGCTGCACCTGAACGACTCCAAGGCGCCGCTCGGTTCGAAGAAGGACCGGCACCAGCTGCTCGGCGCCGGGGAGATCGGCGCGGGCCCGTTCGAACGGATCATGCGGGACCACCGCCTCGCGAACATCCCCAAGGTGCTCGAGACGCCGAAGGGGGACGACATGGTCACCAACGACCGGAAGATGCTGAAGATGCTGCAGGCGTTCGCTGGGAAAGGGGCGGAATAGAGTGGGGAGAGATGAGATGGATGCGGGATGCGGAATTTCGACCCGATGCAGGGTGCGGAAGAGGAATCCGAATTCGGGGATTAGAGACGAGAAGGGAGTAGAGGTGAGCATCGAGTAGAGGTGAGATGAGAGTCGAGTTGATGACGGAGTCGAACGCTTAATGCAAAGAGGGCGCGGCCTCGAGCGGTCGCGCCCTTCTCATAACTCCCCGCTTTCTCGCCACTCCCCTCTAACTCTCCACTCCCCTCTCCACCCCGAATTCGGATTCCTCTTCCGCACTCCGCATCGGGTCGAACCTCGCCACTCAAGTCTGCCGTTAGAACGTCCGCACCAGCGCGTACGTCACGAGCGTCGATCCCGCGATCCCGTTGGCGGGCGTGATCTGCGCCGTCAGGCCGGCGTTCACGCGGAACCGGATGAACGAAGCGGCGCCGCCCCGCAGGGAAACGGAGACCGGCGCGGTCGGAAG
Organism: Gemmatimonadota bacterium; assembly: GCA_003171215.1. GTDB lineage: Bacteria > Gemmatimonadota > Gemmatimonadetes > Gemmatimonadales > Gemmatimonadaceae > Fen-1231. The sequence continues at coordinate 10,948 of PMYN01000118.1, read as the reverse complement.
CAGCGGCCTCGTCTTCAGGGGATAGCCGCCCGTGAGGCCGAGCGCGTTCGGCAGCACGCTGCGGTAGTTCCAGCTGGGATTCGCATAGGCCGGAATCGACGAGAGGCCGGTTCCGTCCACGTACTGCGCGATCGCCCACGACTGATACGAGGCAGCCAGCGCCGGAAGGGAGGTTGAAAAAGCATTCGAGAGGTTCGCGAATCCGGAGACGACGCCGTTGTCGATCGCACGCGAGAAGGTGTACTGCGGACCCGTCGTGTTGTCGAGCAGGTACCGCATGAACTGCCATGCGGCGCCGAGGGTCGCGACGTTCTCGCTGTTGTTGTAGGGCGTGCTCGACTCAGGAACCTGGAGGTAGCTGTCGACCAACCCGAGTCCCTGGACGAGGTACGCGTCCACGAGGTCGAGTTGCGCGCCGTTCGCGTTGGCGCCCGTGCTGATCGTGGCCCACGTGAGTTTCTGCTTTGGCGCGAAGCCGGAGACCCTGTAGTACAGGAGTTCCTGCGCCAGCATGGCCTGCGATTCGTCGAGCCACGACTCCTCGAGGCGCGTCGCCGCCATGTTCACATAGAGGTGCCGTCCCGCATTGATCAGGTGCTGGAACTCGTGCACGACGGTCGTGAGGACCTGGCTCGTGACGACCTTCTTGTTCTTGAAATAGCCGTTGTACTGCTGGGACGAGTCCACCACTGGGAGATAGAACATCTCACCGAGGTTGCTCCCCGCACACGCCGCAAGCGTGGATGTGGAGGCGAGAGGAAAGAGGTCGCGCGAGAAGAAGAAACCACCCACGTACGATCCCTGGCCCGGGGGCGAGAGCTGGTTCACGAGCTGCGAAAAGAAGAGTAGCACGCGGCCGTTGCCGTCGATGTCCGTCGGCGCGCCGAAGTTCAGCGTATCGAGCGGATAGATCAGCGTGTCGAACGCCGCGGCGAAGTTCTGGTAGTCCGCGTTCGTGAAGCCGTTCGGCGGCACGAGGGTGTCCACGGCGACGATCGCGCGAGTCGACACGGCGACGATCGTCGCGCCGTGCGGCTGCGGCGTTCCGCAGGCACTGTTCGCGTTGCCGTTGAGCGAAATGACCGAACCGACCACCGGAGTCAATGGCACATTGGTGATGGCCGAGATGCCCCGCGGCGCGGCGAAGGACCGCGAGCGGCCGGCGTACCATGCGCGCGCCGCCGCGAACCTCGGATTGAGCTCGCGGCGCTCCATCTCGCGCATTCGCATCTCGAAATCGATGTTGCGCGGCACGCGCCGGGCCGAGACGCGCGGACCTGCATCGATCAGCTGCGGAGTCGGGCCGTTCGCGACCGGCACGGTGCTGCTCGCGACCAGTGAGACCGTTTGCGTCGTGGTGCTGGTGTCGAGGCTCGAGTTGAAGGCGACGAGCGCGTACTCCGAGCCCGCTCCGCCGCCGATGCAGAGGCTCGAGCGCTCGAGGCCGGTGAACGGGTGGACGTCGCCGACGCTCAGCGCCAGCGGTGCGACGTTCGCACAGGAGAGCTGGGCGGCCGAGGCCGAGACCGTGACGGTATTCTGCCCGACGATCGAACCGATCGACGCGGAGATGGACGCGACACCGGCCGCGACGCCGGTGACGACGCCGGCCGGTGAGACGGTCGCCACGAGAGGGTTCGCGGAGGTCCAGGTGAACGTCTGGCCGGCGATCGCCACGCCGCTCGAGTTGTACGCCGAGGCGACGAGTGAGATGGTCGATCCGATGAAGACGCTCGTCGTGGTCGCGGCACCCACGGCGATCGACGCCACCGGGCCGGTGCCATCGGGCGGACCGATGGACTTGCCGCCGCCGGAACATGAGCAGGCCAGGGTGAGTAGCACCATCCCGACGATCGAACGACGGTTCCTCATGGGGCGACGCTCCCGCTGGACTGCCTGTGGGCCTGCCGGGAGCGGCGCCGCGATCGGCGCCGCTCCGCCCCCAATTATATGCCGAGGTTCACACGGAGCTGCACTGACCGAGGCCGGCCGACGGACGCACCGCTAAAGAACGTGCCCTTGAGCAGGTAGCGGCTATCGAACAGGTTGTCGACGAACAACTCAGGACGGACGGTCGTGCTCCCGAACAGGAACGTGTATCCCGCGCTCAGGTTCGTGATGTAGTTCGGCTGCACCTTGGTGGCGCGATTGAAGTCCAGCAATCCTGTACCGTACCCGCAGTTGCACGTGCTCGGGTCCACGCCGTTGGGCAGTCCGCTGCCAAAGATCTCGGTCGCGCTCAGGTAGAACGCTCCCAGCGAGTATACGGCGCTGGCATTGATCGTGAGCCGCTGGTCGTGGTCGAGGTCGAAGTATCCCGTCGGCGTGGCTGTCGGGAAGAACCCGCCCGTGATGGGGCCCAGCCCGTACGCGTGATTCAGCGCGATATTCACGTTGCCGCTGAGCGGGCCATCGGGGCGTACCTCGAGCACCGCCTCAACGCCCGTGATGCGGATCCGGGCGATGTTGACTTCGGTGACGATCGATGACCCCGGCACCGTATTGTCGTCGATTCCCGGCGTGCTCTCCTTGTGGTACGCCGAGAGTTTCGTCACGACGCCGAAGGGGAAGCGATGGATGTACGCCGCCTCGAAGAAGTTGTCGCGCTCCGGAAGCGTCGGGTCCGCGAGGACGCCTGCCAGCGCGACGCTGGTGATCGCGCGCAGGTCCTCGACGTTCGTGGGGACGAAGAGCTTGGCGTAGTACAAGTACAGGGTGTTCGCCGGATCGATGAAAAAGTTCAGCCGAATTCGAGGGCTGAGCTGCGATACCGTGCCCGCAAACGGTGCTGTGTGCTCGTCCCAGCGCAGTCCCGTGCGCAGCTCGAAGTGCTCGGAGGGCGACCACGCGGTTTGTGCGTACACGCCGACCTCGTTGCCGCTCAGTCCTGAGTTCGACGCCGGCCCGAATGCCCCAGTTTGCGTCGTGGTCACGAAGCTCTCGTGGCCCGTAGTCACGAGCGCCTGAACGCCGGTCTTGACCTCGAACTCCTCGCTCGACCGATACGAATAGTCGAGCTTGAGCCCCGTCGTCGTGAAGTCGCGGTTTTCACGGAGATTGTACGGCGTGACAGTGTCCGGATAGAAGATGAATTGTGGGGAGTCCTGCAGGCCCGGCGTGTAGCGGAGACTGCCGTAGCGGTAGAATGCGCCCGCGAAGAGCTCGCCGCCCTTGGTCTCCTGGCCCGTGGCACCGGTCTCGACCCTGAAGCGGTGCCGCCATCCGAAATTCAGGAAGGCGTTGACGTCCGCCTGATTGTCGTCCTGCACCACGCCGCCGGTGGAATCGTAGGGAACCTGGAAGTTCGTTCGCGACCAGTTGCCTTCGAGGTTGATCACGTCGCTCGACGACGGGTTGTACTGGATCTTGCCGAAGCTGTACAGGTCCTGGCCGTGGTTGTGGTAGTTGAACGGCTTGAAGGTGATCGTGTCGAAGCTCACCGGCTCGCGACGCATGTCGGTGGACTGTTGCGAGAACGCGCCGAAGAATCCCCACTTTCCGGCGTTGCCGCTCGCACTGAGCGACTGGCCACTGGTGTTGAACGAACCGGCGAATCCTGCGACGTTCAGGTGAAACGCCCCCGTCGGGATGCGCGTCGCGACATCGATCACCGCGGCGTTCTTGCCGCCGAACTCGGCGTCCCAGCCACCCGTGCGGAAGTTGATCGAATTCACGATCGCGGGATCGAACAGTTCGTTCAGCGATCCCGAAACCCCGCTGGGCACCGGAACACCGTCCACGTAATACGTGTACTCGGCGTGCTGACCGCGAATGTGTACCTCGCCGGTGGGAGCCCGTACCGCGCCCGCGACCGCTTCCTGGATCACCTGTGACGATGTCGTCGTCGGTGCCGCGTGAGACTTGTCCTCTGAAAAAGTCTGGTCGCCGGTGCGCGTGTCGACGGCGATGGGCGCCTCGGCCATGATCTTCACGGCGGAGAGCTCCACAACGGCGGCGCCGAGTCGCACGTCGATGCGTACGTCCTCGGATTTCATCGTGACCGACGCCGTGAATGCCTTGAAGCCGATGAAGTGCACGCTCAGCGTGTAGGTGCCGGCCGGCAGGTTGTGCGCACGGTATCTCCCAAACGCGTCGGTGAGCGTATTCTGGATGATCTTGCCGTCGCGCATGACGCTGACTTGAGCGGAGCTGAGCGGTGTGTTCGACGCACTGTCCGTGACGACGCCGTGCAGGTCTCCGGCCGGAACCGCCGCGGCTGCCGGACGACCGGCGAAAATCAGTCCAGCGAGCGCGAGCACGCAGCTCGCGCGATGAATCCACTGTGGTGCGATCACGATTGGCTCCCGTGTATTTCGAATTGCCCGAGTGATGGCCGCGTGTAACGGCGCGCACGCCGGCTCCCGGGGTCCGGGAACAGGTGACTGGCGATTGTGTGCGCGCGCGACGGCCGGGAATCGGCCGTGCGGCGAAGGTCAGCTCAGGCTGACGGGAGGGGCGCGCGTGCGTTCCTGCGCGCGAGAGATGGAGGCGGGGAGCAGCGACGCGCCGCTGCCGATGGCGCAGCGCTCGGACGTCCCGGCCGGAAGCGCGGGCGCGGAGGCACGCGGCGCGGAAAAGTGCGTGAGCAGCTGGCAGAGCGCGCAGTCGTCCGGATGGACCGTGCGGCAGCTCTTCTGCGTGTGCTCCTCGATGTGGACTTGCGGCGCGCCGGCCGAATCGGCAATGAGCCGGGCGTCCGCGACGACGGCAAGCGCCGGCGCCGCCATCTGCACGATGGCGACCGCGGACAGCGTGATCCGGCTGAGGAAGGAACGTCGGCGCATTGGCACGGAATATATACGAGCCGGCCTTCCGCGGCGTTGCGTGTTCCCTAGCGTTTTTCGGCCTCCCTGCGTAGCCTCAGTACTCGATGTTTCTCCGATCCCGCCTCCTCCGCCGCCAGACCGGGTGGTACCGCCAGCTCGCGCTCGCGACGCTTCTTGTGTTGCAGGGCGCAATAGCGCTGTCACCGTTGCTGGAAGTCAGCGAGAAGGGACGATTGGGTGCGCACGCCGAGCAGCGGGATGCGCAACACAAGTACCAGCATGACGAAGCGACCTGTGCCGTCTGCGCCGTGCGATCGCTGCACTCCGCGCCTGCACAGAGTTGCGCCGCAATCGCGTGCGAGCGGCAGCAGACCGTCGCCGCGCTCGACACTCCCGTGGCACCCGCACGCCGCGTCGATGCTGTCGCGCTGCCCCGTGCCCCGCCGCAACCCGCCTGAGTTCGCTGCGGCCCAGGGATTGAGCGCGCAAGCAGCGCGCTCCCGGCGCGTGGCTCGATGCAACGCGCCGAAGTACGGCAAACAAACTCCTCAAGGAACGCATGCGAACATCCATCTGGATGGCCGCGCTGGCGCTCGTCGCCGGCCCGGCATCCGCACAACAGCGTGCGCAGGCAGTCGGCGGCGATGCCGCGGCCGACACCCTGCGCATCACGCGGCGGCAGGCGATTGCCACGTCGCTGCTCGCGAATCCGCAGCTGGAGGTCGCGCGGCAGCAGACGTTCCAGGTGCGGGCACAGCGCGTCGAGGGAATCGCGATCCCCGACCCGACGCTCTCCGGCTCGCTCGATTCGCTCACGCGGTTCAACAGCATCGGGTCGGCGCCCTCGCGGCCGGTGAGCCTCGGCATCGTCGTTCCCTTCCCCGACAAGTTCCGCCTCCGCAACACGATCGGCGTCGAGAACATCCACACCTCCGAGGCGCAGTTCCGGCTGCTCCAGCAGCAGATCGCGTCGCAGACGGGACGAACGTACGATTCCGTGCTCGTAACACGGATGCATCGCCGCGACCTCACCGAAGCCCGCCAGCTCGCCGCCGATTTCCTGCAGCGCACGCAGGCCCGGTTCAATGCGGGCACGGTCCCGCGCCTCGACGTGATCAACGCGCAGGTGGCCGTGGCGTCCGCCCAGAACGACCTGATCGGCAACGCGCGCGACGTGACCAACGCGGAGGCGGCCCTCAACAGGATGCTTGGACGTCCACTCGGCCTGCCGCTCGCGGCGGTCGACTCGCTCGAAGCGCCGAACGCGCTCCCGGACGTGCAGGCGATCGAGCAGGCGGCCCTGCGCTCGCGTCCCGAGATCACGGGCCTCGAGGCGCAACTGCGCGCCGCCAAGGCGAACTCGTCGCTCACGAAGGAGCTCGCCTTCACGCCCGACATCACCGCCGGGGCGGTTCGCGATTTCGGCGATCCCGCGTGGAACTCGAACACGACCTACAACCTCGGCCTCTCGATGCCGATCCCCGTGCTCTTCTGGCAGCATACGAAGGGCGACTTCGCGGAGACGCATCATCGCGAGCTCGAACTCACCGCGACGCTGCGCGACACGAGGGCGGGCGTCGCGCAGGACGTGCGCGTCTCGTTCGCGACCGCGGACGCCGCGCTGCGGCAGGTGATCTTCATTCGCGACCAGCTGCTCCCGTCGGCGCGCGAGGCGTATCGCGTGGCCGCCAGCAGCTACGCCCTGGGCGGACTGTCCGCCCTCGAGGTGCTCTCCGCCCGCACCGCCCTGCTCGCCGCCGAAAGCCAGTTCGCCGATGCACTCGCCGCCGCCAACTCGGCGCGGTCCGATCTCGAGCGCGCCGCCGGCGTGCCGCTCACCACGTTCGCCTCCGGAGTTCCCCGTGAGTAAGCACGTTCTCGTGCGCGCCGTCCTCCCTGCCGCCGCGTACATATCGCTCGTCGCTCTCGCCGCGGGCTGCGGCGCCAAACCCGACGCCGCCGTAGCGGCGGCCGCGGAAAAGCCCGCGTCGTTCAAGGTGACCGACGCGCAGCGGGCAAAGCTGAAGATCGTCACGCTCGCAAGCGAGAGCTTCGCTCCGATGCTCGAGGTGACCGGCACCGTCGCCTTCAACGGAGACAAGTCCACGCAGGTGCTCTCTCCGGTTTCCGGACCCGTGTCGCGCATCGTCACGACGCTCGGCGCAACCGTGACGGCCGGACAGGCGCTCGCGACAGTCGCATCGCCGGACTTCGCCGCGGACGTCGCGACCTACCGCAAGTCCGAGTCGGCCGTGCGCAACAGCGCGAGAATCCTGAAGCTGGATGAACAGCTCTTCGCGAACGACGCGCTCGCGCGAAGCGAACTCGACCAGGCGCGGTCGGACAACGCCGCCGCCGAGGCGGATCGCGACGCCGCGATGCTCGCGCTGCGCGCGCTCGGCCTCGACGAGGCCACCGTGAACGCGATCCGCGACGGCCAGCGCACCGCGCCCGTCCAGGGCACGATCGTCGCGCCGATTCCGGGCACCGTGGTGGAAAAGCTCATCAATCCCGGCCAGCTGCTCACGGCGGGCACGACGCCCGCGTTCACGGTCGCCGACCTGAACTCGATGTGGGTGATCGCGAACGTGTACGCGACCGACATCCCGCTCGTCACGAGCGGCGTGCCGGTCGACATCATGACCGACGCGTCGACCAAGCCGGTCCGGGGCGTGGTGGACTACGTCGCGCCGATCGTCGATCCCGGCACGAAGGCGACGACGGTGCGCATCGTCGCCGAGAACCCGGGACAACTGCTGAAGCGGGACATGTTCGTGCGGCTGCTCGTCCACTCGCGGCAGCAGCACTCGGGGCTGCTGGTGCCGGTGGCCTCGGTGCTGCGCGACGACGACAACCTGCCGTTCGTGTTCGTCGCCGGCGCCGACGGCGGTTTCGTGCGCCGCCGCGTGACGCTCGGATATCGCGTGGCCGACCGCTGGGAGGTCCTCACGGGATTGTTGGCGGGCGAGAAGGTCGTCGCCGACGGCGCGCTCTTCATCCAATTCGCGGAAAACCAATGAGCGACGAAGAGGAAGCGGCCTCCACGGGTCACTCGGCAAGCGGTCCGCCTTCGTACGCGAACCGGATCGTCCGCGGAGCGCTGAACCAGTGGTTTCTGGTGGTGCTCTTCGGCCTGATTCTCACCGGCGTGGGGGCATGGTCGTTCAAGCGCCTGCCGGTCGACGCATATCCAGACCTGTCGCCGCCGATGGTCGAGATCTCGACGCCGTGGCCCGGCCACGCCGCCGAGGAGGTGGAGCGGCTCGTCACCGTACCGATCGAAACGGAGATGAACGGCATCGAGCGTGTGAAGGTGGTGCGCTCGATTTCACTGTACGGGCTCTCCGACATTCGCATCACGTTCCTCGACGGCACGGACCCCTACTTCGCGCGCCAGCGGGTGCTCGAGCACCTGCCCGACGCCACGCTTCCGATGGGCGTCAGCGCCGGAATGGCGCCGTTGTTCGCACCATCCGGACTCGTCTACCGCTATACGGTCGACAGTCCCGATCGCTCCTCGATGGAACTGAAGGTCATCAACGACTGGATCAACACCAAGGCATTCAAGGGGGTGCAAGGCGTCGCCGACGTGGCGAACCTCGGCGGCCAGACCATGCAGTACCAGGTGCTCGTCGATCCGACCAAGCTCGCCGGCGCGGGGCTCTCCATCGCGGATGTTTCGAACGCGCTGGGAGCGAACAACAGCAACTCGGGCGGCGGATTCTATTCCGAGGGCGGGCAGTTCTACTACGTGCGGGGACTCGCCCTCCTGAGCACGACCACCGACATCGCCAACGTCGTGATCACGACGAGGAACGGCATTCCGGTGCTCGTGAAGGACATCGGGACGGTCGAGATCGGCTATGCCCCCCGCCTCGGCCAGTTCGGGTTCAACGACCGCAGCGATGCCGTGGAAGGCATCATCCTCATGCGCACCGGCGAGCAGGCGCAGACGGTGCTCAAGCGGGTGGAGGCGAAGACGAAGGAACTGAACGAGCACATCCTGCCGAAGGACGTCAAGATCCACCCGTTCTACGACCGCAGCGACCTGATCCATCTCACGACGAGCGTGGTCGAGGACAACCTGCTCCGCGGCATCGTACTCGTCGTCATCATCCTGGTCTTCTTTCTGTTCGACCTGCGCTCGGGATTGATCGTCGCCACGACCATTCCGCTCGCCCTGTTGTTCGCGTTCATCTGTCTCGACCTCAGGAAGATCCCGGCGAACCTGCTGTCGATCGGAGCGATCGACTTCGGCATCCTGGTCGATGGCGCGGTGGTGATGGTCGAGAACATTTACCGACAACTCGCGGAACGATACGGGACGAAATACTCGATCAAGGAAGTCATCGTGGCGGCGGCGTCGGAGGTCGACCGGCCGATCGTCTACGCGGTCGCGGTGATCGTCGCCGGGTTCCTGCCGATCTATGTGCTCAGCGGCCCGTCTGGCCGCCTGTTCACGCCGATGGCGGATACGATGATCTACGCCCTCATCGGGTCGCTCCTGCTGACGCTGACGCTGATACCGGTCCTCTGTCTCTGGTTCCTCCGGCACGGCGTTCGCGAGCGGAGGAACGGCGTGTTCGAGTGGCTGAAGGGCGTGTACACGCGCCATCTCGACTGGAGCCTGGCGCACAAGAGCGCGGTGATCTGGGGCAGCGTGGCGCTGTTCCTGATTTCGCTGGCGCTGACCTTCACGGTGGGCGCCGAGTTCATGCCCACGCTCGACGAAGGCGCGCTCTGGGTGCGCGCGACGCTGCCGTACACGATCTCGCTCGAAGAGTCGGAGACGATCGTGCCGCAGATCCGGACGATCCTGAAGTCGTTCCCGGAAGTCACCGATGTCGCCTCGGAGCACGGCCGCGACGACGGGGGTACGGACCCGACCGGGTTCTTCAACGCCGAGTTCTACGTCGGACTGAAGCCGTACGGCGAGTGGTCGAAGGCGTATCACTCGAAGCAGGACCTGATCGACGCTGTGGACAAGAAGCTCGCCGTCTTCCCGGGCATCATCATCAACTTCTCGCAGCCGGCGAACGACGCCGTCCAGGAGGCGGAGACCGGCCTGAAGAGTTCGCTCGACGTGAAGGTCTTCGGCACCGACCTGAACGTGCTGCAGGCGAAGGGACTCGAGCTCAAGAAGGTGATCGAGCAGGTTCGCGGCATTGCGCACGTCACGCTCGTCCAGGAACTCGGCCAGCCGTCGCTGACACTCACCGTGGACAGGGCGAAACTCGCGCGCTACGGACTCAGCGCCGCGACCGTGAACGGCATCATCGAGTCGGCGGTCGGCGGAACAGCCGCGACGCAGGTCATCCAGGGCGAACAGACGTTCGACCTCGTCGTGCGCCTGCAGCCGAGATTCCGCGAGACGCCGGAGGCCATCGGCAATGTTCTCGTCGCCACGCCGTCGGGAAGCCAGGTGCCGCTGCGGGAGGTAGCAGCCATCAAGGTGAGCAACGGCGCGTCGTTCATCTACAGGCAGGACAACGCCCGCTATATCGGCATCCAGTATTCCGTGGAGGGACGCGATCTCGCGAGCGCCGTGCAGGACGCGCAAGCGCAGGTCGCGAAGTCCTTCAAGCTGCCCACCGGGTATCGCGCGGCGTGGGGCGGCGAGTTCGAGGAGTACAACCAGAGCCGCGCGCAGCTGCAGTTCGTCCTCCCGATCACGTTCGGGCTGATCTTCCTCCTGCTGTTCGGGCTCTACCACAACGTGAAGTTTCCCGTGATCACGGTCCTCGGCGTGATTCTTTCCGGGCCGATCGGGGGCATGCTGGCGCTGATCGTGACCGGAACGCACTTCTCGGTGTCGTCGGGCATCGGATTCCTCGCGCTGTTCGGCGTGTCCGTGCAGACGGCGGTGGTCTACATCTCATATGCGAACGAACTGCGGCTCGACGGAAAGGGCATCGCCGAGGCCACGCGTGAGGCTGCGCTCCTGCGGCTGCGGCCTATCATGATGACTGCGCTCGTCGCCGCATTCGGACTGCTGCCGGCGGCGCTCGCTTCCGGCGTAGGCACGGATTCCCAGCGGCCGTTCGCGCTCGTGATCGTGGGCGGGCTGTTCTCGCGGCTGCTGATCAGTGTGTTCCTGATGCCGGTGCTGTACGAAGTGGCGGCGAGGCCGGGGGATCACCTCGAGGTGTAACGGCAACAATGCGGGATGCGGGGTTGGGATG
>PMYN01000068.1 GCA_003171215.1 Gemmatimonadota bacterium | reverse complement strand
CACTCGGCCGGGCGAACGCTGCCGGAGCCGGTGGAGTCGGATCGCGGAGTGACGGAGCCGGCGGTGGCGCTGCTCGAGAAACTGCGCGCGAAGCACCGGGCGCCCGCGCGGCTCGTCGGCGTCTCGCTGTCGAATCTCACCGCCGCCCGATTGGCCGAGCAACTCGTGATGTTCGAAGCGCCGGTGGTCGAGGGCGTGATTCCCGAGCGGGAGCGGGATCGGGAGCTGTCTCGCGCCGTCGATCGGGTGCGGGAGAAGTACGGCGATGATGCGATCCGGACGGGGGCGCCAAGACGCGTGCCGATAGGCGAGAAGGGCGCGAAACGGCCACGGCGATAACGGACCGTGGTCCAGGGTGGTCGGGTATCGGTGGTCGGTTTTGGTTGTTCGACCGACTGCCGTTGCCACGTTCGAGTTCGACATTCAGCTTTCGTACCGTGAAACGACTCTGCGCGCTCGCACTCGTCTTGGGCCTTGCGGCCTGCACCAAGGACCACGGCCCAACCCAGGTGACGCCGCCGGGCGACTCCACGATCGCCGTGTCGTTTCCCGGTGGCACGATCACGGCGAAGATCGCCGCGACGTCCACCACACGCGCTGCCGGACTGATGAACGTCTCCACTCTAGGCGCGAACTCGGGCATGCTCTTCGTGTTCGGCACCAATCATACGCCGGCCAACTGCGCATTCTGGATGAGTGACACCCCGCTTCCACTCTCGATCGCCTTCATCGATTCGACCTTGAAGGTCATCAGCATCGATGAGATGGCCGCCGAGACCACGACGTATCATGAGCCGACAAGCGCGTGTCGTTATGCCCTCGAGGCGAACCAGGGCTGGTTCACCTCGCACGGCGTCGCCGCGGGAACGACTGTGACGTTTTCTCTGCCGGCCGGAACCATCATCGACCCATGAGGCGACTCGCGCTCGCGCTCATCCTCGCGATCTCGGCGCGCGCGGCAGCGGCGCAGGCGACGGCCGCGGACGTGCTCATCACCAACGGCACGCTGTACGACGGCTCGGGCACCCCCGGCCGTCGCGCCGACGTGGCGCTTCGCGCGGACCGCATCGTGTTCGTCGGCGACGCGAAGGGCGCCGGCATCACCGCCGCCCGCACGATCGACGCCACGGGCCTCATCGTCGCGCCGGGGTTCATCGACCCGCACACCCACGCGCAGCCGGACCTCTCGAGCGCATCGAGGCGCACGAACCTCGCCTACATCATGCAGGGCGTGACCACCGTCGCGACGAACAACGACGGCAGCGGCCCCGTCGGAATCGGTGCGCTGCTCGCGAAGTGGGACTCGGCCGGCATCGGGACGAACGCCCTGCTCTTCGTGCCACAGGGCAGCGTGCGGGGCGCCGTGATGGGAATGTCCGACAGGGCACCCACGCCCGCGCAGCTGCAGCAGATGAGGGCGCTCGTCGAGCGGGGAATGCGCGAAGGCGCGTTCGGAATGTCGACGGGACTCTACTACGCGCCCGGCAGCTACTCCACCACCGAGGAGATCATCGAGCTCGCGAAGGTCGCCGCCGCGCACGGCGGGATCTACGACACGCACCAGCGGGACGAGAGCTCGTACACGATCGGCCTGCTCGCGTCGGTCCGTGAAGTTTTGCGCATCGGGCGCGACGCCCACATCCCGGTGCACTTCTCGCACATCAAGGCGCTCGGCGCGGATGTCTGGGGAGATGCCGACACCGTCATCGCGATGATCCACGCCGCGCAGCGCGAAGGCATCTCCGTGGCCGCGTGCCAGTATCCCTACGATGCGTCGGGCACGAGCCTGGTGTCGGCACTCGTCCCGCGCTGGGCTGAGGCCGGCGGCCGCGATTCGCTCCTCGCGCGCATCGCGGCGCCGGCCACGCACGCAAGACTCGCCGGCGAGATGCGCGACAACTTGAGGCGGCGCGGCGGCGCCGGAGCCATGCTGATCGTGAGCTCGCGGCAGCGCGACCTCGCGGGGAAACGTCTCGACGCGATCGCCGCGGCTCGCGGCACGGAACCGGTCGAGGCCGCCCTCGAGATCATCCGCACCGTCGGCGACCAGAGCGTCGCGTCGTTCAACATGAACGCGAAGGACATCGACACGTTCATGCGCGCCGACTTCGTCACCACTTGCTCCGATGGCTCCGACGGCCATCCTCGCAAGTTCGGGACCTTTCCCCGGAAGATTCGCGACTACGTCCTCGACCGCCCCGTGCTCACGATGGAACGCGCCATCGCGTCGAGCAGTTCGCAACCGGCGCGCGACCTGCAGATCGCCCAGCGCGGCAGGATCGAGGTTGGTTGGTTCGGTGATGTCATCGTCTTTGACCCAAAGACGATCCGCGACTTGTCGACCTACGCCGAGCCGGAGAGGCTCGCGGTGGGAATGAAATGGGTGTTCGTGAACGGGAAAGCGGCGGTCGAGAACGGGGTGCCGACGCACTCGCTCGCCGGGAGAGCACTGCGGTTCACGAAGTGAACGGCGAGTAATCCGTAGTTGGTCATTGGTCGTTGGTCTCTTGCGAAAGACCAACGACCAATGACCAAGCACCGATTACCCTCCGTTCTTCCCTACCTCGCCGGCGCCCGCTTGAGATCCGGCGCGAGAAAGCGCACTGTCCGCTCCAGCATGTCGGTGGCCGCCGAGTCGGCAAACTGGTGTCCCTCGCCAGCGTAAACCTTGTACTGCACCGAGAACCGGCGCGCCCGCAGGAAGGCGGCGAGATGATCCGCATCCGACAGCGGCACCACATCGTCCTTGTCCCCATGGAACATCAGCGTGGGCGGCATCCGCTTGATGCTGTCGGCGAGGAACGGTTCCAGCCCTGACCCCAGCAGCACGATCCGCGCCACGCGCGCGTCCGCCGCGGCCGCACCGACGGCCAGCCATGCGCCCAGCGAATGTCCCATGAGCCCGATCTGATTCTGCCGCACGTCGGAGCGCGCGCGCACCCACGTGACGGCGTCGTGCAGTTCGCGAACCCAGTGGAAATAATTCGCGCTCTCGATGGAATCGCCGGCGGTGAAGTCCCCCGTTCCGTCGAAATAGTGCACGACGAAACAGATGATCCCCCGCTCCGCCAGCACTTCGGCATACCGATTCACGAGGCTCGGACTGATCGCGTGAATGCCGCCCGACCCGTGCAGCAGGATCACGGCCGGATGGCGGCCCGCGCGATCCGGCTGGTAGACGTCGACGCGAATCCGGTGGCCGTCGCTCTCGACGAACGTCACCTCGCTTTCCACCGGGAGCCGCACCGCCGTCGGCGATCGCAGCGACGGCATCCGGCATGCGCCGGCTCCGAGCGTCAGCACCAGCGCGGAAAACACCGCGCGGCGCGCATCCGCGATCATGCCGGGCTCACGGCGTGTCTCGCATGCTGCCCCCCGTCGAGCCGAATCCGCCCGCGCGATCGGTCGAGCGCAGGACGGAGCCGTCGGCGAAGTCGAGCGCTTCGAATCGCGCCAGCACCATTTGCGCGATGCGATCTCCGTGCACGATCACGAGCGGCGCACCTCCGCCGTTCTTCACCGGCACGCACCACTCGTCGGGATAGTCGGCGTCCACGGTTCCCGGTGAGTTCGCGATGACCAGGTCGGTCTTCACGCTCGTTCCCGATCGCGGCCGGATCTGCGCCTCGAATCCCGCGGGGAGTCGCGCCTTGAACCCGAGGGGCACCAGCGCCTTCTCACCGGGAGCCAGCGTGAGCGAGAACGCACCGTTGCTCTCCATGCACGGCCGCTCGTGCATCACGCCCTCACGCCAGACGCGCACGGTGCGCATCGCGAGATACGCCGCAAGATCGTAGCCCGCGCTGCCAGCGGTTCCCCGCTGGGGTGGGTGAACGCCGGAGTGGAGTGCCTCGAAGACGATCGGTTCCATTCCGAAAAATAGGGGCTCGCTCGTCCGCGTGGCGTGCGCGGGGCCGGCCCGGTTCCATTATGGTACTTGACGTGTATATGAACCCCATGAGATCCCGCCGCGTCCTCCTCCCACTAATTCTCGCCGCCGCCGTCGCGGTGCCGCTTCGCGCGCAGATCATCCGCGATCCGGCCAACGTCGCGGGCGCTCCGTCGGCCGCTTCCGGCTCGGCCGCGGAGGCAGGCCGGCGGGCCCAGCAGGAGTTCGAGCGCTATCGCCGAGCGCACCTGCCGAGCGCGAGCGTCGGCCGGCCCAGCAACTGCGACGAGACCGTGGGCCGGTTCTGCTACTGGTACAACGAGCGGACGGTGATGCCCGCGGAGCCGAAGATCATCGCCGACGCGCGCGATCGGTTCCTCGCGACGCTCGACTCGCTCCAAAAGGTATCGCCCAGTGATCGCTGGATCACGGGCCAGCGCGTGCGCTATCTCGATGAGACGGGACGCCACCAGGCCGCGCTCGATGCCGCCCGCGCCTGCCAGGCGGGCGGGTGGTGGTGCGA
Source organism: Gemmatimonadota bacterium (assembly GCA_003171215.1). Lineage (GTDB taxonomy): Bacteria > Gemmatimonadota > Gemmatimonadetes > Gemmatimonadales > Gemmatimonadaceae > Fen-1231. The sequence goes on along the minus strand of PMYN01000068.1, from coordinate 15,175 downwards.
CATCCTCGTCGGCTTTGCCTTGCACGAACTCGGCGACTACGTGCAATCCGGGCGCGTCTACGACGAGGCGATCGGCAAGATGCTCGCGCGTGACCAGTGCGCATGGCACGACGTGTCGCTCCTCATCGACGACGACGCGCGGCAGCAGTACCGCCGCTACCAGTGCGGCGACCCGCAACGGCGCGCCTTCGAAGACCGCGTCTGGTTCCTCGGGCGCACGCTCTACGCGATGCCCGGCAACGACACGCGCACGGAGTGGTACGCGCGGATGACGATGGCGCAGCTCCTGCAGGACGCGCCGAGCCAGTACGAGTTCGGATTCGACGACGACGAGAAGGAGCTGATGCTGCGCTTCGGGTGGGAGCGTTCGTGGGCCTTGACGCGCGACGGCATTACCGGCGAAGAGGCGATGCCGGCATATCGCATGATCCCGGCGGGCTTCGTCATCAACGAGCCTTCGCTCTCCGACTCGGCCAACTGGCGGCTGCAGCTTCCGCCCGTGATCGCGCGCTATGGCCCGCCGTACGCCACGGTGCTCAAGCCGCTCGAGCACCAGAAGGCCGTGTTTCATCGCGGCGACAGCGCGCTCGTAGTGCTCGCATACGATTCGCGCACCATGCCCGAACTCGCCGGCGTGCCGATCAGCGCGTCGCTCGTCGTCACCCCGGGCACGGAGGCGACGGGATACATCAAGTCAGTGAAGAACGCTCCACCGGTGGGCATGCTCATGGTGAAGGCGCCGTGGGGTCCGCTTCTGATGAGCGCCGAGGTGGCCGCACCCGAACATCACGCGGTGGCGCGCGCTCGATACGGCGTGCGTCCGCCATTCGCGGTCGGCACGCGCGTGACGCTCTCGGACCTTCTATTCTATAAACCATACGGAAGTTTTCCGGCGACCGTGGAGAACGCCGCGCCGCACGCGGTTCCCACCGAGCGCCTCCGCGCGGACGAGAAGCTCGGCGTGTACTGGGAGTCGTACGGCACCGATCCCTCGGGCGAGAAGATGAACGTCTCCCTGACGGTGGTGAAGGAAGTCGAGGAATCCGGGTTTCTGCGCCGGCAGGCGAAGGCGCTGAAGCTCGTGCGCGAGTCCACGCCCGTGAGCGTGGCGGTGGACGACATGTCGGCCCGTGGCTCCAGCGTGTCGCCCCGCGCGATCGAGCTCGATATCTCGACGCTCAAGAAGGGATCGTACATCGTCCAGCTCGAGATCACGGTGGCCGGGCAGTACACGGTGCGCGCGGACCATCGGATCGAAATCATCGCCCCGTGACGTCTCTGTCACTCGGATCGTCTCCGCGCGTGATGAGATCCCTGCTCGCTTTCTTGTTGTACGTGGCGCTGCCGCTCGTTGCGCCGCTTCTCGTGGCGCCGCCGCTCGTCGCGCAGGCCACGACCGACTCCGCCGCGCCCAAGCCGAAGCACAAGACCGGCGCGGCAACAAAGACCGCCAGGAAGAAGAAAGCGGTGCCGCCGCCGAATGCCGACAGCATCGCGCAGGCACGCGAGGACTCGATCCTCGATGCCATGTGGCCCGTGAAGACGGCGGACCAGCTCCCGGGTGCGATCCTGCCGGCGAAGCGCATCGTGGCGTACTACGGCAATCTCCTCTCGAAGAAGATGGGCGTGCTCGGCGAGTACGAACCGGAGGAGATGCTGCGCAAGCTCGACACCGAGGTCGCCGCCTGGGCCAAGGCCGATCCGGCGACGCCCGTCCAGCCGGCGCTGCATCTGATCGCGGTGGTCGCGCAGGCGGCGCCGGGCAAGGATGGCCGCTACCGGCTGCGCATGGACTCCGCGCTCATCGAGCGCGTGGCAGCCCTCGCGGCGAAGCGGAATGCGCTCGTCTTTCTCGATGTGCAGGTCGGACAGTCGAACCTGCGCGACGAGCTTCCGCGTCTCGCGGGCTTCCTCGCGCGACCGAACTTCCACCTCGGGATCGACCCCGAGTTCTCGATGAAGGACGGGACGCCGCCGGGCAAGAAGGTCGGCACGTACGATGCGGCCGACGTCAACTACGCCACGGCCTTCCTCGCCGACCTCGTCACGAAGCACGCCTTGACGCCGAAAGTGCTCGTCGTGCACCGGTTCACGCAGCACGGCGTGACGAACACGCGGAAGATCACGCTCGATCCGCGCGTGCAGATCGTGATGGACATGGATGGATTCGGGCCGCCGGACCTCAAGAAGAACACCTTCCGGAAGTGGATCAAGGCGGAGCCGGTGCAGTTTGCCGGGTGGAAGCAGTTCTACAAGCCTCGGAACGACAGCCCGAGGACGACGATCGCCGAGATTCTCAGACTCCATCCGAGACCGGTTTATATCCAGTACCAGTAACTGCAGCAGCAACCCCTTAACCACGGATTTGCACGGAAACCTGCCGGCAGGATTGTAAAACCTGATCAAGCCTTTTGGGGGAACCGCAACTACGAACGTGGCAGTTCCCCCCAAGTTTGATCAGGCCGTTCAATCCAGAGAGCTGTTTTCCGCGTAAATCCGTGGCAAGCGGTTGCCGTTACGCTCGACTCTTCACGAACTCGGTCCCCCGCCCCGCGAATCGTTTCTTCATCACGCGAATCGCCGCCGCGCTCGAATCCACCAGCGTGACATCGCGCCCGTGCCGGTCGGCCGCGTCGCCGAACGATCCGCTGCCGGCGAAGAAGTCGAGCAGCCGGTCTCCCGGATTCGAGTGGACCTTCACGATGCGCTCGAGAATGGCGAGCGGTTTTTGCGTCGGGTAGCCGGTCTTCTCCTTCCCCGTCGGGCTGACGATCGTGTTCCACCAAGTGTCGGTGGGCAGCTTGCCGCGCGCGCGCTTTTCCGGCGTGACGAGTCCGGGCGCCATGTACGGCAGGCGGTCCGATTCGTGCGCGCGGAAGGTGTATCGCGAGGGATCCTTCGCGTACCAGAGGATCGTGTCGTGTTTCTGCGCCCACCTCGTCTTGCTGCGCCCGCCATAGTCGTACGCCCAGATGATCTCGTTCATGAACGAGGAGCGCCCGAACATGCCGTCCAGCAGGACCTTCACGTAGTGGACCTCGCGCGCATCGAGGTGAACGAAGAGGCTGCCGTCGGCGCGCAACACGCGCTTCGCCTCGAGAAGCCGCGGCTCGAGGAACGCGAGGTAGTCGTCGAACGCATCGGCGAACCGCTCCGATCCGAGCTTCGTGGACGAGTAGCGCTGGCCGCCGAATCCCGTGCGGTCGCCGGCGGCGTCGCGGCGCGTACGCAGGCGCGTGCGCTGCTGCGTGCGCCCCGTGTTGAACGGCGGGTCGATGTAGATCAGGTCGAACGCGCCCGATGGAATCGCGGCGAGCACGCGAAGGTTGTCGCCCTGATGCACGGTGATCACGAGGGGAAGATAGTGATTAAGCGCACGACCCGTTCGGTGCACGCGAGTAGATTGAATGGATGAAGCTCCGCATCGCATGCATCGCCGCGGCGCTCCTCACCGCGGGCGCGACGCGCGCGCAACCGAGGGGTCAGGCGCCAGTTCCCGCGCAGCGCACGTTCACGCTGAAGAACGGCCTGCGGGTGACGCTCATCCACACCGGCACGGCGCGCAAGGCGGTCGTCTCGCTGGTGCTCGAGACCGGTGAAATTGACGAGCCCGCGTTCGGTCCGGGGCTGGCGTCGCTCACCGCGGACATGCTCCTACAGGGCACCGTCGCGCGTTCCGCGCAGCAGATCGCGACGGAAGCCGCGAGCCTCGGGACGAAGATCGCGGTGCGCGCGGGTCCGGTCACGACCACCATCAGTGGTGAAGTGGAGACGACGCGCATCCCGCGTTTCCTCTCGCTCATCGCGGATCTCGTGCGCCACCCGCTCCTCGATACCGCCGGCTTCGGTCGTGTGCGACGCCACGCGATGACTGCGCTGGACAGCACGCTGCACAACCCAGCCGACCTCGCGAGGCAGCAGTGGCGCGCGATCATCTTCCCGGACGGGCCGTTCGGTCATCCTTATGCGTTCGCGGCCACGCTTGGGATGCTCCAGCTCGGTCACGTGCGGAACGTGTACGACGACAACTACTCCGCGTCGCGCGCGCACCTGTACGTGAGCGGCGTGTTCGTTGACGCCGCTGCCGAAAAATCCGTTCGCGAGATCTACAGCGACTGGAAGGCCGGCGCACCCCCGAAGCCGCGGGTGATTCGCGCCGTGGCGGTGCACGAGCTCGTGACGCTCGACCAGCCGGGCGCGGACCGCAGTGTCACCTGGATCGGACTCCCGACGATCGATCCGGCGGACCACGATTTCGCGAGTCTCGAAGTCGCCGACATGCTCCTCGCCGGCGACGACAGCTCGCGCGTCGCGATCGACCTCGCGTCCATCGAGGGCGTGCCGCCGCACGGAAGCTCGACCATCTGGCAGCGGCACAGCGCGACCTATTGGGTGGACGTCCTCGACGTGCGCACGGCCAACACCGGGGCGGCACTCGGGGCACTCATCGGCCAGCTCTCCGCGCTGAAGAAGGTGGCGCCGCCGGAAGCCGAAGTGGTCCGCGCGCGGGCCCGCGTGATTGCCGCGTTCGAGGCGCGCAACAACTCGCGCGATGGAATGGTGGCGCTGGTGGAATTCATGGACGAACACTCGATCGGCGACGGCTGGCGAACCGGTTATGCGAAGCGCGTCATGGCCGTGACCCGCGAAGACGTCCGGGCGGCGGTCGCTGCATATCTCGACCCCTCGCACATGGCGATCGCCATCGTGGGCGACAGGGCGTTGATCGAACCCCAGCTCGCGAAGCTCCGGCCCCTCGTGCCGTAGCGCGCGCGATCATCGGCCGCCACTTTTGCGGTTTTCGGCGTGCGTGTAGCTTTCGCGCCCGAACCCGTCACCCTGAGGCCCTTGATGCACCGTCGTACCATCGTCAACTGCGTCGCTGTCGGCGTCGCTGTCCTGCTCTCGACGCCTGCGCGCGCGCAGGCTCCCCACGTCACGGCGGCCACCCCCGAGCAGGCCGGCGCGTATCTGCTGATCGTCGGCAGTTGCCACGATTGCCACACGCCGAACTGGGTCGAGTCCGGCGGCAAGACCTCCAAGGACTCGCTGATGACGGGTCGCGGCCTCGGATTCAAGGGAACGTGGGGTGTCGACTACTCCAAGAATCTCCGTGTCATCGCCGACCGGGAGGGCGAGGATCACTGGGTGAACACGCTGAAGACCGCCGACGACGGCGACGGCCATCTGCCGATGCCTTGGCACAACACGAAGCTGATGTCGGACGAGGATCTTCGGGCGATGTGGAAGTACGTGAAGTCGCTCGGACCGGCACAGGGCGAGCGGATTCCGCGGAGCGTGCGGCCGGGGAAGGAACCCGCGGGCCAGTACATCGATCTCAAGGTCGTGACGGCGGACACGGTGAAGAAACCGTAGGCGTGACGGCAGGGATGAGAGGAGAGGTAGATGGGAGTAAGGACTTGCCGCTTTCTCCCACCAGACCTAGGCTAGGGCATGCTCCGTCGCCTCCTGCTCGCCTGCGCCGTCGTCGGCCCTCCCCTCCTCGCGCAGAACGCCCCGCCCACCAAGCCCGCGCATCTTCAGGGACAGGTCGTGGATACCGCCGGCCGGCCGGTCCGATCGGCGATCGTCGAGACGGATGATCCGCCGAAGGCCGTGGTCTCCGACGATTCGGGATTCTTCCGGTTCGCCGAGCTGCCGGCGGGGCCGATCACGGTGCGCGTCAGGCGCATCGGATTCTCGGGCGTCGAATTCCAGCTGCGCCTGCCCTCCGATTCCACGGTGAGCATCGGCGTGAAGCTGCTCCCGGTGGCGCAGCTTCTCGAGGCGGTGCAGATCGACGCCGGCGCGGAGGCCGCGCACCCGCAACTTGCGCTGACCGGCTTCTATCAGCGCTTGCGTGCCGGGTGGGGCCATATGGTCACGCCCGAGGAAATCGACAAGAAGCGAAAGACCGTTCCGGGCGCTTCATCGCTGCTGCAGGACATCGTCGGCGTCACCGTCAAGCACGCACAGGTCGGCGCCGGCAGGGGACGCGCCGGCCGCAGCGGGGGTGGTGGCGGCGCCGCGATCCTGGGCAAGACGCCGTATGGCGGCGACTGCGTGATGAATCTCCTCATGAACGGGCAACCGGTGAAGCTCCAGGACGGCGAGACCTTCGACCAGTACTTCAGCGTCAACGAACTCTACGCGATCGAGACGTACGCGCACGCCGCGGAAATCCCGGCGGAGTACCAGCAGCTGCTCGGGCATGATTTCTGCGGCGCCGTCGTCGTGTGGACGATCTCGAAAATGACCGTCAAGCCCTGACGCGCCATCGCACCGACGGCCGGCCTCGTCAGCGCCTGCTCAGCACTCCCTCAGCGCCTGCACGTCCGCGGAACGCGCGGGCCGTTCACCTGGGTCGTGACGTCGAATGAGCTCTGCACCGCGAGCATCGCAGCGAGTGCCAGTCCCGACACGACCCAGCGCGGCGTGAATCGTGCACGGCGAAGCATCCACCACCCTGCGACGATCACCGGCAGCTCCGCGAGAAAATCGAGCCAGCCCCACCGGTAGATGTACAGCCCCACCACGGGCCCGCCCGGCCACAGCGCCTTGCGTCCGGTGAGGTAGTCCGGCGGCAGGTGCAGCATGACGAGGCCCGCGACGAGCAGCGCCGTTGCGGCGCTGCGCGTGTGGAAGAACGCCGCCAAGCTGAACATCGCCGCGAGAATCGCCGCCGCGGGAAGCGAGTGCGAAAACACGCCCTCAGGATTGCAGTACTGCCCCAGCGCGTACGCGCCGTCGAGCATGTCCGGCGCGACCGACGCGGCCAGCAGCCAAAGCAGCGGCGCGCGTGCATCCGTCTCCCGGCGATCGAGCGCGCGAGCGCCGAACGCGATGCCAACGTGGCCGACGATCATGCGGACAAGTTCGTCAGCCGGCCGCGATCGGGGCAACTGCGGCGGTCGGGGAACCCCCGATGATCCTGACCAAGAATCACCGACTGCGCGACGCTTCCCGCAACCCGACACTGGAGGAGAGCGATGCGGGCCTCCTCGAGGTTCGTGTCTTTTTCATGTCAATCGCGCCGGAGTCCGCCATGTCCAGAGAACTGCTCGTTCCGCTCGACGGTTCGTCGCTCGCCGACGAGGCCGTCGCGCACGCCGCCGAGATCGCGCGGCGGATCGAAGGTTCCCTGCATTTGGTGCGCGTCCACACGCCGCTGAACATGCTCGTCGTTCCCAGCGACGCGGCCATCTCGATTCCGGATCCGGTCATCGACGAGCGGATTCGCGTCGACGCGGAAGAGTGGCTCACGCGCCGCGCACGCGCCGTGAGCGACCTGAACGACGTGCCGGTTACGGCCGAGCTGCGCATTGGAGCGCCGGAAGCGGAAATCGTTCTCGCAGCGTCCGAGCGCCGTTCCCGTCTCGTGGTGTGCACGACGCGCGGCGCCAGTGGCGCGACTTCGAGCTGGCTCGGCAGCGTGGCCGACAGCGTCATCCGNNGTGCTCGTCCTGCTCGACGGCTCGGAGGCGTCGGGCGCGATCATCCCCCACGCAGCGTGGCTCGCCCACGCCTTCGACGCGGAGATCGACTATCTGCGCCTCATGCCTCCGCCGGAGAATCCCTCAGCCGCCATCCTCGAGTACATCGCCCGCACGAAGCCGGACGTGGTCGCGCTCGCCACGCATGGACGCGGATTCACGCGCCTCTTTCTCGGGGGCATCGCCGACGATCTCGTGCGCACGGGGGATCGTCCGATACTCGTGTTCCGTCCGCACGACATTCCGTGGACGAAGGAGGCAAACCTCGAGCCCGCCGCAAACCAGCCCGCGCGGTGAACCGCCGATCGCGCGGCCGTCGGCGAGCGATCGGCTGAATCGGCTAGGAGCGAATGTTCGCCGACTCGATCGTCGGCAGCGTGAAGCGCACGACGGTCTCGACGCCGGGCGCGCTCTCGATCCAGATCCGGCCGCCGTGTCCGAGGACGATTCCGCGCGCGATCGCGAGTCCGAGACCGGCTCCGGAGCGATTCATGCGCTTGGAATGCCAGAACCGGTCGAACACGAACGGCAGGTCTTCCGGCTGAATGCCGGCGCCGGTGTCGCGCACGGCGAACAAGACGAATTTTCCCTCTCGCGTTCCCTCGACCGTCACGGCGCCGCCCTCGGGAGTGAATTTCAGCGCGTTCCCGATGAGGTTCGACAGCACCTGGTTCATGCGGTTGGGATCGGCGTAGACCTCGGGCAGCTCTGTCGGGAAATTCCGCGAAAGCACGATTGATTTCGCCAGCGCGAGCGGCGCGAGCGTCTCGATCGCCGCCGACACCAGGTCGTCGGCGGACGTCCACTGCGGCGACACGCGAAGGCGTCCGGCCTCGAGCCGCGTCGAGTCGAGGAGGTCCTGAATGAGTGCGTCCATCTGCATCGCGGCCTGCAGGATCACCGCGGCGTGCTCCAGGACGTCGGACGGCAGGCCGGAGCTGTCCAATTCGCCCACTCGAAGAATCGCGCCGGCGAGCATCTTCACCGCATTCGCCGGGTTGCGCAGGTCGTGCGAGACCAGCGCCAGCATCTCGTCCCGCTGTTTCACCGCTTTCTCCATCTCGACGAGCAGCCGTTCGTTCATGTCGTGCGCGCGCCGCTGTTCGGTGATGTCCCGGAGCACCACGGAATACACGGGTCCGTTATCGCTCTGCATGTGCGCGATCGCGGCTTCGGCCGGGAACTCCTCGCCACTCTTTCGCACAGCGGAAATGAGCGACCGCTCGCCCATCCGGCGCGACGAGACCTGCGACTTGCCGAATGACTCGACCTTGGAGCCATGCGATGAGCGAAAGCGCAGCGGGAGCAGCGTCGCGAGCGGCTGCCCGAGCATCTCACTCGGCTCGTAACCGAACATTCTCGCCGCCCCTTCGTTGAAGAAGGTGATGCGCTGATCGCCATCGACGCAGATGATCGCGTCCGCGGCCAAGGAGACGATGGAGGCTACGAGGGAGTCTGAGAGCGGGAACATTTGATTGAAATCTATACGGGTGCGGAACGGCCCGTCAGGCATACCCTGACACGCCCGTAGGCTCTTTGATTGGAAGTATCGTCGCTTTCCTGACTTTCTCGGCGTAAGGGAAACACGAAACTTAGACTCATCTCAATGTATCCTGCGCTCCCCGAGCGCCTGGCGAGGAATACGACACAAGCGCGAACTCCACGAATCCGGGGACTTGGACAATGCCACTGCCATATGCTTCCTCGCGCGGAGTGCGACCACGGAACTCCGGGAGTGGTGACGGCGCCGATCGTTCTGACGTGAACAATTCGACGAAGACGGAGGCAGTGATGACGGGTGACTTGATTCGGGTGCTGCTGGCCGACGACCACGCCGTGGTTCGCGCGGGACTGAAAGCCGTGCTGGGCACCGCGAAGGACATCACGGTGGTGGGTGAAGCGCGCAACGGCCGCGAGGCGGTCGACGCCGCCGCGCGCCTGAATCCCGATGTCGTGGTGATGGACCTCTCGATGGATGAGATGGACGGCGCGGCGGCCACGAAGGAGCTGAAGGCCCGCTCGAGCAAGTGCCGCGTTCTCATTCTCACCATGCACGCCGAAGATGAGTTCCTCGTTCCGCTGCTCGAGGCAGGAGCGAGCGGCTACCTCGTCAAGAACGCGGCCGACCGCGATCTCGTTGACGCCGTCCGGACCGTGGCGAGCGGACACCAGTATCTGCAGGCCGCGGCCGCGCGAACGCTGGCGAAAGAACTCAAGCGGCGCGAAGAGCACGCGAGCGAACGCGACCAATTCGAGAAACTCTCCGAGCGGGAACAGGCGATCCTCCGCTTCGTTGCGGCCGGATACAGCGCTCCGGAAATCGGCGAGAAGCTCAATATCAGCCCGAAGACGGTCGATACGTACAAGCAACGCGTGAACGAGAAGATCGGCCTCGCGCACCGTGCGGATTACGTGCGCTTCGCGATGAAGCTTGGGCTGCTCGGGTCCTGACGCAGCTGCGACGGGCAACGCGCGACGAGTGAGGGGCGACCTGGTGAGGGGCGACCTGGTGAGGAGCGACTGGTGAGGAGCGAGGAGACGGTCTCCTCGTTCCTCTCACATCGCGCTTCGCCAGATCGCCCCTCAGACGTCGCTGGTCCCTCTTCGCCTCTTAAGGGATGATGCCGCGCCCGCCTGCCGGCGCGAGCGGTCCGGGCTGCGGCGGACGCGGCAGCTTCTCGTCGCGCTGCGCGGCCTGCCAGGCGAAGCTGGCGACGACCGCGGAGTTGAACTTCATGTCGTCCGGCTGCAGCCGCTCGTACACNNAGGTGGTCGGTGCCGCCCGTGTTGCTGATCGTCAGCGTCTGCATTCCCATGTCCTTGAACGGTCCCATCCACGCGTCGAAGATCGGGCGTTCGGCCTCGATGCCCTGCAGGTACACGCCGCGAATCTTGCCGCTGCCGTTGTCGACGTTGAAATAGGCGGCAAACTTCTTCTGCTCGTCGGTTCCGTGGAACGCGGCGCTGTCCGCGAAGCCGTAGTGCTGCTTCACGTAAGCGCGCGAGCCCATCAGGCCCTGCTCTTCGCCGGTCCAGAGACCGATGCGAATCGTGCGGCGCGGCTTGAGGTTGAGCGCCTTGAGCACGCGCATCGCCTCGAGCATGACCCCCGACCCCGCGCCGTTGTCCGTAGCGCCGGTGCCCGAGTGCCACGAATCGAAGTGCGCGCCGATCATCACGACCTCGTTCTTCAGCGCCGGATCCGTTCCGGGGATCTCTCCGACGATGTTGAACGACGCCTTGTTCTCTGGGAAAAACTTGTTCTGCATGTTCAGCTCGAGCGGCACGGCGACGTTCTTGTCGACCATGCGCGCAATGCGGCCGTACGATTCCTGCGACACGTGCACCGTCGGAATCGCCGCGATTCCGCTCACGCGCGACGCGCCGTTGTTCGTGCCGATGTCGCCGCCGACGTGCGATGCATCGCCGAGCAGGATCGCCGCCACGCCTTGCGATGCCATCCAACGCAGCGTGCTCGTGTCCGCCACGCTGATTCCTCCGCGTCCGCCGCCGCCCCGTCCGCCGCGCCCCGCCGCGACCGCCGCGATCGAGTCGCGGGTCGCCTGCGCCTTGCACGTCGCAGACAGCTCGGGGGCCGGCGCGCCGCCACGACCACCGGCGCCGCCGCGTCCGCCCGCGGGAGTCGGCTGCGCGGCCGCCATCGCGGCGAGCGTCGAATCGGCGTACCGAGTCGCGGTCGCCGTGAACTGGTTCACTGGTCGCCCGAGCGCCGGCGCGGTCATGACGAAGGCGTTCTTGAGCTTGCCGTCATACATCTGCCTGAGTTCGTCGAAGCAGCCCGCGGTGATGCGAACCGCGGGTCCGCTGACGGTGCCCTTCGTGCTCGCCGACCACGCCTGTGGCACGGCCTGCACGATGAACGGTGCCGGGGTCAGCGCCATGAAGGAGAAGCGTTCGCTCTCCCAGCCGAGTCCGGCCGGCGTGTCCCACGATTCGTCGTGAACGTTGGCGAGGCCCCACGAATTCATCTGGCCCATCGCCCAGTCGCGCGCCCGAGTCGCGTTCGGCGACCAGGTGAGGCGCGGTCCGTACACGTCCGACAGCCAGCTCATGATTTCCATGACCTGCGAGTGATTCATCTCTTCAGCCTTGATCTTTTCGATCGTCGCGACATCCACCTTTTCCTGTGCGGCGAGCGGCATCGCGAAACCAAGTGCCACGGCCGCGAAAGCCAGAAACCGAGCGTGTGTGCGCTTCATGAACAACTCCGAGTGTGCAGGGTCCGAGAACCGGAAGAGCAGAGTAAAGAATGGCGTCAGGCGGTCCCCGACGGAAGCAACGGCTCCATTTCCAACGTCAGGGGTAGATTCAGTCATGAACAATACTTCTCGTGCACGTCTCGTTGCGCTCGCCTTGATGGTCACGGCCTCGGCGGCGCTCGGCGCCCAACAGACGCCGGCCGTACAACTCGCGTTCGGGTACGAGTGCGGCGATCGCTTTCTCATCAAGAATGACGGCAACCAGCCGGTGTCGCTCGAGTGGAAGACCGTCGGAAGCCAGGACCGCTCACAGCTGCACCTGAACGCGAAGGAATCGCGTGAGATCGCGTCGGCGGCGAACGAGGCGGTCGAACTGTGGGTGAACGGCAAGCTCGTCGCCACCGAAGCAAAGGGAAACAAAGCGTGCGATTCGAACGCCGCCGCGAACGCATCGTCGGCTGGTCCAACGGTCGTGGTCCGGCCGCTCGATGCGCAGGCGTCGTCCGAGTCGGACGATCCGCCGTCGCGAGTGGCCCGCCTGAGCTCCATGCAGGGAGGAGTGTCGTTCCAGTCATCGGGTTCCAGCGAATGGGCCGTGGCGACGTTGAACTCGAGCATCACGACGGGCGACCGCCTCGTCGCCGACGACGGAGGCCGCGCCGAACTCGAGATCGGTTCGCTCGCGATTCGTTTCGGATCGTCCACCGACGTCACGGTCACGAGCCTGACGGATGGATTGCTGCAGCTCGGCGTGCCTGCCGGCACGCTGCGGCTCAGCGTCTATCGCATGAATCCCAGCGACACGATCGAAGTCGATACGCCGAACGGCGCGATCGGCGTGCTCGCGCCCGGCAACTATCGCATCGCGACCAACACGGCCGGCACGCAGACGATCGTGAGCGTCGAGCGCGGCCGCATCGACATCAGCGCGCCGAACGTGTCGCAGGTCATCGAAGCAGGCCGCACGGTGCGTCTCACGGCGGGCGACGGCGGTGGCGTGCAGATCGCGAACGTTCCACGTCCGGGTCCTGATGGATTCGATTCGTGGAGTTCGTTCCGCGATGGCGCGCTCACCAGCTCTGTGTCGGCGTCCGATGCCTATGTCAATCCGGACATCCCCGGCGTGCGCGATCTCGACGCAAACGGCCGCTGGGAAGCCGACGTCGCAGTCGGGCCGGTATGGTATCCGACGGACGTCGCCGCGGGCTGGGTGCCGTATCGCTACGGTCACTGGGCCTGGGTGGAACCGTGGGGCTGGGTGTGGATCGCCGACGAACCGTGGGGATTCGCACCGTTCCACTACGGCAGATGGGCATTCGTTCGCAATCGGTGGGGATGGGTGCCCGGTCCTCGCAGCGGACGTGCGTACTATTCGCCCGCGCTCGTCGCGTTCGCCGATGGCGGCGGATTCGGAATCGGGATCGGCTTCTCGGCGTGGTTCCCGCTCGGTCCGCATGATCCGTACCTGCCGTGGTACCATCACGGCGACCGCTATCTCCGCGCGGTGAACGGCGCGAATGTCCGCGGCGTGACCGACATCGGCCTCTTCGTGCATGTGCGGGACGTCGAGCACTACGGCTATGCGAACCGCACGGTTGCGATGACCATCGTGCCGACGAAAGCGTTCGCGGCCGGAAGGCCGATCGCGCACGAGGTGGTGAAGGTCGCCCCGGAACGCATCGCGACAGCCCGACTCACGCCGCACCCGGGCGTGGTCCCCACTCGCGAAGCCCAGATCGGCGGCGTCATCGCGCCGCGTCCGCATGCCGCCGTCGAACGCATGACGGCGGCGCCCCGGCCGGCTCCCGGTCCACCGAGAGCGCAGCCCCCGACGAGGACATCCGTCACGCAGGTGCCGCGTCCGCTCGTGATCCGCAGTCCCGCTCCGCCGGCGGCGGTGCCGTTCGAAACGCGGCAGAAGGCGATCGCCCAACATCCGGGGCGTCCGCTCGAGCCGCAGCAGATGCAGAACCTGCGCGCGGGACGGCCGGCTGGTCCGCAGCGGGATGTCGAGCCGCCGCACCCCGCAAGGCAGCCACCGCAGCCGCAACGAAACGAGAAGAAGCCGCAAGGACGATGATGAACAGGAGACATGTGTGAGAAGAGCCACGGCCGCGATACGGCGGCCGTGGCTCTTCTCACGCCGAGAAATATGGAACTTTGCCGAGAGTCTGTCGTACTAAAGGATGGGTCGCGACGTCGCGAATCACTCACACTCGCAGCCTCTCTCTCTACCGCAACTATCAAGATGCGCCGATTCATGAGTCTCGCCGCTTTCGTCCTGCTGGCGTCCACTGCGCAAGCACAGGACACCACGGTCGTCATCATTCGGCACCTTCCGGCACAGCAGGATACCGGAGTAGTCGTGCGCCATCTCGCGCCGGCTCCAGCACCGGCTTCAGCAGCGGTTCGAGCGCCGCGCATGGCGCCGCCGTACGGCGCGCCGCGCTACGCGTTGAGGCCCACGACACTCGTCGCCAAGGACCCCTACGTGGGCACCATGCTCTCGTTCGTGTTTCCCGGCGGCGGCCAATACTACGCCGGAGCGAACGGCAAGGGACTGGCCCTTACGTTGATCGGGATCGGCGCACCGATCATCGGATTCGCGAACGTGAATCGGGATCAGACGTATTATGGTCAGGGGGCGCCGACCCCGGGATACAACTGTAGCGTCTACAACACGAGCCCGATGTACGGTGGCGGAGGCTGCCGAAACCGCACCGATTGGGCGCCCGCGGCGATCGGACTCGGCGTGGGCATCACGGCGTGGCTGTACGGGATAGCGACGGCCGGCACCGACGTGCAACATTGGAATCAGGCGCACGGAGTCCGGTTCATGACGGCGCCGGGCAGGGCAGGATTCGCGGTCGCATTGCCATAATCATGTGAGGCACACAATGACCAAGACTCGTTTCATTCCACTCGGTGCTCTTGCCCTGGTCGCAGCCATGCACGCGCCACTCGGCGCACAGGGCTCGAGCCAGTCGGTGCAGCTCGCATTCGGATACGAGTGCGGCGACCGGTTCCTCGTGCGCAACGACGGCACNNGAGTACGCGGCGGCCGGAAGCCAGGACAAATCACAACTCCACCTGAACGGCGGGCAATCGTCAGAGATCGCGTCCGCGCAGAACGGCAACCTCGAACTGTGGGTCAGCGGCAAGGTGGTCGCGTCGGAGCCGAAGGGGAACCGCTCGTGCGGGGCTCCGCAGAACCGCGGCGGCGTCACGGTGCGGCCGATCGATCCGAACGCGAATGAGTCCACCTCGGTGCAGCCGGTCGACCCGGGATACAGCGCGCCGCCCGTCGTCGTCTACGCATCGCCTGCCTACGACTACTATCCGTACGATTACTACGGATATTCCCCATTCTTCTATCCGTCGGTCGGGTACTACGTTGGCGGGTACTACGGCGGCGGGTACTACGGCGGTGGGTACCGTGGCGGCGGCGGGTTCCGTGGCGGC
>PMYN01000149.1:839-4319 GCA_003171215.1 Gemmatimonadota bacterium | reverse complement strand
GACCGACGCCTCCCGTGGGACACGCCCGTGCGCGACCGACGCCTCCGGGAGCACCGCACCAACAAACCGTCGAGCGATTCGCAGTGTCTATTGTTGTAGCCCGAACCCCCGCAAATGCCGAACCTCAAGCACGCGTTCCGCACGCTGTTCAAGAGCCCGTTCGTCTCCGCCGTGGCGATCCTCAGCCTCGCGCTCGGGATCGGCGCCAACTCGGCCATCTTCTCGTTGTTCGACGAGATGCTGCTGCGCCCGCTTCCCGTCGTCGAGCCAAGCCGTCTGGTGAACCTCGGCGCGCCGGGACCGAACCCGGGATCGCAGAATTGCGGCCAGGCCGGCGACTGTGACGTGGTGTTCAGCTACCCGATGTTCCTCGATCTCCAGAAGGCGAACACCGGTTTTTCGGGGATCGCCGCGCACGTGGCGTTCGGCGCGAACGTCGCGGTTCAAGGCGTGACCGTGAACGGCGAGGGCATGCTCGTCTCGGGTTCGTATTTCCCGGTCCTTGGACTTCATCCGGCGCTCGGCCGGCTCTTCGGCCCGCAGGACGACACGCCGATCGGCCAGAACTTCGTCACCGTGCTGAGCTACGGGTTCTGGGCATCGCAACTCGGGAGCAGCCCAGGGGTTCTCGGGCAGACCATGATCATGAACGGAAAGTCGATGACCGTCATCGGCGTGGCGCCTCGCGGCTTCGAGGGGACCACGCTCGGGATATCGCCGAAGGTGTTCGTGCCGATTTCGATGCGCCACGAGATGCAGTCCTACACCAACGCCATGGAAGTCCGCCGGAACTACTGGACGTACCTGTTCGCTCGCCTCAGACCGGGCGTCTCCATGGAGCAGGCGAAGGCGTCGATCAACGCCGTGTACACGCCGATCCTGAGTCAGGTCGAAGCGCCCCTGCAGAAGGGAATGAGCGACTCGACCATGAAACGCTTCAAGGCCAAGCTGATCACGCTCGAGGACGGACGCCGGGGGCAAAGCTCACTGCACACAAGGACGAAGACGCCGATCCTCCTGCTCTTGTGCATCACGGCGATCGTGCTGCTCATCGCGTGCGCGAATATCGCGAATCTCCTGCTCGCCCGTGGAGCTTCACGCTCGATGGAAATGGCGGTGCGCCTGTCACTCGGGGCGACGCGCGGCCGGATCGTCGCTCAGTTGCTCACCGAGAGCGTGCTCCTCGCGCTGATGGGAGGGGTCGCCAGTCTCTTTGTGGCGAAGTGGACGCTCGCCGCGATGGCCGGGTTGATGCCGGCGCAGATGGCGAGCGACCTGCACTTCTCGCTCAACGGAACGGCCATCGCGTTCGCGGCGGTGCTCTCGATCGCGACGGGGTTCGTCTTCGGTGTTTTCCCCGCGCTGCACAGCACGAGCGGCGAGCTCGCCGGAGTGATGCGCGACGCGGGGACCAAGCAGACGGGCGCCAAGGCCGCCGCGCGATTCCGCACCTCGCTCGTGACCGCGCAGATCGCCCTCTCGATGGCCCTGCTCATGTCCGCCGGGCTCTTCGTGAAGAGCCTGAGGAACGTCAGCACCGTCGACCTGGGGTTGAAGATCGATCACATCACGACCTTCCAGATCGCGCCGGTGCTGAACGGCTACGAACCCCGTCGAACGATGGTGTTGTTCTCGCAGGTCGAGGAGCAGCTCGCGGCGCTGCCGGGCGTCACGGGCGTGACGTCGGCCCGTGTACCTTTGCTCGCGAACAACAACTGGGGCAACGACGTGAATGTGGAACGGTATCCGCGGGGCCCGGACATCGACAACAACTCGCGGTTCAACGAAATCGGGCCGGACTATTTCAAGGTGCTGGGCGTCCCGATGGTCGCCGGACGCGAGTTCACGAACGCGGACGCGCTCGGAAGGCCCAAGGTCGCTATCGTCAACGAGACGTTCGCGAAGAAATTCAACCTGGGCCGCGACGCGGTGGGGAAGCGCATGTCGCAGGGCGGCGACACGCTCGACATCGAGATCGTCGGCCTCGCCAGGGACTCGAAGTACAGCGACGTCAAGATGAAGGTGCCACCGGTATTCTTCGTTCCGTACCGGCAGGACTCGACGATCGGCGCCACCGGTTTCTACGTGCGAAGCGGAATGGATCCGATGGTCGTCGTGCGATCGATCCCCGGAGTGATCCGGAAGCTCGACCCGAACCTGCCCGTCGGAGAGCTCCGGACGCTCGAGCAGCAGGTGAAGGACAACGTCTTCCTCGACCGGATGATCAGCACGCTCTCGGCCGCGTTCGCGGCGCTGGCCACGCTGCTCGCCGCGATCGGTCTCTACGGCGTGCTCGCCTATTCAGTCGCGCAGCGCACGCGCGAGATCGGCGTGCGCATGGCGCTCGGCGCGAACGGCGGGAGCGTGCAGATGATGGTGATGAAGCAGGTGGCGATGATGACGCTGATCGGCGGAGTGGTGGGCCTGGCCGGTGCGCTCGCGCTCGGGACGGCGGCGAAGTCGCTGCTGTACGAGCTGAAGGGATATGATCCGCTGGTGATGGGAGCGTCGGTGATCGTGCTGACCGTGGTGGCGTTTGGGGCGGGGTATTTGCCGGCGCTGCGGGCGTCGCGCATCGATCCGATGGCGGCGCTGCGGCACGAATAGGGCAGAGCCCGATGCAGGGTGCGGGAGAGGAATGCGGGATGCGGAATTTCGACCCGATGCAGGGTGCGGAAGAGGAATCCGGAATGCAGGGTCGAGAGATGAGACGTGAGTAGAGATGAGACGTGAGTAGAGATGAGACGCGAATTCGGATCCGGAATGCGAGAAGGGCGCGTCCNNATTCCTCTTCCGCACTCTGCATCGGGTCGAAATCCCGGATCCCGCATTCCTCTTCCGCACTCTGCATCGGGTTGAATCTCCCCACTCACCTCTTCGCAGCCGCCGCCTCGCTCACGGGCCCACACCCGAACATCCCTCGAGTCGCCCCTCCCATCCGACTCGGCACCTGCCGCGCCCCCCTGATCGAATCCCTCTTCGCCCGCTGATCCGGCGTCAGGACCGCGTCCGCTTCCTTCGTCGACGAATCTCTCGCCGGAGCGATGACCACACACGCGCTCTTCATCGCCGAGTCCACGCGCGCGCTGCGCTTCGCGAGAATCGCCTCGATCTTCGCGCGCTGGTCGACCGTGAGGTTGAGCGGCTCGTACCAGATCGGCAACGATCCGGGCGCTCGCGGCGTGCGTGCCATCGGTGCGCCGCCGCGCGTGAATCCACCGCGCGGGCCGAGTCCCATGCTCGAGCGCGAGGGCCGGCCCATCGCGCGTTCGATGGTTCCGCCCACGAAGGCGCCCGCGAGAAATGCGATCACGAGCAGGACCATCGCCTGCGCGCGCACGCGGCCCAGCGATTCGACGCCTTCCTTCATTGCTCGTAGCCTCCGAGAAGAATGTCGGCGGGAGAAGTGGAAGGCGCGTCGTCACCGTCGCCGAGGACGGCGGACACTCCGAGTGCGTCGGCGACTTCATCGGTGCCGAC
>PMYN01000149.1:0-786 GCA_003171215.1 Gemmatimonadota bacterium | reverse complement strand
CGGATCGAGCGCGCTCAGGTCCGTTGGCGGTTCTTCATTCATGCGAATACTCCCGAAGGAGGCTTGGGCCCAGTCGTTCACGCAGGAGCTTTCGTGCGACGAACAGGTGCTGTCGTGATCGTACTTCCGTAATCCCGAGTGAATCGGCGATGTCCTTGTGCGTCCATCCGTCCATGTCGTGCAGCAGGACGATCTCCCGCTGCACCTCGCTCAGCGTCGCGAGCGCCGACTGCAGCGTATCGGCCAGCTCCGACCGCGCGGCATCCACGAACGGCGAGTCGTCGGCTTCCGCGATTTCCGGCAACAGCTCCAACGTCTCGCGAATCTTCCGGTACGTGCGATGGCTGAGCGCCCGGTTCCGCACGATCACCAGCATCCACTGCACGAACTTCGACGGCTCGCGGCAATCCTCCAGCCGGTCGATGGCCTTCACGAACGCGTCCTGCACCACATCCTCCGCGTCCTGCCGGTTTCCCAGCACCCCGAGCGCGACGGCGAACGCCGTGCGATAGTAGCGCCGCGCCAGCACATCGAAGGCGTCGGCATCGCCGCGCAAACAGCGCGCGACGAGATCGGCATCCGGAGGCGATGGAGCGGGACTCGCGGCGGTCATGTTAATGACGGATGGGACTCGGAAAGTGTTAGAGGTCGCGGGGTCTAACGGTGGCACACATCGAGCAGTCAGGATGTAATAAGATGCGCATCAACATTCTACACTCTTGGCAAGCACTGAGATATGAGATACGAGCGGGTATGCGGGATTGGAGATTCGACCCGATGCGGGAT
>PMYN01000014.1:16031-18605 GCA_003171215.1 Gemmatimonadota bacterium | reverse complement strand
ATTCTCCTCCTCGGCGGCTCCAAGGGCGGCAGCGGCGGTGGCGGCGACTCGTTCGAGGGACCCGCGGCGCGTTCGCGCCCGGCCGACAAGGCCAAGAAGGCCGGCGGAGATTTCGAGGAGTTCCCGGGGGCGCTGGACCAGGAGGACGACGACCTGCCGTTCTAGGNNATGCAGGGTGCAGAAGAGGAATGAAGGGGCTGGGATAAGCAACTGAGATTTGAGTTTGAATCCGGAATGCGGCACCAAGATCAGAGTCGCGACTTCTCGCCGCTCAACCCTTGGCGCCGCATTCTGCATTCAAACTCCCATCTCCCATCTTACCCCAGGATCCGCATTCCTCTTCCGCACCCNNGCATCGGGTCGAAATCCCGCATCCCGCATCCATCTCATCACTCCCATCTGTTTCCTAGCCCGCCTCGAATTCGTCTGTTTTCGTAAGAGCGTGTCCGGCCCAGCGGCCGGCCACCTGTTCTCGTACATAGCCATCAACGGGCTGCGGTCTTATGCATCGTCTCCGAATCCGGTCTCTCGCGTTGCTCGTCGCCGGTTTCTCCGCGGCGGCTCCGCTCTCGGCGCAGCAAGGCGACGCGCCCCGCACGCACACGGTGAAGAAGGGCGACACCCTCTGGGATCTCGCCAAGCAGTATCTCGGCGACGCGTTCCTCTGGCCCGAGATCTACCGGCTCAACACCGACAAGATCGAAGACCCGCACTGGATCTATCCCGGCGAGACCCTCAAGCTGCCCGGCGCGACGATGGCCAGGGGGCCCTCGCCGGCCGCGGCGGCAGGCGCGAACGCGACCGCAGTAGGCAATCCTGCCGTCGCGCAGCGTCAGCAGCAGCGGCGCCGCATGACCGTCTTCAATCCCGACGCCAACATCGTCGAGCGCAGGGCGCGCGAGTCGCTCAATCTCAGGGCCAGGGCCGCGGCCGTGCGGCAAGGCGAATACCTCGCATCGCCGTTCGTCTGGTCCCCCGGCGGTCCGGGTGACGCAGGCGCGCTCGAGGAGGCCGCGGAGGCCGTCGGAATCAGCATGACGACGGCGAATCGCCCGATTCAGCACCTCGAGCCGGTGTTCGTGCACCTGCCGAGGAACACGCAGGGAAAGATCGGCGACAAGTACCTCGTTTATCGCCTCGACAGCCTGATCGAATCACAGGGGCAGGTGGTCGTGCCGACCGGCGTGGTCAAGCTGATCTCCGCGGGCGCGAACGGCCGCTCTCGCGCGCAGCTCGTCGCGAAATTCGAAGACGTGTTCGAAGGTCAGTACGTGATGCCGCTCGACACGCTCCGGCAGACCGCCGGTGTCATTCCCGCGCGGGTCGAGTTCGGCCTCGCCACGCACGTCTCGTGGCTCGACTACAACCCCATCCTGCCGCTAAGCGGGAGTTACCTGATTCTGGTGGCAACCGAGAAGGACGGCATGCTGCCGGGCGACCAGGTGACGCTGCTGCGCAGCCGCGGTGTGGACTCGAAAGGCGTCGACCTTCCCGATGAAGAAGTCGCCGTCGCACAGGTGACGCGCGTCACGCCGTATGGCTCGGGCGCGATCATCCTCCGGACTTTGCAGGCCGGCGTCGCCCAGGGCATGAAGGCGCGCGTAACCGCGAAGATGCCCTGACACGCCGCGCGCTCGTCACCGGCGGAGCCGGATTCATCGGGTCCCACGTCGCCGAGGCGCTGCTCGCCTCGGATCACGACGTGGTGATCGTCGACGATCTTTCTCACGGCAAGCGCGCGAACGTACCCGCGAGTGCGCGATTCGAGCATCTCGACATCCGCAGTCCGGAGGCGGCGATCCTCGTCCGCGAGGGGCGCTTCGACGCGATGTTCATGCTCGCCGCGCAGATGGACGTTCGCGTCAGCGTCGCGGATCCGGCCGCGGACGCGTCGTGCAACATCATCGGATCGATCAATCTCCTCGAGGCCGCCCGCCACGCGCCGCATCGCCCGCGTGTGATCTTCTCGTCGACGGGCGGCGCCGTCTACGGTGATGCGAGCACGCCGCCGAGCCCCGAGGAATCGCCCAAGGATCCGGAGTCGCCGTACGGCATATCGAAGCTGAGTGTCGAGTACTACCTCGCCTACTACGCTCGCACCCACGGCCTCGACACCGTCACGCTGCGCTACGCGAACGTCTACGGCCCGCGGCAGGACCCGAACGGCGAAGCGGGCGTGGTCGCGATCTTCTGTCAGCGGCTCATGGAGAGCAGCCCTCTCACCGTGTACGGCACGGGCCAGCAAACGCGCGATTACGTATTTGTGACGGATGTTGCCGCCGCGAACGTCCTCGCCTCGACCGCGACGCTGCCCGCCGTGCGGCGGCTGGACGACCGCGCCTTCAACATCGGCACCGGCATCGAGACGAGCGTGCTGAACCTGGCCGAGTCGCTCCAGCGCGCCGCTAAGGTGAGCGTGCCGGTCGAGTTCGCCCCAAAGCGCGACGGCGAGCAACAGCGTTCGTCCGTGAACATCGACAAGGCCGCCAGGATCCTCGGCTGGAAACCCAACGTGAAATTCGAACCGGGTTTGTCGCAGACGTACGCGTGGTTCAGGAAACCGGGTTAATTTCC
>PMYN01000014.1:5412-15908 GCA_003171215.1 Gemmatimonadota bacterium | reverse complement strand
TCTCGCTGGTGAGCTGGGGAATCATGCTCGCGAAGTGGCTCGAATTCCGCCGCGTGTACAAGGCCAGCGACGCCTTCCTCGCCGAGTTCGCGAAAGCCTCGCGACTGGAGCAGGTCGTCTCGCTCTCGAAGCGCGTCAAGCCCAGCCCGTACACCCGCGTGTTCGCCCGCGCGATCCAGTTCCTGCACGACACGACGCCCCTCGGCGCCGACGGCGGCAGTCCCCGCGGGCCGCTGAGCGGCTCGCAGGTCGAAGCGCTCCGCCTCCTGCTGGACGCCGAGTCGAATTCCGAACGCGACCAGCTCGGTCGCTCCATCCCCGGCCTCGCGATCATCGGATCCGCGAGCCCGCTCATGGGCCTGCTCGGCACGGTGCTCGGCGTCATCTCGGCGTTCCTCGGCATCGCGAAGAGCGGCGCCGGAAACCTCGGTGCGGTGGCGCCCGGCGTCGCGGAGGCGCTGACCGCCACGGCGGTCGCGCTCGCCGTCGCCATTCCCGCCGTGTTCGGGTATAACATTTTCGCGACGAAGCTCAACCGCTTCGACGGCGAACTCGACGGTTTCGGATCGGAGGTCATCGCATTGATGGCGCGAGAGGGGAGGATCTAGCATGCGCCGGCGCTCGCGCGGCGAACGCACGCCGCTCAACGCGGAGATCAACGTCGTCTCGCTGATCGACGTGATGATGCTGCTCATGGTGATCTTCATGATCACCGCGCCGATCATGCAGGGCGGGGTGGACGTGAAACTCCCCAAGGCGGAGGCGATGCCGCTCGAGTCGAAGAGCGGCCTCGTGATTTCCATCACGCGCGACGGCGCGATCTACGCGGGCGAAACGAAGATGTCGCTCCGCGAGTTCCGCCTCTCGTTCAAGAGTCTCGCGGGAAAGCAGGGGAAGGACGGCGTGTATCTGCGCGCCGACCAGAACATCAACTACGGCATCGTCGCGCAGGTTCTCTCAATCATTCAAGCGGCCGGCGTCACCAACCTCGGCTTCGTGACGGAGCCCGAGGAGGTCGTGAAATGATGACGCTGCGCCGTGCGCCCCGCTCGCTGGCCGGGCCCATCGGCGCATCGGCGGTGCTGCACGCGGCGATCATACTTCCGTTCCTGCTCGTTCACGCGGCGTCGAGCGTATCGATGCCGCCGATGTACAAAGTGGAACTGATCGCGGCGCCGGCGGGCGAGCGGGCGGTGGGCGTGGTCACGACCGCACCGGCGCCCGCCGTTCCGACGAAGGCGCCGCCCAAGGCCGTGACGAAAGAGACGAAGATGGTGAAGGCCGCCGCCAAGACGAACAAGATCACGAAGCCGGTGGTGCAGGCCACGCCGAAAATGGCGACGAAGCAGGAAGCGCTCGCGAAGAACGCACCGAAGGCGGGCGGCGGCGCCGAGGGCGGCAGGGGCGCCGACGTCCAGAGCATCAAGACCGAGGGGATCGACTTTCCGTACCCCGGGTATCTCCATAACATCGTCACCCAGATCGCGCTGAACTTTTCTCCAAGAGGAAACGTCGGAGCGCTGCGCGCCGAGGTGTTCTTCATGATCCGTCGCGACGGCAAGGTGACGGGATTCAGGTTCATCAGCCGCAGCGGAAACCTCGCGTTCGACATCGAAGCGCAGGGCGCCGTCGACGCCGCGTCGCGCAGCTTCGGCGCGCTCCCCTCCGGATACCCGGACGACGTCCTGCCGATCGTATTCAGCTTCGACCCCAGCAAACTGAAATGATGAAACGCTTGTTGTTGTTGTTGTCGGCTGTCGTCTGCCTTCTGCCGTCCGCCGTCCTGCGGTCGCAGGACACTGCGACCGTGAAGGGTGTCAGAATCGGCCTGACCTACGCCCCCGGCACGCGGCCGGGCGTGTTCATCGCGCCCGTCAGCGGCCCCAACGCCGACTCGGTGCGCGTGATGCTTGCCCGCGACCTCGACTTCGGTGATCGCGTCACGGTCATCCAGTCCGACGGCGGCGAGGCGCTCACCGGCACGCTGAACTATCCGGTCTACGCGTCCCTCGGCGCCGCTGCCGTCGTCCAGGCCTCGGTCACGCCGGCGGGATCGCTGCACATCGTGGTGCACGACGTCGGCGGCGCGCGCGTCATGGACGTCGTGGATTATCCGCTCCCGGCGCCGGCACTCGGCGGCGAGTGGCGGATCGCGGTGCACCGCGGTTCCGACGAAGTCGAACGCGTCGTGACCGGTGTGAAGGGCATCGCGGCGACACGAACGCTGTTCGAGCGCGAAGGGTCGCTCTGGATCGTCGATGCCGACGGATCGCAGGCGCACGCGGTGGCGGGCACCCAGGGCGGACTCTCGCCCGCGTGGCATCCGAGCGGTCGCTACGTGGCCTATGACGAGATGGCGAACACGGGCCATCACACGATCGTGGTCCGCGACCTCGCGACCGGCGCCACGCACCGGTCCGCCACGCGCCACACGCTCAATATCACGCCGGCGTTCTCGCCCGATGGAAGCACGCTTGCATTCGCCGCGGGCGACGACGGCACCGACATCTACTCGGTGGCTCCGCTCACCGACGGTTCGGCGACGCGGCTGAGCGCCGGGCAGGGCACCCTGAACACGAATCCGACCTTCAGTCCCGATGGCCGCCAGATCGCGTTCACGTCCGGTCGACTCGGTCATCCCGAGGTGTATATTATGGATGCCGATGGCACGAACCCGGACCTGCTGACGACGACGTCGTTCGGAGACCAGCTCTACCGCTCCGATCCCGATTGGTCGCCCGATGGACGAAGGGTGGCGTTCCAGTCGCAGATCAGCGGCGTATTCCAAATCATGGCGATCAACTTGCGGGACCGGAGTGTGCAGGCATTCACGAGCGAAGGTCGCAACGAAGCGCCGTCGTGGGCGCCTGACAGCCGCCATCTTCTCTTCACTTCAACGCGCTCAGGGACGAGACAGCTCTGGGTGCTCGACACCGAGTCGGGTCGCACACGCCAGCTCACGCGCGTCGGCAACGCGCGCATGGGCGCCTGGTCACCCCGCCTCGACGCAGCCCGGTAGATGCTCGGCACTCGCGCCAGCCAATGACCCCCACGCTTCGGAGAACATCCATGTTTGCCTCTCGTCGGTCGATCGCCGCGGTTGCGCTCACGCTCTTTGCGGTCTCCGCGTGCAAGAAGAAGCCCGAGCCCGCACCTGTCCCCACGCCGCCGCCGTCCGCACCGGCCGCCGTTGCGCCGCGCGTCAACCAGGACTCGATCGACGCCGCGCGCCGTGCCGCCGACGCTGCCGCGGCGAAGGTGGCCGCCGACGCCGACGCGCGCCGCCACGCCGCCGAAATGGAGTCGGTGCGCAACACGATCGCCGCAAAGGTCTACTTCGACTTCGACAAGGATGAGATCCGCGACGACCAGAAGGTGACGCTCGACGCCAAGGTCGGCATCCTGAACGCGAACACGGCCGTGCGCCTGCGCATCGCCGGCCATACCGACAATCGCGGCTCGGACGAATACAACCTCGCGCTGGGCCAGCGTCGCGCCGCATCGGTGCAGCGCTATCTCGTGTCCCGCGGGCTGAATGCGTCGCGCTTCGAGACCGTGAGCTTCGGCGAGGAACGGCCGGTCGCGCAGGGCGAGAACGAAGATGCGTGGTCGAAGAATCGCCGCGCCGAATTCGAGATCATCGCGGGCGGTGACAACCTGAGGATGCCTCGGTGATTCGTCGGTCGATTCGTGCAGTGATCGTCCCGGCCGTCATGCTGACGGCCGGGGCGTGCTTTGCCACGCGCAACGACGTGCGCACGCTGCAGGGCGACATCGCGGTGCTGCGCGCGGAGAACGCGCGGTCGGATTCCGTGCATCGCGCGCAGTTCCAGTCCGCGGCGATCCAGGCCGGCGCGCTGGCCGATTCGCTTCGCTCGCTGAACGCGTTCCTCGCGCGCTTCGCGTCGGACGTCTCGCGATTCAACGGCGACCTGTCGATCAACATGCACACGCTCGGGCAGCAACTGCTCACGCTGCAGGAACTCGCCGGACAGAACCAGAAGCGCCTGCAGGACGTGAGGGCGGAAATCGAACGCCAGCAGTCGGAGCTCGCGACCGCGGCGCAGCCGAGCACGGTGCCCGGCGCGCCGGCCGCCTCCGCTGCTTCCGCGCCGACCGGTCCTGCGCAGCTGTATTCGATGGGGAAGTCGATGCTGGACCGCAGCAGCTATCCGGCTGCGCGCGCGGCGTTCGAGAGTCTGCTCGCGCGGTATCCGACGGACGATCTTGCGGGCGCGGCGCAGTACGGCATCGCGCGAAGCTTCGATCTCGAGGGCCAGGCCGCGGCCGCCGACTCGGCGTACGCGCGCGTTGTGGAGAAGTATCCCAAGTCCGTGCTTGCGCCGAGCGCGCTGTACAAACGGGCGATGGCGGCGAGACAGGCAAATCAGGCTGCGAACGCGAAGGCGCTGTTCCAGCAGATTTTGGACAACTATCCGCACTCGCCCGAGGCCGCCACGGTCCCCGACCTTCTCAAGAAGCCATGACGTAAGCGCGCCGCGAGGCCGCGGCGCTCAATGTCGGTAAACCTCGGACGACCACCTGGCACTCGATCAAGAAGGCACATCCGCCGAAATGCCGTTCCTCGACCACCTCGAGGAGCTGCGATGGCGCATTCTCAAGAGCCTGCTGGGCGTGGCGATCGCGTTCGTCTTCACGTTCTGGCTCTGTACGGCGTCGGGGCTCGACGTCATCGGCATCGCGACCAAGCCGATCCAGCAGTACATGGTGGAAGGGAAGCACCTCGTCTACACCAATCCGATCGAGCCGTTCACGTTGCTCCTGCAGGCGGCCGGCGTGCTCGCGGTGGTGCTCGCGTTTCCGGTTGTGGGGTATCAGGTCTGGGCCTTTTTGTCACCCGCGCTCTCGAAGAGCGAGCGCAAGGTACTGATCCCGGTGCTCATCGCGGCCACGCTGCTCTTCCTGGCGGGCATCGCGATGTCGGTGTTCGTGTTCGTGCCGGTGACGATGGGCCTGATGCAGAAGCTGCCGCACGCCTCGATCGACGCGATGCTCACGGTGTCCGAGTACTTCGGGTTCCTGTTCGCCGTGTCGCTCGCGTTCGGCGCGATGTTCGAACTGCCTATTCTCATCCTCACGCTCACCGCGATGGGGCTCGTCACGCCGAAGTTCCTCACGAAGTACCGCCGGCATGCGATCGTGGCGACGCTGATCGTCTGTGAAATCGTCACGCCGGGCGACTTCATCATCTCGACGCTGATGCTCTGGATTCCCGTGTACGGACTGTACGAGCTGAGCATCATCGTCTCGAGGTTCGTCTATCGCGCCCGGCTGAAACGCGAGCGGGAGGCGGAGATTTCAGGAGGCCTCGCGGGGTGATGCGCCGCCCGCGCGGCTCTCGCCTTCGCTCTCGTCTCCTGGCCGCGGCCGTCGCGGCCGTCGTGTCCGTGCTGGCCCTCGCGGGAAGGCCGCGAGCGGCGTACGGGCAGGCCGGCACGACCGGCGCCGGCGCACCGCCGCCCACCCAGCAGCAACGGCAACAGCCGCAGAGCGTGCCGGCGAAGAATCCGATGCGCACGGCCGCCGATTCGGCGCAAGCCCGCAAGGATTCACTCAAGAACGTGCCGCTCGTGCGGTGGGAACCGGCGGACTCCGTCGGGCTCGATCTGATGGGCCGCAAGGGATATCAGCTGGTCCGGTACAAGGCCGACGAAGTCGTGTTCGGCGCACGCGACAAGTCGATCACGCTCATGCGCAACGGGCCGGAGCGCGCAGCCGTGCAGCAGGAGCCGATGACGCTGGTCGCCGATACGATCATGTATTCCGACAGCTTGAAGACGGTGCGAGCGCGCGGCAAGCCCGACTCCATCGTGCTGCACGATCCGTCCAGGAGCGATGACGTCTTCGCGGGCGGCCCCGACGGGCTGACCTACGACATCGAGCGGAAGGAAGGGCGGGGCGGGGGCATCCGGTCGGCCGCAAAGAGCGGCGCGACGTGGTATGTCTACGCCGACAAGGCGGCGTTCTCGGGCGACAGCGCGTCCGCGCAGGGGCAGGCGTTCTACGGCTTCAACGGCGACATCACGAGCTGCGACGACACGTTCCCGCACTACCACTTCCGCGCGACCGAGATCAAGCGCATCGGTGGCACGGTGATGGTCGCTCGCCCGGCGATCCTGTACATCCAGGACATCCCCGTGATGTGGTTCCCGTTCATCTTCCAGGACGCGCGCCCGGGACGCCACTCGGGAATCCTCGCGCCGCAGTTCGGACTCACGGAACTGCTGCGCAACAGCCCGGACTACCGCCGAACCGTCTACAACGCGGGCTACTACTTCGCGCTGAGCGACTACTACGACGCACAGGTCTCGATGGACTGGCGCAGCAGCGCGAAGGCCACGGACGTGGATCCGGGCTGGGTCTGGTACCACGGCACGCTCCACTACAAGTGGCTCGACCGGTTCCTCTCGGGGACGATCTCGGCCGCCGAGCAGGACCTGAGCACGGGCTCGTCGAATTTCACGCTCTCGTGGCAGCACGCGCAGAACTTCTCGCTCGCGTCGCGGCTGGCCATGAACCTGAACTACACGTCGAACACCACGGTGCAGCGCCAGACCGCGATCAATCCCATCGCGCCGCTCGCCACGATCCTCTCGCAGATCGGCTACTCGCAGGACATGGGACCGATGTCGCTGCAGGTNNACGTCCAAGCCGATCAACGTGAACAGCTGGCTGCTCTGGACGCCGAGCTTCACGTTCACGGCCGCCCAGAGCCTGCACATCGATTCGCAGGGCGACTTCCCGTACCGCTACAACACCCTGTCCGACGGCACCATCGACAGTACGAAGGCCGATCGCAGCACGCACAACACCCAGATGGCGATCAACACGCCGTTCAAGATCGGCGACTTCCAGGTCACCGCCGCCGTCCGCGCCGGCGACACCGAGGACGATTACCCGCAGCGACGCACGATCCTCAATCCGCTCGACACGGCCGCACGAACGGTGCGCGTATATCAGCGCACGTATCTCGAGACCGTGGACTTCGACCTCAGCGTCGCGACGCCGCAGCTCATCAAGAGCCAGTGGAACATCTCGCCGAACGTCTCCATCTCCAACGTCGACCCCGGCGCGTACTTCGTGCGCAGCGAGCGCACGGGCGCGGCCTGGGTCTCGCAGAGCAAGCGGCTCTCGTACGGCCTCGGCATCTCGCCGACGTTCTACGGGCTCTTCGACGGCTTCGGGCCGGTCAGCAAGTGGCGCCACTCGATCACGCCGTCGTTCTCGTTCTCGTATTCGTCGGCGCAGGCCGTGAGCGCGCAGTATCTCGAGGCGACGGGGCGTTCGCCGATCGGGTACCTCGGCGACCTGGCGCAGAAGCAGGTGACGCTGTCGCTGTCGACCAACATCGAGGCGAAGCTGAGGCAGGGCGGTGATTCCGACGTCACGCACCCGGAAAGTGCGAAGAAGCTGAAGGTGCTGTCGCTGACGTTCACGCCGCTGACCTGGGACTTCCAGCGAGCGCAGGAAACGCACAAGACCGGATTCAGCACGGACAACGTCACCTATACGCTGCGCTCCGACCTGCTGCCCGGCTTCGACTTCGGTTCGGACTACTCGCTCTTCCAGGGCAGCGTGCTGAGCGACTCGGCGAAGTTCGCCCCCTATCTCACGGGCATTCGCGCGACCTTCACCCTCGATGCGAAGTCTCCGGTCGTGCACATGTTTGCGAGGCTGTTCGGGGTCGCGCCGCCGCCGCCGCCGCCGAACAACAACGGGAGCGACACGACGGGAACGCTGCAGCGGCAGGGAATGAACCAGTCGGATGCGACGATCTCGCAGATGCAGACGGTGACCGGCCCGAACAGTCCGCAGTCGCTGATGCAGGTGCCGACCAACCAGGGCTTCAACGCGTCGATCACGTTCACCAAGAACCAGACTCGTCCGGTGCCCGGCAGCATCCCGTTCGACGCGACGCTCCAGTGTGCGTCGCTGCAGCAGGTCAACCCTCTGCAGTACGATCTCTGCGTGCGCCAGGCGCTCGCGGCGACGCAGCCGGATACGACCAACTCGACGACCACGGCGGGCGGACCACCGGTCCCCCAGCGCCTGCCGCAGATGAACGTGATGTTCCGCACGGCCTTCAACCTCACCGAGAAGTGGAGCGCGAGCTGGGAGACGAACTACGACCTCCAGCTGAACCAGTTCGGCGCGCAGACGATCTCGCTCGCGCGCGACTTGCACGACTGGCGGGCGGTGTTCGGGTTCACGCAGGCGCCGAACGGCAACTTCTCCTTTACGTTCTTCATCTCGCTCAAGGCCGAGACCGACGTCAAGTTCAACTACAACCGGAACGACTACCGGCAGCCGTAGGGAGAAGCGGCACGTCGCCCGTCGCCGCACAGTTTCCCCACTCCTTCTCGGCGACTATCCTTTAGTCACAATGACCACCCCAGTCTCGATCGACGGCCGCACCCTCACCATCGCGCAGGTCCGCGCCGTGGCCGAGGACTCCGCCCCGGTGTCGCTGCACGCGTCGGCAAGCGCGCGAATGGCCGTCACGCGACGTGTGGTGGAGGGCATCGTCGCCCGCAACGAGGTCGTGTACGGCGTGACGACGGGGTTCGGCAAGCTCTCCGACGTGGCGATCCCGCCGGACAAGCTCGCCGCGCTGCAGGTGAACCTCGTGCGCAGCCATGCGGCCGGCGTGGGTGTGCCGCTGCCGCGGCGCGAAGTGCGCGCGATGATGCTGCTGCGTGCGAACGTCCTCGCGAAGGGGTTCTCCGGCGCCCGTTCCGCATTGCCGGAATTGCTCTGCGCCATGCTCAACGCGGATCTCTGGCCGCTGGTGCCCGAGCAGGGCAGCGTCGGCGCGAGCGGCGACCTGGCTCCGCTCGCTCACCTGGCGCTCGCGCTCATCGGCGAGGGCGACCTCGTCCATGGTTCTTCGGCTCACCGCGGTACCGCCGCGGAGTTGCTCACGAAGGCGGGGCTCGCACCGATCGTGCTCGGTCCCAAGGAAGGGCTCTCGCTCATCAACGGCACTCAGGCGCACACGGCGGTGGCCGCACTCGCCGTGGGCGATGCCCGCGCGCTCTGGCACACGGCGCATGTCGCCGGCGCCGCGTCGCTCGAGGCGCTCCTCGGCACGCCGACCGCATTCGACGCCCGCATCCAGGACGCTCGCGGCCAGGTGGGTCAGTCGGCCTCCGCCGAGCTCCTGCGGTCCCTGCTGTCGGGCAGCGCCATCCGCGAATCGCACCGCGTCGGCGATCCGCGCGTGCAGGACGCCTACGCGCTGCGCTGCATGCCGCAGGTGCATGGCCCGGTGCTCGACGCGATCGTGTTCGCCGAGGATGTGATCTCGCGCGAGCTCAACGCGGCGACGGACAATCCGCTCGTGTTCGACGACGGCGCGATGCTCTCCGGCGGGAACTTCCACGGCCAGGCCGTCGCGATGGTGCTCGATTTCCTCGCGATCGCGATGACGAATCTCGCGACGATGTCGGAGCGACGCACCGACCGCCTCCTGAATCCGGACCTGAACGACGGGCTGCCGCCGTTCCTCGCGCGCGACGCCGGCCTGCACTCGGGATTCATGATGGCGCAGGTGACCGCCGCGTCGCTCGCGAGCGAGTGCAAGGTGCTGTCGCACCCGTCGAGCGTCGACACGATCCCGACGGACGGCGGCAAGGAAGACGTCGTGCCGATGGCGATGGGCGCGGCCTGGAAGCTGCGCCGGATCGTGCGCAACGTGCAGCACATTCTCGGCATCGAGCTCATGTGCGCGATGCAGGGGCTCGACTACCTGCGCCCGATGCGCTCGAGCGCCGGTGTCGAGCGCGCGCACGACAGGGTTCGCGCGCTGGTGGCGACCCTCGGCGACGACCGCGTGCTCTCCGGCGATATCGCGGCGCTCGCCGACGCCGTGGCGCGCGGCGAATTCGTGGAGACGGCCGCATGAGCGCCGCGATCGCGGAGCGGGCGGCGCGCATCGTGCGCGCGCCGCGCGGCCGCACGCTGAGCTGCAAGGGATGGCAGCAGGAGGCCGCCCTGCGCATGCTCATGAACAACCTCGACCCCGATGTCGCGGAGCGTCCGGGCGACCTGGTGGTGTACGGCGGGACGGGAAAGGCCGCGCGCAACTGGGAATGTTTCGACGCGATCGTGGCGGCGCTTCGCGCGCTCGAGGGCGACGAGACGCTCCTCGTGCAGAGCGGGAAGCCGGTCGCGGTGTTCCGCACGCACGCCCACGCGCCGCGCGTGCTGATCGCGAACTCGAACCTCGTGGGCCGCTGGGCGACGTGGGACCATTTTCGCGAGCTCGAGCGGCTCGGCCTCATGATGTACGGCCAGATGACTGCGGGCTCGTGGATCTACATCGGGTCGCAGGGGATCGTGCAGGGGACGTACGAAACGTTCGGCGCGGTGGCGCGCGCGCATTTCGGCGGCTCGCTCGCCGGTCGTTTCGTGCTGACGTCCGGGCTCGGCGGCATGGGCGGCGCCCAGCCGCTCGCCGCGACGATGCAGGGCGC
>PMYN01000014.1:1644-5371 GCA_003171215.1 Gemmatimonadota bacterium | reverse complement strand
GACGTCGTCACGGACCAGACGAGCGCGCACGACATGCTGAACGGCTACGTGCCCGCGCTGATGACGCTCGACGAGGCGGCGACGCTGCGAAAGGACGATCCCGCCGCATATATCGCCCGCGCCACGCGCGACGTGGTGGTGCACGTCCGCGCCATGCGGGCGATGCAGGACCGCGGAGCGACCGTGTTCGACTACGGCAACAACATTCGCACGGTCGCGTTCGACGCGGGCCTCGCCGACGCGTTCGCGATCCCCGGATTCGTTCCGGAGTACATCCGACCGCTCTTCTGCGAAGGGAAGGGCCCGTTCCGCTGGGCCGCGCTCTCCGGCGATCCCGCCGACATCGGCCGCACCGATCGCCTCGCGCTCGAGCTCTTCCCGCGTGACACACACCTGCGGACCTGGATCGAGAAGGCGCAGGAGCACATCCGCTTCCAGGGCCTGCCCGCCCGCATCTGCTGGTTGGGGCAAGGTGACAGGGCAAGATTCGGCGTCGCGATCAACGACCTCGTGGCAAGCGGCGAGATCAGCGCGCCGATCGTGATCGGCCGCGACCACCTCGACACCGGAAGCGTCGCCTCGCCGTTCCGCGAGACGGAAGGAATGAAGGATGGCAGCGACGCGGTCGCGGACTGGCCGATCCTCAACGCGCTGCTGAACGTCGCGAGCGGCGCGAGCTGGGTGAGCTTCCATCATGGCGGCGGCGTGGGCATCGGCAACTCGCTGCACGCGGGGCAGGTGATCGTTGCCGACGGCACGGCCGAGATGCGCGTGCGTCTCGAACGCGTCCTGACGAACGACCCCGGCATCGGCGTCGTGCGGCATGCCGACGCGGGGTATGAGACCGCCATCGAGACCGCGCGCAAGAACAATATCAAGATGCCGATGGACGGCATGCAGTGAACGGCACGGTGGGTTTCGCCGCCGTCTGCCGTCCGCCGTCCGCCGTCTGATGCTCAGCAAAAACTACCGTCCCTGGCACCTGATCCCCTTCGCATACAAGTATGCAAAGCTGCGCGTATTGCGAAGGCCGGTCCTCGTGCACTTCGAAGTGACGATGCGGTGCAATGCGGGCTGCGACTTCTGCGATTACTGGAAGACCGATCCCGCGAACAAGGCACGTGAGCTGACGTCGTTCGCTGATGCGGCCAGGCGATTCGCCCCGATGATGATCACCTTCACCGGCGGCGAGCCGCTGCTGCGGAAGGACCTCGAGGACATCATCGCCGAGGTCGATCGCGCCGCGCCGTTCACGTATCTCACGCTGATCACGCACGGCGGCATGCTGTCGCTCGATCG
This sequence comes from Gemmatimonadota bacterium, assembly GCA_003171215.1. Lineage (GTDB taxonomy): Bacteria > Gemmatimonadota > Gemmatimonadetes > Gemmatimonadales > Gemmatimonadaceae > Fen-1231. Next base: position 4,072 of record PMYN01000014.1, on the reverse strand, counting down.
CGCGCAGGCGCTCTGGGACGCCGGCCTCGACCAGATCAACGTCTCGCTCGACTACCTCGACGAACGTCACGACGCGGCCCGCAAGATCCCCGGCCTCACGGCGAAGATCCTCTCGGTCGTTCCGCAGATGGCTGCGCGCGGCATGACCGTGCGGTTCAATACGGTCATCAAGGACGACAACATCGACGACGTGATGCCGATCGTGCGCCACGCGGCGTCGGTCGGCGCGGGCGTGAACCTCTCGGTCTACACCGACTTCAAGAACGGCAACGCCGCGCACCTCATCCGCGGCGGACAACTCGCGCGCATCGAGGCACTCACCGCCGAACTGCTCGCCTACAAGCGCGCCCACCGCGGCGTGCTCAGCAACTCGGACTGGTACATCGCGCAGATCCCGCGCTACCTGCGCGGCGAGATGCGCGAACCCTGCCGTGCGGGCGAGACGACGATCCACATCGACCCGTCCGGCCACGTCAGGCGCTGCCCCGACTTCCCCGTGGAGCACCACTGGTCGAAGCACACCCGGTACGAGCCGATTTCGTGCAACAAGTGCTATTACGCGTGCCGGGGGGAGGCGCAGGCGCCGCTGACGATCAGCCGGTTCCGCGACCTGGCCGGGAAGGGCTGACCGGGCCCGGCATGAACCGGCCATTCCGAAACCCGACGGGCCTCGGTAGCGTACTATTTACCATGCCACAGGGCGCCCCCAAGACCGCCACGCCGCCTCCGATCCCACAGACTCCGACCATCACCGTGCCGGGGTCCGACGGGAAGCCGATCACGATTCCGATTCCGTTCACGCAACACGACGTGGACGTGTTGCTCAGCCGCCGGAGCGAGCTCGGCACGCAGATGAACTCCGCCAACGGCCGGCGCAACGAACTCTCCCGGTCGCTGCGCAACGCGCGGCCGGGACCCGATCAGGCCGGCCTCGAAACACGCATCTCGCAACTCGACGCTCGGATCATGTCGATCGAGTCCGAAATGGCCGGGGTTGGTCGCGCCCTCTCGGCGGCGCCGAGCGGGCTGCAGCAGACGACGACCAGCACCGGCGTCCCGCGGCCCTACGGGCAGCCGACGTCTTCCCAGGTCACCGCCATCGCGATTCTGTCGATCATTTTTGTTCTCGCACCGTTGGCATTCGCCGCCGCCAGGATCGCGATCCGGCGCGCCGCGCATCCGCCCGCTCCGCAAATCCCCAAGGACGTTTCCGACCGCCTCGAGCGCATGGAGCAGGGCATTGAAGCCGTCGCGGTCGAGGTCGAGCGCATCGGCGAGGGACAGCGCTTCGTCACGCAGTTGATGAGCGACCGTGCCCAGCGCGCCGCGCTCCCCGAGGGGGTTCCTCGAACGTAAGGGCGAGGGGACCGAGAACGGCGACGAGTGACGGGTGAGCGGCGACTTGGCGACGGGCGAGGGGACCGAGAACGGCGACGAGTGACGGGTGAGCGGCGACTTGGCGACGGGCGAGGGGTGAGGGGACTAAGAACGGTGAGGCGTGGGCGGGTTGAGGTTACCAGGGATCGAACTTTCGACCGCTGTTGTTCCTGAGCCTCGTCAGCAGCCCGAGCAGCATGCGACGGATCCTCGCGAGGCGCGCGATCCTGTCGTCGAACGCGGCGCGATCGATTGACGACGGAAGCGTTTGATACCACGTGAGCGCCTCGCGCGCCGATCCCAGCGCGTACGAAAGAAATCGAACCCGATCCGCCGTTGTCGGCCGGCCATACCCTTCTGCGATATTGGCGGCGATCGATCCTACCGAGGTGAGAAGCTGCTCCTTCATCGCCGCGTACGAACCGGGCACTCCCGCGTCGATCACGTCCGCGCGGACTCGATCAGCCAGGTACAGCGCCTCGCGATAGGTGTCCAACCGCCAGAGTGGATCACCCGTGAACGCGTCGGGCTGCCGCGCCTGCCACTCCAACAGCGCCTCGTCGGTGCAGTCGTTCTTCATGCGAGGCAAGCTGCACATCCGGCAACCTCATCGCGTCACCAAATGCTTGCACGCATGTCGTTCGCTTTCCGCGTTGCCCCTCACTCGTCGCCAAGTCGCCGCTCACCCGTCACCCGTCGCCGTTGTTGAGCCCCCTCACCCGTCGCCGTTGTTGAGCCCATCCCCCATCGCTCTTCGCCACATAGATTCGACTCAGATGCCAGCGCAGACTCTCTTCGTCAACGCGTCCCAGGTCGTCACCTGCTCCGGCCCCCCGCGCGCCCGCCGCGCAGCCGAGTTGAACGACGCCGGCATCCTCACGCACGCGGCCGTCGCAACCGAAGGCGAACGCATCGTCGCTGTCGGCCCGCAAGACCAGCTCGAGCGCGCACATCCGTCCGCCGCGCGCATCGACTGCGAGCGCGGCGTCCTCACGCCGGGCCTCGTCGATTCGCACACCCACGGCATCTTCGGCAAGCCGCGATTCGAGGA
>PMYN01000014.1:465-1521 GCA_003171215.1 Gemmatimonadota bacterium | reverse complement strand
ATCGTCCCGACGTTCCTCGGCGCGCACGAGATTCCCCTCGAGTACCGCGCGAAGCCGCGCACGCGCCAGGAGTACATCGCGCTGATCGTGGACGAGATGATCCCGCGCGTGGCGCTCGAGAAGCTGGCGAGCTTCGCCGACATCTTCTGCGAGCCCGGCGTCTACACGCTCGACGAATCCCGGAAGATCCTCGGCGCCGCCCGCGCGCACGGCCTGGCGCTCAAGCTCCACGCCGACGAACTCGAACCGGGTGGAGCCGCCGAGCTCGCGGCCGAACTCGGAGCGACCAGCGCCGACCATCTCGCCGCGATCTCCGACGCCGGCATCAAGGCCCTCGCCGCCAGCCAGACCGTGGCGACGCTCTTGCCGGGCACCATGCTGTTCCTCGGAAGATCGAAGCAGGCACCAGCCCGTGCCCTGATCGCCGCGGGCGCCGCAATTGCCCTCGCCACCGATTTCAATCCCGGCACCTCGCCCACGGTGAACTTCCCGCTGATGCTCACGCTCGCGGTGAGCGGGCTCCACCTGTCGGTCGCGGAGGCCCTGATTGCGGCCACCACGAATGGCGCCGCGGCACTCGGCCTGGCCGCCGAAACAGGCCAGCTGAGCCCCGGTTTCTCGGCCGATCTCGCCCTCTTCGACATCGGCGACATCCGCGAGCTCCCGTATTGGTACGGAGACCAGCGGTGCCGTCGTTCCTGGGCGCGCGGGAACGCTTGTCACGGCTAGGGCGCACGGCGTAGCTTTCGGCACAATGGTTAACGTCGCTACGCTGAGAAAAAAGGCCGCCGATTTCGAGCAGAAAAAACAGCTCGACAAGGCCATCGCGGCGTACCGGGAGATCCTCGACATCTTCGATGCCGGCCGCGACGACAACATCGACGTCGGCCTGTACAATCGTGTCGGCGACCTGCTCGTGCGGCAGGGCAACACGCCCGACGCCGTCACGCTGTACGAGCGCGCGGTCGACCTCTACGCCGAGGGCGGGTTCTTCAACAACGCCATCGCGCTCTGCAACAAGATCCTGCGCACGTCGCCCGGACGCGCGACCGTCTA
>PMYN01000014.1:0-297 GCA_003171215.1 Gemmatimonadota bacterium | reverse complement strand
CAGCTGCTCTATGCGCGCTACGATGGCGCCGGGCGCGCCGCGGAGGCGGAGGCCACGTTCGACCGCATGAAGGCGATCGACCCGAACGCCCAGGCGAAATCGGCGGAATCGGGCAAGCGCGCCAAGAGCGACGACCTGGTCTTCATCGACCTCGACGCGCCCACGCCGCGCGCGTCGCGCATCACGCGCGGCATCAGCACGAAAATCGAGATTACGCCGACGCCGTCGCAGCCGGTCGAGATCGTGCCGACGACGGTCCAGGGTGCGACGCCCGCGGACAGCCGTCCCTCCTCGGGC
>PMYN01000046.1 GCA_003171215.1 Gemmatimonadota bacterium | reverse complement strand
CCCGGCACCACCCCCGGCACCACCCCTCCCGCCGCCCGCGCCACCGGCCGGCGCAATCCGCTCGACGATCGTCCGTGAGGCCTGCTTCTCGAGATCCGACGGCACGGGCTCGACCGCCGGAATCTTCCACGTCGCCGCCGAGAGCGCGTACGTTGCCTTCACCTCTGCCGTCAGCTCCGCGGCCCGCGCTTCGATCAATGGCTCGTACGTCGCCGCCAGCAGCTTCTCTGCCTCCGCCGGATTCGCGAACAGCACGCTCGCCGATTTCACCACCGCCTTCTCGATGTTCGCCTGGTGACGCACGGCCGCCTTCGCGTCGGTATAGGCCTGCGCGAGCAGTGACGCGCTGGTGACGTCGCCGATGTATCCAAGTCCCTTGCGCTGGTTCGCGGTCATTCGCTCTGCGCCTCTGCCAAGCACGTCGGCCGCCACGCGCACGGCCATCGGGTCATCCGCGGTGGCGAGGACTGTCATTGCGCCGATGCTCACCACGGCGGCGCGCTTGAACTGCGTCGCGTCGAGCTTGTCGGGCGTGTCTTGCGACGAGTGATAAAATGGATCCGGCCAGGTATTGAAGATGATCGCCGGAATCCCGTGCTGCATGTACGTCGCGTGGTCGCTCGAGCCGTAGTACTTGTCGACCTTGATGTTGAACGGGTCGCGGCTGCCGTTGGGCGAGAGGACATCGAGCGCCGGCGCATAGCCGTTGGCGCGGTAGCGCACGCGTTCGCGCGTGATCTCGGCGACGAACTCGAGAAAGTTCTGGCAGATGTCGTTTAGGAATGTCGGAAAAGAATCGGGAGTGCGCATGAGGAGCCATTGCGCCCCGCCGGTGCTCAGCCGCAGCCCTTCCATGTCGTAGTTGAGATCGGCGATGATGCGCTTCGCGATGTCGGGATGGGCGTTGAGCCACGCGTTCGTGCCGCTGATCTCCTGCACGAACAGGAAATGAATAGTCCGCTTCGGCCTGGGGAGCTTGCCCTCCTTCACCAACTGGATGTACGCCCGCCCCATCTCGAGAATGTGCGCCGCGCCGGAGTTGTCGTCGTTCGCGCCCTGCTTGATCAACCCCTCATAGATGTGCCCGGAGACGATCACGTCCTGGTTGGTGCTGCCGTCGCCGGCGATCGTCAGGTGGCTCACCTCCTGGCGCCCGGGATACGTCTGCGCTTCGACCACCGAACGGATCGTCACCTTCTCGCCCCTCTCGACGCGGACGGAGAGATCGTGCGCGGTGCGCGTCGTGACCATCCAGCCGAAGCCGGGGCTTCCTCCGCCGGGGTTCGCGGCGGCGATCGATGACGAAATCATGATGTCGGGCTGCTGGATCGGCCGCATCGAGTTCCAGCTCAGCACGCCCACCGCGCCCCGCTCGAACACGGCGAGCCGTTGCAGCGCGTTCAGGCCGGCACTCCCCATCACGACCTTTCCCTTCACGTCCTTCCCGGCATAGTCTTCGGCGCGGCCGCCGTTGCCTATGTCGACGAGTTCACCGGAGACGTCGCCCGTGGGCGTGTTGCCGCCGAGTGCCACCGGCGTGTCGTAGATATCGAAGAGCTTGCGGGGACCGAGCTTCTCCGACGTCCATAGCTGTCCCTTCGACGGCTGCCAGAGCGTCCCCCCGGGAAATGATTCGATCTCGACGGTCGAAAAACCGTACTCTTTCCCGAAGTCCGCAGTCATTCTGCTTTCGCGGAACGGGCCAGTGGTGTATTCGGACGCCGGGCGCACGCGCTGGTACGGCACGAATTCGAGCACGTGGTGCATGGCGCGTTCGCCTGATGCCTCCATGATGATCGCGCGCATCTGTTCCCAGGTGAGGAGGGTGCGGTCCTCCTTCTCCTGCGCCATCGCGGCGCTGGCCATGAGTGCGAGGGCGGCGGAAAGGGCGAGCGCGGAACGGCGCATGGGGGCTCCACGTGAGAGGGCGTTATGAAGTATTACGCCATGCGGCGCCGGGACGTTCGGATTCGGTGAAGCTGGTGAGCCGGCCTGCGGACACCCTGCGCGTCCTCTGCGCGCGCTTGACGGAGGCCGTTTTTCGCGCGTACATGCAGCGTGAGCCGGACACGCAATTCATAACGGCAGAGGGATGGCATATGAACGTCGGAATCTCGGGTCGCGTCGGGAGCGCCGTGATCATCGGCTGCTCAATCCTCGCAGGCAGCCTCGCGGCCCCGCGCCGGGCCACCGGACAAGCGTCGCCGCCTGCTGCGACTCGCCTCAAGTTCGCCATCTCCTTTCCGGCGTCGCTCAGTAAGCAGCCGCTCGACGGGCGGATCATCCTCGTGATCTCGAACAACGATCGCGCGGAGCCGCGGTTCGAGAACAACGTGTACCGGGCGGACACGCAGCTCGCGTTCGGCATCGACGTGAACGGACTCAAGCCCGGTCAGGATGCGATCGTCGACGGCAAGGTGTTCGGATACCCGCTCGCCGGCATCGGCGATATTCCAGCGGGCGACTACTGGGTACAAGCCGTCCTCAATCGCTACGAGACGTTCCACCGGTCCGACGGGCACACGGTCAAGCTGCACATGGACCAGGGCGAGGGGCAGAAGTGGAACCGCTCTCCGGGCAACTTCTACAACGCGCCCGTGAAGGTGCACGTGGAGCCGGCAGGCAATGCGACGATCCGCCTCTCGCTCGACCAGGTGATTCCGCCCATCCCCGAGCCGAACGACACCAAGTACATCAAGCACGTCCGCATCCAGAGCGAGGTGCTCACGAAGTTCTGGGGCCGGCCGATGTACCTCGGCGCGATCGTCCTGCTACCCGAGGGATTCGACGAGCACCCCGTCGCGCGCTACCCGCTGATGATCAACCACGGGCATTTCGCGAACGACTTCCGCGGCTTCAGCGAGACGCCGCCCGCGGCGGGAGGCGGCGGAGGGCGGGGAAGAGGCAACGCCGAAAGCCCCTACCAGTTCTACAGAGACTGGACCGGCCCCGGCTTCCCGCGGATGCTGATGGTCATCATCCAGCACGCCAATCCGTATTACGACGACTCGTACGCGGTGAACTCGGAGAACGTCGGCCCGTACGGCGACGCGATCAACCACGAGCTGCTCCCGTATCTCGAGAAACGTTACCGCGGCGTCGGCCAAGGATGGGCGCGCGGCATGTTCGGCGGATCGACGGGCGGCTGGGAGACGCTCGCGACACAGATCTTCTACCCCGACGATTACAACGGCGCGTGGGCCGCCTGCCCGGATGCGGTCGACTTCCGCGAATTCGAGGTCATCAACATCTACGACGAGAAGAACGCGTTTTACATCAACAGCGACTGGAAGAAGACGCCGCACCCGGACGGTCGAAGCGTCCTCGACCATCTCGAGTCGGTCACTGAGGAGGACGTCCACTGGGAGTACGTGCTCGGCACCAATGGAAGGTCAGGCGATCAGTGGAACATCTGGCAGGCGGTGTACAGCCCGGTGGGGAAAGACGGCTATCCGCAGCCGATCTGGGATCCGATGACGGGCGTCATCGACCACAAGGTGGCCGAGTACTGGCGCGAGCATTACGACCTGCGCTACATCGTCGAGCGCGACTGGGCGAAGCTCGGCCCCAAGCTCCAGGGGAAGCTGCACATCTATGTGGGAGAGATGGACACGTGGCATCTGAACAATGCCGTGTACCTGATGGAGGACTTCCTGAAGAAGGCGACCAACCCGCCCGCTGATGCCGTGGTGGAGTATGGCAACCGGCAGCCGCACTGCTGGAGCGGCCACGACACGCAATACTGGTTCAAGAGCTTCGAGAGCCGGATCCTCAAGACGGCGCCGAGCAGCGCGGATCTCACTTCCTGGAGGTACTGACCGATTGACGGAAAGGGAGCAGGTGTGAGAGACGCAGCGCGACTCTTCATGGACGTGCGGATGACCCGCCGCACGTTCGTCTCGACGATCACGCAGGCCGGAGCGGCGGTATGACACTCGTTCGCAAGCTCACGAGGGCGCTCGTCTCCACGACGGTTATCGCGTCAAGCATCCACCCGCAGCCGGGGCCAGCGAAGCCGACACCTGCGTCTCTCGCCGGATTGTCGTACGCATACGGCGATTGGAGCACAGCGATGCCCAACGACCCGGGGCTCGTTCTCCTGTGCTATCGCTTGGTGCCCACCAACAGCGCGTCACAACCGTTCACACTCGAACCGACCGACTTCCCGGAAACCGACGGGGATTCACGGATAGGGGCATCATGGGAGAAGAAGAAGAGGTCGCCTTGCACAGTCCTGGACGCGAAGCACCCGCTCCTGGAGCGCGGGATCCTCGCTGTCGCGATCGATAGCCGGGCGGGGGGCGACTCGACGCCCAATATCGCGTCCATGGCTGTCCTGCACCTCAACGTCACGACTCAAGCCGGCAGTCCACGGAATCCATCGCCGGTCCGACCGAGCATCAGCACGGGGAGCATTACACCTCAGAACGCGCGACAGGTAGGCAAGGACCAGCCGACGCGACGGCCCTCTGTCTTCTATCTTCGCTGGCCAATCGCACTTGGCGGCGACGTGAGACCGACTCTCTCTGTCAACACGATCTACATAGGGCCGGCGCCGGGAGACGCGTGGCAGCCGCACACGTTGTACGCTCCCGGCACCATCGTCACGAACTCGACGCGGAACGGCCATTTCTATATGGCCGTGAACGAGGGACGCTCCGATTCGACGGGCGGAGCACCAGCCTTCCCGGTGACGATTCCGGCTACGGTGCGCGACGGCGGCTCCGCTCCAACGTCGTTTCTCACGTGGATGGATATCGGTACCTCCCTGCCGTCAGGCTTTGCCGCGAGTGTTCCGTCCTCGAGATACGGCATCGTGAAGAACGGCGTGCCGTCGATCTCTCCCGAGTCGAGAATGGGGACGATGTTTGGATGCCGTAGCTGAGCGACGATCCCGATCTCCCGATGGAACCGCTCCGCACCAACGGAATCCACGAGCTCGCGCCGGAGCAGCTTGAGTGCGACCACCTCTCCCATGCGCGTGTCGTCAGCCAAGAACACGGTCGCGGCGGCACCGCGGCCGAGTTCCCGGCGGATGACATATCGGCCGCCAACCGCCGAGGATGAGGAGTCCATCATTTCAATATGCCGAGCCGAGGGACCGACGGACCGCGCACTCACGCCGCGCACTCNNCACGCCGCGCACTCACGCCGCGCCACGAAATGCCTGGCGTCTCGCGTGGTAACGTTTGGACGCTGACGACCGTAACTTCACCGGTGTCTCAGGGATCCGGTCACCCTTCTCCGGTGCTTCGCCAATGCGACATCTTCGCCCGTTCTCGCGCTTCGCCATCGCCGCGGCACTCTCGTTCGCGGCCCTGTCCGCTCGCGCGCAGGGCGCCAAGCGGATGACCTTCGACGACGTCATCGCGCTCAAAGCGGTGTCCGATCCGCAGCTCTCACCCGACGGCCGGTGGGTGGCGTACGTCGTCTCGCACGCCGACATGACGGCCGACGCCGCAGATCCGGACATCTATATAGTTGCCGCGTCCGGCGGCGATCCGGTGCGCCTCACCACCAGCAAGAAGGCCGACACGTCGCCGCGCTGGTCGCCCGACGGCAAATGGATCGCCTTCATCTCGGCGCGCGATGAGAAGCCGCAGATCTATCTCATCTCACCCACCGGCGGTGAAGCAGATGCGCTCACCAGCTCCAAGAGCGGCATCGGCTCCTTCCAATGGTCGCCCGACGGCAAGCGCATCGCCTTCGTCGCGCAGCGCGACCTCACGGCCGACGAAGAGAAGAAGCAGAAGGACAAGGACGACGCAGTCGTGATCGACCAGCAGTTCCGCTTCACTCAGCTCTCGACGATCGACGTGGCGACGAAGAAGGTCACGATCGTCGTCAACGGCGCCTTTCAAGTCAGCGATCCGGAGTGGTCCCCCGATGGATCGCGCATCGCCTACGTCGCGAACCCCACGCCCAAGGCCGACGACGGCACGGTGAGCGACATCTGGACCGTCGCGAGCGAAGGCGGCACACCAAAGAAACTCGTCGAGAACGAGGGCCCCGACGCGGCGCCGCGCTGGTCGCCCGACGGCAGGTCGATCGCGTACCTCACGCGGCCCGGCAAGCCGACCGCCGTCGGGCTGCTGCAGCTCGCCGTCGTCGGCGCCGACGGCGGCACGCCGCGGATGGTCGCTCCGGGCTTCCTCTACCAGCCCGGCGCCGCGACCTGGTCGAGCGATGGCGCGACGATCTACTTCACCTCCCCCGTGCGCACGACGACGCAGCTCTTCTCGGTCGCGAGCGTCGGCGGCACGCCGAAGCAGCTCACGGCGGCGAAGGGCGTGATGTCGAACGCGACCTTCTCGCGCGATTGCTCCTCGTTCGCAGCGACCTTCCAGGATGTCCAGCACGCGGCCGATGTCCACGTCGCGACGGTCGCCAACGCGACCTCTCCGACGCGCGTCACCGACCACAATCCGCAGCTCCGCTCGCTCACGCTCGGCAAGAGCGAAATCGTGCACTGGAAATCCACAGATGGCATGGAGATCGAGGGAATCCTCGTTTATCCCGTGGATTACCAGCCCGGCAAGCGCTATCCAATGGTGGCCGAGATTCACGGCGGGCCCGCCGGCTCGTGGATGGAGAACTTCCCTGGTGGCTGGACCGACGCAGCGCACGTGTGGGCGGGGCGGGGATGGGCGGTGTTCTTCCCGAATCCGCGCGGCTCGTCGAGTTACGGCGAGAAGTTCCTCCGCGCGAACATCAAGGACTGGGGCGCCGGCGATTATCGCGACATCCAGACCGGCATCGACAACCTCGTCGCGAAGGGGATCGCCGACTCCACGAAGCTCGCGCAGAGCGGCTGGAGTTACGGTGGCTACATGACGGCCTGGACGCTCACGCAGACCAACCGCTTCAAGGCGGTGATGGTCGGAGCCGGCCTCACCGACATGGCGTCGATGTACGGCACCAACGACATCCCGCGCACCATCGACGGATATTTCGAAGCCGAGCCGTGGAACGACGCCGCGCAGTACACCGCGCGGTCGGCGATGACGTACATCAAGCAGGCCAGGACGCCGACGCTGATCGAGCATGGGCAGGCCGACCAGCGAGTGCCCATCGGCCAGTCGCAGGAACTCTACCTCGGCCTCAAGAAGAACAACGTGCCGGTCGAGCTCGTCTTCTTCCCGCGCGAGCCGCACGGCCTGCAGGAGCCGCGCCACCAGCTCGACAAGATGACGCGCGAGTACGAGTGGTTCGCGAAGTACGTGCTCGGCGAGAACAAGAACATCGTGCCGTAAGGCTCCTGAGCTTCAGGCCGGAGCATAAGAACCGCTCCACGGAATTCACAGAAGAGTCCTCGCGGATATCCGCGAGGACTCTTCTGTGTTGTTCCCAAGAAGGCTCTTGTCGTATCCGCT
>PMYN01000032.1 GCA_003171215.1 Gemmatimonadota bacterium | reverse complement strand
TCCACGAAATCGGGTGAAGCTCATTTCCACGGATTTCACGGATGACCGCGGATAGGCAACCACAAAAAACTTGGGGGAACAGCAACAGCCAAGCAGTTGCAGTTCCCCCAAAAGTCTTTTTGCCTTAACAGTTGTCTATCCGCTACATCCGCGAAATCCGTGGAAAAGCAGTTTGCAGTTAGTGCCCTTCGTCCAGCGCCTTGATCTCCTTGACGAGCGATCCCAGCACGCCCTTCGCATCACCGTAGAGCATGAGCGTGTTGTCGCGCGTGAACAGCGGATTCTCGACACCCGAGAACCCGGTGCCTTTCCCGCGCTTGATTACGAACACCGCCTTCGCCGTCCACGGCCGGAAGATCGGCATCCCGTACAGCGGGCTCGACTTGTCCTCTTCCGCGTCCGGGTTCACGATGTCGTTCGCGCCGATGACTATCACGACGTCGGCCGACGCAATGACGCGGTTCGCGTCGTCCACGTCGGTCAGCAGCGCCCCGTAATCGATTCCCGCCTCGGACAGGATGACGTTCAGGTGCCCCGGCATGCGCCCCGCGACGGGATGGATCGCGTACTTCACCTCGCCGCCCTTCTTCTCGATCAGCTCCATCAGCTCGCGGCACACGTGCTGCGCCTGCGCCACCGCCATGCCGTAACCCGGAATGATCACCACCGAACTCGCGTAGGCGAGCTGCACGGCGGCGTCCTCGGGCGTGATGCTCTTGGGCTCCTTTGCCTCTCCCTTCACGGCCGCCTTGGCCGAGGGTGCCGCGCCGAACGCACCGAAGATGATGTTGCCGAACGAGCGATTCATCGCCTTCGACATCATGAGCGAGAGGATGAATCCGCCCGCGCCCTCCANNAGCGAGATCACCACCGGCATGTCGCCGCCGCCGATCGGCAGCACCATCGAAATGCCGAGCAAAAACGCGAGGCCGAGCACCGTATAGAAGGCGGCGCCGTTCATCGGGTTCACGATGAGCATGCCCAGCGCGCCGAACGCGACGGCGATCATCAGCAGGTTGACCGCGTTCTGTCCCTTGAACGTGATGGGCCTGCCCGTGATGAGTTCCTGCAGCTTGCCGAACGCCATGAACGAACCGGTGACGGTCAGCGCGCCGAACAGCACCTCGAGTCCGACCGCCGCGGCGAGACCGTGCGACAAGCCTTCATCTCCGGTCGCACCGCTGCGCACGCGATACTCGACCACGCCCACGAGCGTCGCCGCGATCGCGCCGAACGCGTGCGAGAACGCGATGAACTGCGGCATCGCGGTCATCTTGATCTTCATCGCCATCGGGTAGCCGATCATGCCGCCGACGACGAGTCCGATGAGGATCCACTGATACGTGAGGATGTTCGAGTTCAGCAGCGTGCCGATGACGGCGAACAACATGCCCATCGCCGCCTGCTGCATGCCGAGCCGGGCCTGCGGAGGCTTGGTGAGCGAACGCAGTCCGAGGATGAACAGGACCGATGCCGCGAGGTACGATGCCTGGATGATCAGGTCGCGCGTGCCGAGCTCGTTCACTTGGCGGGCTCCGGTCTTCCGGCTTCCGGCTTCCGGGCTTCCGGCTTCTTCACCTGGCCCTTGAACATCGCAAGCATGCGGTCGGTGATCAGGAAGCCGGCCGTGACGTTGGTCATCGCGCAAACCACCGCGACGAACCCGAGGATCGTCGAGAGCCGGCCGTACTGTCCGCCCGCGGCGACGATCGCGCCCACCAGCGAGATGCCCGAGATGGCGTTGGTCGCCGACATCAGCGGCGTGTGCAGCAACGGCGGCACGCGCTGGATGATGATGAAGCCGACGAAGCCGGCGAGGATGAAGACGTAGAGCTGGAAGATCTGGATCATGGCTTTACCAGCATAGCTCCGGTGATTTCGTCGGAGGCGTCGATGTTCAGCGCGCCGTCTTTCGTGACGTGCGTGATGAACGTGAGGATGTTGCGGCTCAGCATCTGCGAGGCGTGGAACGCGGCCGTGCTGGGCAGGCCGAGCGGTCCGATGATCTGCACGCCGCCGGCGTCCACGGTCTCGCCGGCCTTGGTGAGCTCGCAGTTGCCGCCGGTCTCGGCGGCAAGATCGACGATCACGGACCCGGTCTTCATGCCGCGGACCGCGGCCGCGGTGATCAGGACCGGCGCGCGCTTGCCCGGAATTGCAGCGGTAGTGATGATGAGGTCGATGCCGGCGATGTGCTTGGCGATGCCTTCCTGCGTGAGGCGCGCCTGATCTTCGGATTGCGCCTTGGCGTAACCGCCCGTGCCTTCCGCGTCGCCGCCGAGGTCGATCTTCAGCGGTGTCGCGCCGAGCGACTGAATCTGCTCCTGAACCGCGGCGCGCACGTCGAAGGCACTGACCACGGCGCCGAGGCGGCGCGCCGTCGCGATCGCCTGCAGGCCGGCCACGCCGGCACCGATCACGAACACGCGTGCCGGCGCGAGCGTGCCGGCGGCGGTGGTCAGCATCGGCAGCATCTTCGGCAGCGCGGAGGCGCCGAGGAGCACCGCCTTGTAGCCCGAGACCGTCGCCTGTGACGAGAGGACGTCCATCGACTGTGCGCGCGTGATGCGCGGGACACGCTCGAGGGCGAGGACGCGAACGTGTCTCGACTCGAGTGCGGCGAGAACGTCCGGAGTTCCGCCCGGCTGCCAGTAGCTCACCACGGCGCAGCCGTCGGGAAGCTGAGCAACGTCGGCGGACGACGGCGGCTGCACTCGGCAAACCAGATCGGCGCCCGCCAGTGCGGCGGAGCCGTCGGCGGCGATGGTCGCGCCGGAGGTGGTGTACTGGGCGTCGGGAAATCCGGCCGCGAGCCCTGCATCGTGTTCGACCGTTACGGTGGCGCCGGCCTTGATCAGTTTTGCGATACTCTCGGGCACGAGCGCGACACGCGACTCGCGCGGCGCTCGTTCCCGCGGGACTGCTATGCGCATTGCAGACGTCGGTTCAGGTTCGAAAAAATAAATTTAGTGAGGCGAACGAAAGCTATCCGCCGTGCGCGGTCTGTTGCAGTCCGGCCCCAATCCCTGAAAAACGTCTCGTGCGCTTCCAACGTTGAGCGGTGTGCGGCAGATCACTTGCCGCTGGCTTCGCCAAAACTCGGTACTTAAAAGAAGGCGCTTCGCAATTCCCGGTTCGACGTACACCCGTGTCGGTGTTTCCCCTTCGACTTATCGCGCGCCGTCGCGCGCCTTCGCGTGTGCTTTCTCGCGTGCCTTGTCGCGCCGAAGCCTATTTCGCCTTGAAACGCGCGATCGCGTTTCGCGTGAAGTCGGACAGCACGAGCGTGCCGCTCATCGCGGCGCGCTCGGCCAGCAATTGGTCCCAGTTTTCCGTTCCGGCCCAGAAGATCTTCTTGAGCTTCGCCATCGCCTCGGGATTCGAGGCGGCGAGTGCAGTCGCGCGTGCGTCGACGGCGGCATCCATTTCCGCAACGGTGTCGAACAGCCGCGAGTAGAGGCCGTGGCGTTCGCACCACTCGGCGTCGTGCCAGTCGGCGTCGACGGTCATCGTGCTGTACGCAGCGAGCCCGATCTTCCGCTCGATGCACGGACCCACCACGAACGGACCGATGCCGATCGCGAGTTCGCTCAGCCGCGCCGGCGCCGAGCGCACCGCGAAGCTGTAGTCCGACGCGGCGACGAGCCCCACCGCGCCGCCGGCGGCATTGCCCTGCACGCGCACGAGCACGAACTGCGGCACGCGGATCATCGCGAGGATCACGCGGGAGAAGCCGCTGAAGAATGTTTTCCCCGCCTCGGGGGTCGAGATGGAGGTGAGCTCGTCGAACGACGCGCCGGCGCAGAACGGGCCGCTGCCTTCGCTGCGCAGGACGATCACGCGAGCGTCGCGGTTCGTTCCGAGGGCCGATATTTCACGGGCGAGCCGCGTGAGCAGCGTGCCCGGGAGCGAGTTGCCCTTGGGGTGATGGAAGGCCAAGGTGGCGATGCCGTCGTGCACGTGAACGGCGACGCGGCCGGCGGTTGGGGGAGAGGATGGAGACATCAGGGGAAGATAGTAGAGGATTTTGGGAGGAGGGGCGAGGAGTGAGTGGTGAGAATAGGGGGAGTGGCGAGACCAGTAGGGAGTGGCGAGGGTGAGTGGGAAGTAGGGAGAACCGAGTGGCGAGGGACGAGTGAGGAGGCCTCGCTACTTCTCCGCGGGTCTCGTGTCTCACCACTACTTCGATCTCCCCGCTCCCCACTCTGTTCTCCCCACTTCCCACTCACCCTCACCACTCCCCACTGGTCTCGCCACCCACCCCTGAAC
>PMYN01000041.1 GCA_003171215.1 Gemmatimonadota bacterium | reverse complement strand
AGAAGGCTCTTGTCGTATCCGCTGCATCCGCGGAATCCGTGGAAAAGCAGGTAAAGCCTTCCACGGATTTCACGGATGACCGCGGATCTACGCGAGAGTTTTTTTGTTGTTCCCGAGAAGGCCCTTGTCGTATCCGCTGCATCCGCGGAATCCGTGGAAAAGCAGGTAAAGCCTTCCACGGATGTCACGGATGACCTCGGATCTACGCGAGAGCTTTTTTTGTTGTTCCCAAGAAGGCCTTTGTCGTATCCGCTGCATCCGCCGAATCCGTGGAAAAGCAGTTGTTGTCTCTGTGCGGACCGTTAGGGAATCGCCGGCCAAGGGCGAACGGCGCGTCAGGGCGCCGGACGCTTGTCGACGACGACCGCGCCGCCCTTCATCACCCACCTCACGCCGCTCACCACGGCGTTGATGTCCGTTGCAGGATCGCCGTCGACGGCGACGATGTCGGCGAAGTAGCCCGGCGCGACGCGGCCGATGCGGTCGGCGAGGCCGAGGACTTCGGCGCCGTTCACCGTCGCCGCCCTGAGCGCGTCGAGCGGCGTCATGCCGGCCTGCACGAGGAACCCGAGCTCGCGCGTGTTCTGGCCGAACATCATGTGCACGGCGTCGGAGCCCATCGCGAGTTTCACGCCGGCCTTGATGGCGCGGCGTGCGGTCTCGAGGTTGCGCGCGCGATACGCGTCGAGGCCGCGCGCCTGCTCGTCGGTGTAGCCATAGTCGGCGCGGTAGTCGGCATAGTAGCGGTTGTGATCGATGGTCGGCACGTAGAAGGTGCCCTGCCGCGCCATCTGCGCGAGGGTGGCATCGTCGAGATCGACTGCGTGCTCGAGCGTGTTCGTGCCGGCGCGTACGGCGTCGCGGCCGCCGTTCGCTCCATATGAGTGGATGGCGATGCGCTTGCCGAGCGCGTGGGCGGCGTCGACCGCGGCCTTCATCTCTTCGTAGCTGAAGGTCTGCGTGGTGCTCGTATCGGCGCCCGTGCCGGTGGAGCCGTACATCTTGATGACGTCGGCGCCGCTGTCGGCCTGGGTCTTCACGGCGAGCGGGATGTCGGCGAGCGCCGTGATTCGGCCGCGGAGCCATGCGGGGGAGCCGGAAGCCGGAAGCGCGGAAGCCGGAGGGGCGGCGTTGGGGCGGGGAACCGATTTCGAGAGCCCGTATCCTGCAACAAACATTCGCGGGCCCACGGCCTCGCCGCGATTGATGCGATCGCGCATCAGGATGTCGGCGTAGCCCGACGCGCCGAGGTCGCGGACGGTGGTGACGCCGGTCTCGAGAGTGAGGCGCGCGTTCGCCATCGCGACGGTCGCGACTTCGGAGGGAGTCCTCCGCGTGCCGCCGGGACCGAAGGGCTTGGTGCCCGGGGCGTGATCCCACCAGTAGGTCATGTGGGTGTGCACGTCGATCATGCCCGGTATCGCGGTGTATCTGTGCAGGTCGACGACCGCGACGCCGCTCGGCACGGCGCCGTCGCCGGACCCGACGCTCACGATGCGGTCGCCGTCGACGATGATGGTCGCGTCCTGTGTAACGCGGCCGTCGCCGTCCACGAGTTTCGCGAAGCGGAGGGCGCGGGCGTTGGGCGAGAGCGCCGGCCGCATGGCGCGCGATGCGTGGATGCAGCCGGCGATGGCGAGCAGCGCGGCGAGCGTTACGGCAGGGCGGGCGTTCATCTTGTCGGCTCCGGGGGTGCGGCTACGGTAAGCTATGGTCGAGCCGATGCGACGGCGAGCGCGGGAGGATGTGACAGGCTGGAGGGTGGGAGTGTAATTATGAAAGGCCCGCGATTCATCAATTGCGAGCCAGTGTTCCGCGGCGCATTGAACGTCATTCGAGAGGACCCAGCCAGCCATGCGATTTCACAACATTCTCGGCACCATCGGCAACACACCGCACATCCGGCTCAACCGGCTCTATGCCACCGACGCGCCCGGCGCCGAAGTGTGGGTCAAGCTCGAACGCGCCAATCCCGGCGCAAGCATCAAGGATCGCATCGCGGTGGCGATGATTGAAGACGCCGAACGCCGCGGCATCCTCAAGCCCGGTTCCACCATCGTCGAGCCGACGTCCGGCAACACGGGGATCGGCCTGGCGATGGTCGCGGCGGTGAAAGGATACCGCTGCATTCTCGTGATGCCCGACTCGATGTCGGTCGAGCGCCGCCGCGGGATGACCGCGTACGGCGCCGAGTTGGTGCTGACGCCGCGGGCCGAGGGGATCAAGGCCTCGATCGCAAAGGCCGCGGAAATCGTGTCGGCGACGCCGGGCGCGTGGATGCCGCAGCAATTCGAGAATCCCGCGAACATCGAAGTGCACGCGCGCACTACGGCCGAGGAAATCCTGCACGACTTTCCCGAGGGGATCGACGTGCTGATCACCGGCGTCGGCACCGGCGGACATATCACGGGTGTGAGCGAAGTGCTCAAGAAGAAATGGCCGAAGATGAAGACGTTCGCGGTGGAGCCGGCCAAGTCGACCGTGATCGCCGGCGGCACGCATGAGCCGCACAAGCTTCAGGGCATCGGCACCGGTTTCATTCCGGCGAACCTGCACAAAGCCACGCTCGACGGTACGATAGCCGTGTCCGAAGAGGACGCGTTCGCCTTCGCCCAGCGGGCCGCGCGCGAGGAGGGACTGTTCGTCGGCATTTCGTCGGGCGCTTCACTGTCCGCCGTAGCGCAGCACCTGCGGAAGGTTCCCAACGCCGGCCGGGTGCTGACGTTCTGCTACGATACGGGAGAGCGCTATCTCTCGGTGGAAGGGCTGTTTGCATAGCCGCTAAACGGCGACGGGCGACGGGATTCAAACGGCGACGAGCGACGGGTGAGCGGCAATTTGGGGAAGAGAGACGGGCGAGGAGCGCGGAGAGGACTTTCTCTTCACACCTCACGCGTCGCCCTTCGCTAGATCGCCGCTCACCCGTCGCTCGTCGCCGTTCTTGAGCCCGTCGTTCGCGCCCTTCGGACTCAATCCATGCACCCGCCGCCGGAGCTCATCATCGTCGCCATCCGCGCCATGTGCGTCGCGCTTGCGGAGTCGAATGTGGCGCGCTGAGCGTCGGTGAGGACCGCGCGCGCCCTGGCGAACGCCGCCTGCATGTCGCGCTGCATCACGGCGCGATGCTCGGTGCGAACAGAATCGAACGTCGCCTTCTGTGACGGCGTGAGCGAGAGCGTCTTGAGGCCGAGCGGGCATCCGCCCGTCATTTGACCCATCGGCATGGACTGGTTCATCGGCATGGACATCGGCATCTGCCGGCTCGAGTCCACCGCCGCGAGCTTGGTTTCGGTCTTCGCAGCTGGTGTGCACGCGGTAATGGCGATGGCCGTCAGCGCGACCATAAGGGCGCGCGCGCCGCCCTGAGCCCTCGTGAGAGAGTTTGTCATATCGTCAAAATACGTTGCGCGCCCCGCGATTTGTGGCCGATATTCTACTGACGCGGCGTAGGGGAGTCCCCGTCGCCCGTCCAATCGAAGCGAGCGATCCGATGAAGTGCCAATCGCCATGAAGTGAGAAGACAGGTCATCCACGTTTCCGGCATCCGCAAAACCTACGGCAAGACCGTAGCCGTGGATGAAGTTTCCTTCGACGTGAGCGACGGCGAAATCTTCGGCCTCATCGGCCCCAACGGCGCCGGCAAGACCACCACCATGGAATGCGTCGAGGGGATCCGCACGCCCGACCGTGGCTCCATCGCAGTGCTCGGCCTCGATCCGTTCCGCGATGTGTACGAACTGCAGGAGCGAATCGGGGTGCAGCTCCAGCAGGCGCAGCTCCAGAAGCGGATCAAGGTGTGGGAGGCGGTGCAACTCTGGGCTTCGCTCTACCGAAAGAAGCCGGCAACGGGTGACCTGCTGCTGGAGCAGCTCGGGCTCGCGGACAAACGCAACGCCTGGTTCATGACGCTTTCGGGCGGCCAGAAGCAGCGGCTGTTCATCGCGCTCGCGCTCATCAACGATCCCGAAGTCGTATTTCTCGACGAGTTGACCACGGGGCTCGATCCACAGGCGCGGCGGGCGATCTGGGATCTCGTGCGCGGAATTCGCGACCGCGGAAAGACGGTCTTCCTCACGACGCATCTGATGGAGGAAGCCGAGCGATTGTGCGATCGCGTGGCGATCATCGAACACGGCAGGATCATCGACATCGACTCGCCGCGGCGGCTCGTCGATCGCCACTGTCCCGAGCGCAGCGTGACGCTCTCGTCGGAC
Organism: Gemmatimonadota bacterium; assembly: GCA_003171215.1. Classification (GTDB taxonomy): domain Bacteria; phylum Gemmatimonadota; class Gemmatimonadetes; order Gemmatimonadales; family Gemmatimonadaceae; genus Fen-1231. The sequence goes on along the minus strand of PMYN01000041.1, from coordinate 24,605 downwards.
GATCCGCACGCCGACGGGTGTCTCGCGCGAATTCCGCGGGTCGAGTCCGTGGCGCGGCTGGGGTCGCGCTTCACGATTCGCGGCACCGGCGATGGATTCGTGACGGACGTGATCCAGTGTCTCTCGGAGAACCGGATCACGGTCACCGAATTCCGGACGGAGCTGCCGAACCTCGAGGATGTCTTCCTCACGCTCACTGGCCACTCGATCCGCGACTGATGACATGAACATGCTGCGTGGGCTCTGGCGCCTCACCTGGATCGAGGTCAAGATCTTCCTGCGCGAGCCGCTCGGCGCGATCGGGACGATCGTCGTGCCCGTGCTCGCGTTCGTCCTGCTCGGCCGGCTGACCGCGGGCCGGTCGGCGAAGGCGTCTCCATCGTTCGCCCTGAACGGCCTGCTTGGCCCCGGCGGCATCCCGACGCTGGTATCGATGCTCATCACCATCAGCGCGGTGCTCTCGTTGGTGACGATCATTTCGATCTACCGCGAGGGCGGAATCCTCAAGCGGCTGCGGGCCACACCGCTCCGGCCGTGGACGATCCTCACCGCGCATGTGCTGGTGAAGCTGTTGCTCACCGCGCTCACGATGGCGGCGATGGTGCTGGCCGGGCGGCGCTATTTCGCCATCGGGCCCGAGATTCCTCTCGTGAGCTTCACCGTCGCATTGCTGATCAGCACGCTCAGCATTCTCTCGATCGGGTTCATCATCGCGAGCATCGTCCCGACGGCGCGATTCGCGCAGCCGATCGGCGCGATCATTTTCTATCCAATGATCGCATTCTCCGGGCTGTTCGTGCCGATCGAGTCGCTGCCGCCGGTGCTGCGGGCGGTCGCGCGAGTGTTGCCGCTGAGCCACTCGGCGCGGCTGCTCCAGGGGATCTGGACCGGCGACCCCTGGTCGGCGCACATGGGAGACGTCGCTGCGCTGGCCATCGTGTTCGTCGTCTGCGTCGCGGTTTCGTCGCGGGTTTTTCGGTGGGAGTAGGGGAGCTCGCGCCAGCGAATCGAGGGTGCTCCTCCGGGTAATCCCTCATTCTGCGTACAACGTTCGGCCGATTCCCGCCTCGCGCGAGGTGTGCGACACTACGTCAACCAGTCCCGCGTTGTCGCACTCACCCGCTCCACGAGGTCCAGATGTCGCAGGGTTCATCGGAACATCACGGCCGAGCCGCATACCATCACGAGAGCGCCACGCGCCATCACCGCGCCGCCGAAAAGGCGTACGGCTCCGGCGATCACAAGACGGCCGCGCACGAGGCCCAGTGCGCGTGCGGACACGCGGCCCTCGCCAAAGAGAGCGCCGACGCGGCCGCCAAGAGTCACATCGAACATCATGGCATGGAACCCGTCGCCGTGGCTGATGCAACGGCCGCCCCGGCCGCTTCCGGGAAGAAAGTGCATGCCTGACCGCACGGCTGGCTGACCGGCCGGCGCAGCTCGCAGAAAAACGAAGTGCCGGCGGAGACATCCCGCCGGCACTTCCAGTTCGCCCCCCCACCAGCAGCGAACCTGTCGTTCGCGTTCGCGTATTCGTCCCGCGCACCACGTGGGAAGAATGATGGGGTCGTGCGCGGCGGCTGCCTATCGCCCGAAAGGCTGAAAAAGGGGCTAGACCGGATGGAGTAGTCGGCGGATCGCAGGCGATCGGCCGCCGGCCAAGTCTCTGCGACCATGCGACGCGCCGGGACGATCTGTACAGGGGCGGGTGATTCGCCTGACTGCGCATGGGGCCCGTCCGGACTAACGTACGAGATAACCGCACGATGAAAGTGCAGGGAGGTTCCATGCGTGTGATCCGCCTTATCGCTCTTGGCGCCGTGGTCCTCGCGGCGACGGCCTGCGAAATCCGCCAGGACTCCGGACGACCAAACAAAGCGGCGACCGCAGGCCGCCTCGTCCCCGCGGTGCTTGACGCGGAACCCACTCACGCGGAACTGGCGATGTTCGCGCCGCTGCCGGCGCGGATGGACGCAGCCGGCGGGGCGCCCAGCGAGGCCCGGATCGCGCTCGGCCGGACGCTGTTCTACGAGACGCTGTTGTCCGACGGGCACGACGTGTCGTGCAATTCCTGCCACGCGCTCAATGGCTACGGCGCCGACGGACGCAATGTGAGCTTCGGCCACAAGGGACAGCAGGGCTCGCGCAATGCGAACACCGTTTACAACGCAGCGGGACAGGTGGCGCAGTTCTGGGACGGTCGCGACCCCAACGTGGAGGAGCAGGCCAAGGGGCCGATCCTCAACCCGGCCGAGATGGGAATGCCGAATGCGGGCGCGGTGCTGGAACACCTCAGGGCGTCGGCGAAGTACCGCGCCGCGTTCGCGGCCGCGTTCCGGGGTGAGTCCGATCCGATCACCTACGACAACGTGGGGCGCGCCATCGGTGCATTCGAGCGGGGACTGGTGACGCCGAGCCGTTGGGACGCGTACCTCAAGGGCGATACCGCGGCGATCACGATGCAAGAGAAGCGAGGCGCCAGGACGTTCGTCGCCGCGGGGTGCACGGCCTGCCATGCGGGCGCGTACGTGGGCGGAGCGATGTTCGAGAAGGCGGGCTTGGTGAACCCGTGGCCGCTCACGGCCGACAGCGGGCGGATCGCGGTGACGAAGCTGCCCGCCGACCGGTACGTGTTCAAGGTGCCCGTGCTGCGCAACGTCGAGAAGACCGGTCCCTACTTCAGCGACGGATCGGTGGCCTCGCTCGATTCGGCGATCGTGATGATGGGACACTACCAGTTGGGCGTGGCGCTCACCGCGCCGCAGGTACGCGACATTCATGCGTGGCTGCGCTCGCTCACGGGTCAGATTCCGGTGACGTACGTGGCCGAGCCGCAGCTGCCCGCCAAGGCTGATAAGTAGGCGGGCTGCCGGCGCGGCTGGAGATGTTGCACGCGCTTCGGAAGCGTGAACGATCGGCGGCATCGCTGCTCGGCGAACTCCGGATGTCGCAGGCCAACCTGTCGAAGCAGATGGCCGTGCTCTGCGCCGCGGGATTCGTCCATCGGCGGCGCGCGTGCGAGCGCTGACCGCCACGCGGCGCTGAACGCCGCGGACCACGGCAGGGCTATCGTGTGCCGGGAGCCAGCCACGCACTGACGACCAGCAGGCCGGTCACCAGCGCCCACAGCGGCAATCCGATGGCGATGTCGCGGCGATAAGCCGAACACCGCGCGACCCAGCGCGCCGCCAACGGTGGAAGCACGGTCATGTCGTGCCAGTAGTCGGACGTGACCTGCATGGACGCGTGCAGGTAGTGGACATACGCGGTGTCCTTCTCGTATGCATGTATCTTCGCGAGCTGGCCGATGCTGTCGCCAACCTGCGTCCGTCCGTCGGCCGGTCGCGGGTCCAGGCGTACGTCATGCGTGATCCAGCGCTCGATTTGCGGTGCGGTGACGCCCTCCATCCGCAGCGCGATGATCCTCCGCTCGAGCCGGTTCGGCGCGGCGTTCTCCTTCGCAAAGCTGGAATCCGGCAATGTCCGATTCGACAGGTCGAATCGCGCGAGCACTTCGTCGACGTCCGCGAGGCGCCTGCGGTTGGCGGCGAGCGAATCGGAGAACTCTCCCGCCGCCGCGCAGGTGTTTCCGTCGGCGCTCCATCTGGAGAACGTCGCCATGCCCGCGCCGCACGAGCCAAGCGCGAGCAGCGAGAGAAGCGTCAGCAGCTGACCGCGATGGAGGCTCGCGATCCAGGTACGCATGCGGAGCATCAGCGAAGCCGAGTCGTCGTCAGGCCTGGAACACGGTCACCCCGCCAACCACCGTGCGCACGATCTCGATGTCCTTGATCGTCTCCTTGTCCACCGTGTGCAAGTCCTCCGCCATCACGACGAAGTCCGCCAGTTTCCCCGGTGTGATCGATCCCTTGATCGCTTCCTCGTGTGAGTTGTACGCGCCGTTCAAGGTGTTGACCCGCAGCGCCTCGGCCACGCTGATCCGCTGGTTCGCGCCCCACGTCTCTCCGTTCCATCCGCGGCGCGTCACCATTCCCTGAATGCCCATGCGCGGGTCGAAGGGGCCCGGACTGAAGTCCGAGCCGGCCGCCGCCACGATTCCCGCGTCGATGAACGAGCGATACGCCATGCACCGCTTCATGAGCTCTTCGCCGTAGTACCTGAACTTGTCGGCGTTGTAGTACGCATACGACGTGAACGGGGCGGGGACGACGCCGAGTGCCTTCATGCGGCGAATCAGGTCGTCGTTGATCAGCGTGCAGTGCGTGATCTTCGGCCTCGCGTCGGCGCGCGGGTGGAGTTTCTGCGCGCGTTCGTACGCGGTCAGCGTCATGTCGATCGCCACGTCGCCGTTCGCGTGGCAGTTCAGCTGGATGCCCGCGCGATGCACGCGCTCGACCCACGCATCGAGCGTGTCCTGAGTCTCGGTGATGTTCCCCTTGTATGGCGGCTCGACGCCGGCGTATGGCGTGCTCATCGCCATCGTGCGCTCCGAGAACGACCCGTCCACCGTGTGCTCGCTCGTGGCACCCAACCGGATCCATTCGTCGCCGAATCCGCTCGAGATGCCGCCGGAGATCATTCCCTCGAGCGCGGCGCCGCCCGCTTCGTAGCTCACGCGGTGCAGCAGGTCTCCGCGCGCGCGGACCTGCTGCAGCGCGAAGAGGTCGCCACCCTCATGGTGCACGCTCGTCAGCCCGTAACGGACGAACTGCTTCGAGATGAATGCCAGCGCATCGCGGTCGCGCTGCTGCCGCTGTTCCGCGGTGAAAATCGGCCGGTTGCCGACTCTGCTGATCGCGCCACTCGCCCGGTCGGTCACCCGGCCGTTCAGCTCGCCGTTCGCGTCGCGGTCGAACGTCCCGCCGGGCGGATTGGGAGTGTCCCTGCCGATTCCCGCGAGCTCGAGGGCCTTGCTGTTGTAGAACGTCGTGTGACCGCCGCGATGATGCACCGCGACGGGATGGTCTTTCGACACCTCGTCGAGATCGTGAACGTTGATCAGGCGATTGTCCTTCACCTTGGTATCGTCGAAGAAATACCCCTCGACCCAAATGCCAGTGGGTGTCTCGCGCGCCTTCGCGCGGAGCTTCTCGACGATACTCGCGATTGTCACGAACTCGACGACGTACGGATTGCCGACGAGAACCTCGTAGAGCAACACGTTGCCCGTCGCATGATTGTGGCAGTCGATGAACCCGGGCACGACGGTCATCTGCTTGGCGTCGATCGCCTGAGTCCCCTTGCCGATGAGCGCCCTGATTTCTTTGGTGCTCCCCACGGCGACGAACCGGCCGGCCTTCACCGCGAACGCTTCCGCCTGCGGCGCTTGGGGCTCAACCGTATAGACCTTCGCATTGAAGACGACGAGATCAGCGTCCTGAGTCTTGCGGTCGGCGCCTTGTGCTTCGACGGTTGCTGCGGCGCCCAGCCATGTCCCGCCGATCGCGCCGGCGATGCCGGCTCCCGACATGTTGATGAAATCTCTGCGGCTCCGGTGATGCTTCATCTGTCGTCCTCCCGGGCTCAGCCGATGGGAATCTTGGCGCGGTCCGCGGCTATGGCGCGCGCGAGGCCGCCTCCCTCTGCGCCCGTGGCCCCGAATACCGCAATTATCTTCTTGTCCGGCATTTCTTCTCCGTGGTTTGATCGTGTGTTCTCGCCCGGCGGCGCGGCTGGCGCGTCCCCGTTCAGGTGGCGGGGGTGAACGTTGAGAACGTAAACCGGTACGCCTGCTGGGCCTTGTTGTACTCGGCGTGGAACTTGGTCGGGTGCGCACCGGTGAGGCCCGGCACGTCCGGAATCGGCAGGTCGAACGACTCCTTCTTCAGCAGCATCGCCTTCGCCAGCATCGGCTCGAAGAAGATCGGCTTTCCCTTGTAGTACCCGATCACCATGGCGCCGCTGAACGCGTCCTTGCGCTCGATCTCGGTCGCGAGGATCGCGTGCATTCCCATGTGCGGAACACAGAGGCCGACGAGCGTTGGAACGCCCGTCATCTTGGCCATCTCCGGCGGCAGCGGAATGTCGGGGAGGGCGAACGCGGCCGGCAGGGCGGCCGGTTTGCTCAGGTCCTTGCAGTCGATCGCCGTCACTTCAGAGGGCGCGACGGTATAGAAGTGAAAGTCGAAGTGCGGCGTCATGAATGCGCCCGGCGGGTGCCCGCCGGCTTCCCAGTACACGGTGAGTTGCGTGAGGCCTCCCTGCTGGCGGACGGCGTCCGGCAGGTCGAGCGTGGCGTCGACGGCGGGCGGCCATGCCATCGGCTGCTCGGCCGGCGCGTTCTCGATGCTCGCCAGTGGTACGACGATGCCGGCCTCGACCAGGGTCTTTCCCTTCATGCTCGCGAACGAGCACACCTGTGCCTTGAAGGCATCGGTGCAGGATCCTTTCACATCCACCAGCGCGTCGTCTTTCGCGCAGGCGCCGACGGCGAGCGCCAGCAGAAGAACGGAAACGGTTGGGGCTCGGTGCGACATTCGGATTCTCCGACGCGGGTGGGAGTTTGGGCGAGAAGCGCTCAAGAAGGCTCAGGAGTATGCGACTTCTTCGCCACAAACGCGAGTCGGCGAGGATCAACCCGCGGGGTGCAAAACGGCGATATGTCGCACGTGACTCCGGAGCCTAAACAAGCCGCGATCACGTAGCTCGGCCAAGCGGACTTGTACGCTATGTTTCGTCCATGCACGACACGCACGCTCCTGCCGAGGCTATCCGAGCCGCCGCGATACGGCGACTGTCGCTCGATGCGTGGCTTCGCGGTGTGCGCGAGCGTACGCTCGTGATGGGCATTCTGAACGTGACGCCGGACTCATTTTCCGACGGCGGTCGATACACGGACCCCGCGCAGGCGGTCGCACACGCGTTCGCCATGGTCGAGGAGGGCGCCGACGTCATCGATCTTGGCGGCGAGTCCACCCGTCCAGGGCACGACCCAATTTCCGCCGACGAGGAGTTGCGCCGGATCGTGCCGGTCCTTGAACTGCTCGCGCCGCAGTGTCCGGTGCCGATATCGATCGACACGACCAAGGCGGCGGTGGCGCGCCGCGCCCTGGCGCTTGGCGCCCGCGTGATCAACGATCAATGGGGGTTGCAGGGAGACCCCGGCATGGCATCGGTCGCCGCGGAATTCAATGTGCCGGTCATCGCCATGCACAATCAGCGTGGGTGTCGGTACGACGACCTGATGGCGGATATCATCGCCTATCTTCACAAGAGCCTCGAGCGCGCAGACGAGTCCGGCCTCGGACGCGAGCACGTGATCGTCGATCCGGGATTCGGTTTCGGAAAGACTTCCGCGCAAAATCTGGAAGTGCTTCGTCGGCTGGGCGAACTCAAGACGCTGGGGAGGCCCATCCTGATCGGCACGTCACGGAAGTCGATGATCGGTGCTGCGCTCCCCGCTACGGCACCAGCGGAGCGCCTCGAGGGAACGGCAGCGACCGTCGCGCTTGGCATCGCGTTCGGCGCCGACATGGTCCGCGTGCACGACGTACGCGCCATGACGCGCGTGGCGCGAATGGCCGACGCGGTCGTGCGCCAATCACACGAGGGAGCACACATCCATGAGTGATGATCGCGTCCTGATGCGCGGCCTCCTGTTCTATGGCTATCACGGCGTCATGCCCGAGGAGAATCGCCTCGGGCAGCGCTTCATCGTCGACATCGACCTGAGCATGCCACTCGGTGACGCGGGGCGCACCGACGACCTGACGAAATCCGTCGACTACGTAGCCGTGATGGGCGACGTACGGAGGATCGTGGAGGGCCCGCCGCTCAAGCTGATCGAAACTGTGGCGGAGCAGATCGCGGCGAAACTCCTGCACGATTACCCGGTGGACGCGGTGCGCGTACGCGTGCGAAAGCCCGACGTCCCGATTCCGATGGCGCTCGAGTATGTCGGTGTGGAGATCGAACGCAGGCGATCCAGGTGAGACCTTCGAGGCGTTGCGAGGGGCGATCGGCGCCGCGCGCCAGCTGTTACCTCATTGAGCGCACCGCCCCGATGATGTCCGTCAGCACCCCCGCCGCGGTGACCACCGGCCCCGCGCCGGGTCCGCGCACGACGAGCGGCAGCGTGGCGTAATGATCGGTCCAGAGGACGATTACGTTCTCGCCCGGCCGCGCGGCGGCGAGCGCAGTGTCGTCGGCGACCTCACGCACACCCACGTGCGCGGTGGCGCCCTCGAGTGTTGCCACGTAGGCGAGCGACGCGCCGGAGCTGCGCGCCTCGCGCAGGCGCGTGTCCCATTGTGCGTCGGCCTCCGGTAGCCGCGCGAGAAAGCTCGCGGGATCGTCGTCGCGCAGGAGGCAGTCGCTGACGAGCGCTTCGAGCGGGATGTCGTCGGCATCGAGTTCGCGGCCCGCCTCGCGCGCGAGCAGCAGCAGCTTGCGCGCCACGTCGGCGCCGGCGAGGTCTTCTCGGGGGTGCGGTTCGCTGTAGCCGAGGGCGTGGGCCTCGCGCACGGCGGTGGAAAAACGTGCGCCGGCGCTCATGCGGGCGAATACGTACGAGAGGGTGCCCGAGAGCAGTGCTTCGATGCGGTGCACGCGATCGCCGCGTTCGACGAGCGAACGAAGGGTGTCGATCACGGGGAGTGCTGCGCCCACCGTGGTTTCGTAGCGGTAGGGCACGCCGCAGCGCCGGGCGGTGTCGAGCAGATGCCGGTACGCGCCGAAGGGGGACGCGTTGGCCCGTTTGTTGGGCGTCACGACACCGACTCCCGCCTCGAACAGCGCTGCGTACGTCGAAGCGACGTCGTCGCTCGCAGTGCAGTCGACGAACAGGTTGCGTCGCGGGCCACGGCCTTGCACTCGGCGCAGGAACGCGTCGCCGGAGAATCGATCGCCGCGCTTGAACGGGTCGAGGCGCACGTGCACGCCTTGGCGGGCGAGCAGGTTGCTTTGCGTCTGCAGTTGCTGGACGAGTGCGCTTCCGACGCGCCCCGTCGCGCCGGCGATGACGACGTGCACCACGCCCGGCCTCATGCCACCGCCTGCGCGTGCAGGAGCGATTGCCGGAATGCGACCACCAGGTCGTTCAGCGCTTCGATTTCGATGAGGAACGCATCGTGACCGTGTGGGGAGCTCAGCACTTCGAAGCGCGCCTGAGGGAGCAGTCGCGACAGTTCCTCCTGTTCGTCGAGCGGATACAGGACGTCGGAGTCGATGCCGACGATCAGCGCCGGGTGCGCGATGTTGCCGAGGACTGCCTCGTACGTGCCGCGTCCGCGGGCCACGTCGTGATGGTCCATGGCCTGACTGAGCGTGAGGTACGTCTGCGCATCGAACCGTTCCACGAGGCGCTCGCCATGCATGCGCAGCCAGCTGCTCACGCGCCATTGGCCGTCGTCGTGCGTGGTCCGGCCGAACCGCTGCTCCAGCGCGTCGCGGCTGCGGTAGCTGATCATCGCGATCTGTCTCGCGACGGCGAGTCCCGCCGCCGGATCGGCGGCCGCGGCGATGGCCTGCCGCTGGGCCTCACCGATGGCAATCGACCACGCCGAGTGGCGTCCCGGCGCGGCGATCGCCGCGATCGCCTCCACGCGGTCGGAGTCGAGGAGCGCCCATTCGAGCACCTGCATGCCGCCGAGCGATCCGCCGATGACGAGTTTCACGCGGCGCACTCCGAGCGCGTCGAGCAGGCGCTGCTGCACCGTGACGATATCGCGCACCGTGATCTCGGGGAACGTGCTTCCCCACGGGCGCTCGGTATCGGGGTTCACCGATGTCGGGCCCGTGGACCCGTAGCAGCCGCCGAGCACGTTGGCGCAGATGATGAAATCGGTGCGGGGGTCGAGCGCGCGCCCCGGGCCGAAAAGCCCCGACCACCACGCGTCGGCATCGGCGTCGCCGGTGAGCGCGTGGCACACCACGACGGCGTTGTCGCCGCGCGGCGAGAGCCGTCCCCACGTGCGGAAGGCGATCCGCACGGGGGAGAGATCAGCGCCGAGTTGGAGTCGTGCGCTCGGCAGTGTGAGAACGCGAAGCTGGCTCACGGCACGGCCACGGGAACGTTCGCGGCGGCGAAGGCCGCCTCGAAGTCGGCCTGTATGTCGTCGATGTGCTCGATACCGACCGATACACGGATGAGGTCGGACGTGACGCCGGCGCTGCGCTGTTCGGCGTCGCTCAGCTGCTGGTGTGTGGTCGAGGCGGGATGAATGACGAGCGTCTTCGCGTCGCCCACATTGGCGAGGTGGCTCGCGAGCCGGACGCTGTTGATGAACCGCTTGCCGGCGTCGGCCCCGCCCTTGATGCCGAACGTCAGCACGCCGCCGAAGCCGTGCCGCAGGTACTTCTTCGCGCGTTCGTGCGAGGGATGGCTTGCCAATCCCGGGTAGCTTACCCAGCTCACCGCCTCGTGCCGTGCGAGCCACTGGGCGAGCGCGAGCGTGTTGTCGGCGTGGCGCTGCACCCGCAGTGAGAGTGTTTCGACGCCCTGCAATAACAGAAAGGCGTTGAACGGCGAGAGCGACGGGCCGAAGTCGCGCAGCCCCTCGACGCGCGTGCGGATGGCAAAGGCGATGTTCCCGAACGGACTCCTGGGGCCGAACGTCTCCCAGAAGTTGAGGCCGTGGTAACCGGGTGCCGGCTCGGTGAAGGCGGGGAACTTGCCGCTCCCCCAGTCGAAGCGTCCGGCGTCGACGATGATGCCGCCGATTGAGGTGCCGTGCCCGCCGATCCACTTGGTGGCGCTGGCGACGACGATGTCGGCGCCGAAGTCGATCGGACGCGCGAGGAACCCGGCTGCGCCGAACGTGTTGTCGACGATGAGCGGGATGCCGTGCTCGTGCGCGACCGCGGCGAGCGCCTCGAAATCGGGCACGTTGAAGCGCGGATTGCCGATCGTCTCGACGTAGATGGCCTTGGTGCGCTCGTCGATGGCGCGGTAGAAGGCATCGGGCTCGTCGCCATCGACGAACTTCACCTGAATCCCAAGCCGCGGCAGCGCGACCTTGAACTGGTTGTAGGTGCCGCCGTACAGTGAGCCGCTGCTGACGATGTTGTCGCCCGCGCCGGCGATCGTGCTGATGGCGAGGAACTGCGCGGCCTGCCCGCTGGCCGTAGCGACCGCCGCCACGCCCCCTTCGAGCGCTGCGATGCGCTGTTCGAAGACGTCGGTCGTCGGATTCATGATGCGCGTGTAGATGTTGCCGAACTGCTGGAGCGCGAAGAGCCGCGCGCCGTGGTCGGCGTCATCGAACGTGTACGACGTCGTCTGGTAGATGGGGACGGCGCGGGCGTTGGTGCCCGGCGCCGGCTGCTGGCCGGCGTGGACCTGCAACGTCTCGTACCGATATGCGCGCTTGGCCTGCGTACTCATGCTGCTCTCCTCGCGTGGTGTGTGGAATGCGTGACCCCGAGAGGCGCGGCAGAGCAGGGTGTTGAAACGACAACGACCCGCTCGGCAGCGCCGTTGCGGGTCGGAAACGATCTTCGGGTTCTTAGAGCTCGATCTATACTCTAACCGCCAGACGTGTCCTTCCCGCGCTGCGACATGCAGCACATGGACATCGCCTGACAGCACGCGATGGCGGAGGAGGAGGTCTGGCGGGAGCGAATCATCGTGCGCGATAGATAACGGAACTCACTGACCCGTGTCAAGCGCGTGCTGCCGGCGTTGCATGGCCTCGACCGTCAGCGTCGTCACCGACCAGCCTGCTCGTGCGCCTCCAGGAACCACATGCTCTTGTCCAAGTCCCGCGACAAGCCGGTGAACAGGTCGGCCGTGCCGGCATCGTCGTGCTTGGTCGCCGCCTCGATGGCGGCCCGCGTCGCTTTCGCGAGCTGCGCATACCGCTCGACGAGCGCGTGAACCACGGCCATGCCGTCGGTCACGTCCGAGGGCCAGTCCGGCAAGCGCGTGCTGGTCGCCGCCTGGCGAAGCGATCCCGGCACGTATCCGCCAAGCGCGGTCGCGCGTTCGGCGAGCGTGTCCGCGTGCTCCTCGAGCTCTTCGGCGAGCTTGTCGAAGAGTTCATGGAGCGCGATGAAGTTGGAACCCTTCACATTCCAGTGGGCCGTCTTGACCTGCGTGAAGAGGTCGGTCGTGTCGGCGACATGCTGATTGAGAATCGCGACGACCTGCCCCCGCGTCTTGGCCGGCAGGTCGTGATGGGTGTGAAAAAGTGTCGCGGTCATGTGCATCTCCCTGATGGATGGCATCGCATCCGGGCGCGTTCCGGTCCAATCGCGTCCTTGCTGAAATTGAAATACGATGGAACCGTCCGCGCATCAGGTTAAATGCGCTCGATGTGTAGGGACTTCCTCCCCTTGTGGCCGATGGACCATCCAAGCACTCTTTGTGATGACCCGCCGCGTGCTCCTCCTCGGCTGCGGCGCGCAGGGAAAGGCGGCGCTGCACGATCTCGTCTCCGGCGACGACGCGACGCACGTCGTTCTGGGCGACAGCGATCGCGGCGTCGATGCGATCGCGCGGCGCTATCCCGTGACGCGCGTCACCGCGAAGGTCATCGATGCGACCGACGAATCGGCAATCGCCGCGCTGATGCGCGAGGCCGACGTCGTGGTGGAAGCGCTCCCGGGCACGTTCGCGCTCCCGATGGCCCGGCTCGCCGCGCGCTGCGGCGTGAGCCTCGTGAGCAGCATGTATCTTCGTGACCCGCAGGAGCAGGACGCGCGAAAGATCGCGGCCACGGAGCAGGCGATCGGCGATATCGATCGTGCGGCGCGCGAGAAGGGGATCGTCATCCTCCCGGAGTTCGGGCTCGATCCGGGACTCGACCTCATCCTCGGCGCGCGGGCGCTGACCGAGCTGGATGAGGTGGAGGAGTTCCGCGCGTACGGCGCCGGCATCCCGGGGCCGAACGCGCGTGACAACGCGCTCGGCTACAAATTCTCATGGTCGCCGATCGGCGTGATGCGGTCGTACCGGCGACCGGCGCGGATCATCACCGGCGGCGAGCCGGCGGAGATCGATGCGGCCGCGCTGTTCGAGCCGGGACGCCATCACATCGTCGAGCTGCCCGCGATTGGCGCGCCGCTCGAGTGCTATCCCAACGGCGACGCCGTGCACTACGCGGAACTCTTCGGCGTGCGCGGCAAGGTGCGCGAAATGGTGCGCTACACCGGCCGGCTGAGCGGGCACAGCGCATTCTGGAACGTGATGGTGAAGAGCGGGTTCCTCGACTGCACTCCGGTCGCGGTGAACGGCGTCGAGGTGTCGCCGATCGAGTTCATCGCGGCGCTCCTCGCATCGCAAGCGCAGTTCCAGTACGGCGACGCCGACGAAGACCTCACGTGGATTCGCGTGGACGTGCGCGGCAAGCGGGGAGGGAAGGGCGTGCGCGTCGTGTACGACCTCGTGGACCGGCGTGACTTCACCACCGGCTTCACGTCGATGCAGCGGACGGTGGGGTTCACGCTCGCCCGCGGGGCGCGGCTCATTCTCGATGGAGCGCTCGGCCGCACGGGCCTGCTCACGCCGATCGAGGTACCGTACGAACTCGTGTTTCCGGCGCTGGAGCGGCACGGCATTCGCGTGGAGCGGCAGGAGCTGGCGCTTCCACCGCTCCGATAGTTCGTGTAACGCGGCCCCGGTTGCAGGCGACTGCCTTCCCCGCGTTTGTGTTTCGGTTGACCGCCGGGCCGTCACGACAGCGCCTCGAGCAGCCGGTCGATATCACGCTGTTCATTGAACACGGACGGCGAAACACGCAATCGATTCAGGCTGTCCCCAATCGTGATACCGGCTTTCCGCATTCGCGCCGCGACCGCCGCAGGATTCTTCATCACGAAACTCACGATCGGCGAAGTCGTGTCCGGCGGCGTCATCGGCTCGAAGCCGAGGCGCGGCATCTCCTGCTGCAGCCGCCGAAGCAGCGGCAGGCGATGCGCCTGGATGTTCGCGACACCAATCTGCCGGATATCATGCAGCGACTGCTGCAGCGCCGCGAGTGCCGCGTACGACATCGTCCCCACCTGAAAGTGCGCGCCGGCGCCCGGCAGGACGTCCCATGTATATGTGTCCGTCGCCGGACAAGATCGCCTTCGCGCGGAAGGGACTCGACGCCGCCGAGAAGCTCTCGGGTGCGGCACGCGCCGGCGCGCTGACCAAGCTCTCTACGCAACTCCACGGTGACGCGACGAAGGCGAGAGACGCGCCGAGGGCGCACACGCTGGCCTACTCCGTGGAGAACCTGGCGAAGGCGACGAAATAGAGGGGCAACTGCTTTCCACGGATTTCGCGGATGTAGCAGATAAGCAACGGCAAAGAACTTTTTGGGGGAACTGCCACGTCGACCTGAGCCGTCGCGGCAGTTCCCCCAGAGAGTTTTGTGGTCGTATATCCGCTAGATCTGCGGAATCCGTGGAAAGCCGCGGTTCCTCTTTATGACTTATCCACGGCCCGTCAACGGGTAATTCCCCGGCAGCAGGATGCTCCTGTCCACCTGGCCGATTTGCGTGCGGCCGCAGAAGGCCATCGTGAGATCGAGCTCTCGGTGGATGATCTCCAGCGCCTTCGTCACGCCGGCCTCACCCATCGCGCCGAGACCGTACAGGAAGGCACGCCCGATGTAGGTGCCGCGCGCGCCGAGCGCGACTGCCTTGAGCACGTCCTGGCCCGAGCGGATGCCGCCGTCCATGTGCACTTCGATCCGCGAGCCCACGGCGTCGACGATCGCCGGCAGTGCGCGGATGCTCGAGTCCGCGCCGTCGAGCTGGCGGCCGCCGTGGTTGCTCACAATCAGCGCATCGGCGCCCGAATCGGCCGCGAGCTTGGCGTCCTCCACATCCTGTACGCCCTTGAGGATCAGCTTGCCACCCCAGCGCTTCTTGATCCACTCGATGTCGCTCCAGTTGAGGCGCGGGTCGAGCTGCTTGTGCGACCACTCCGCCAGCGAGCCCATGTTCTCGATGCCCTTTACGTGGCCGACGACGTTGCCGAACTGGCGGCGCCTGGTGCCCAGCATGCCGAGGCACCAGCGCGGCTTCGACATCATGTTGACGATGTTGGCGATCGTCATCTTCGGCGGCGCCGTCATTCCGTTCTTCAGGTCCTTGTGGCGCTGGCCGAGGATCTGGAGGTCGAGCGTGAGCACCAAGGCGCCACATCGCGCGGCCTTCGCCCGGTCGATCAGCCGCTCGATGAAATCGCGGTCGCGCATCACGTAGAGCTGGAACCAGAACGGCGCCTTGGTGTGCGCGGCGATGTCCTCGATCGAGCAGATGCTCATCGTGCTCAGCGTGAACGGGACGCCGAACCTCTCGGCTGCCTTCGCCGCGAGGATCTCGCCGTCGGCGTGCTGCATGCCGGCCAGTCCCGTCGGTGCGAGGGCCACCGGCATCGCGACGTCCACGCCTATCATCGAGGTGCGCGTGCTGCGGTTGTCGATGTTCACCATCACGCGCTGCCGCAGCTTGATCGCCGCGAGGTCGCTCTCGTTGGCGCGGTACGTGCTCTCGGTCCAGCTGCCGGAATCGGCGTAATCGTAGAACATGCGCGGCACGCGCTTCTTCGCCATGAGGCGCAGGTCTTCGATGTTGGTGATGACGGTCATGATGCAGGATAGGAACGTGAGTCGCGGCGCGTCAAGGATGCGGCGTCCGAGACGCGATCGGTGTAGAATCCAGCATGCAGCAGATGCGCGTGCTCGTCACCGGCGCCACGGGATACATCGGCGGCCGGCTGGTTCCACGGTTGTTGGCGAAAGGTCATCAGCTGCGCTGTGTCGCCAGGAATCCCGATCGCCTCGAGGGACAGCACTGGCCGGGCGTGGAAATCGTCCGCGGGGATCTCGAGAATCCCGACGACACCATGCACGCTCTTCGAGACATCGACGCCGCGTATTACCTGGTCCACTCCATGGCGGCGGGGCAGGCCTTTCGGGAACGGGACCGGGCCATCGCGCTGGCCTTCGGCGAAGCGGCCAAGAGAGCGGGCGTGCGGCGCATCATCTACCTCGGTGGACTCGGCGACCCGAGACACGTGATCAGCAAACATCTCGTTTCGCGGCAGGAAGTGGGCCGCTGCCTTGCCGCCGGCGGCGTGCCGGTGATCGAGTTTCGAGCCGCGGTGATCGTGGGATCGGGGAGCGCGAGCTTCGAGATCATCCGCCATCTCGTCGAGCGAATTCCCGTGATGATCGCGCCCAATTGGGTCAACACCGGTTGTCAGCCCATCGGTGTCCGCTCGGTTCTGGAATATCTGGTGGAGGCTCTGGATCACCCCGCGGCCGAGGGGATCTATGAGATCGGCGGAGCGGATATCCTCAGTTACCGCGAGATGATGCTGCACTACGCCCGCATCAGAGGGCTGCGACGGCTGGTCCTCTCGCTGCCGGTCCCGAAGCCCGAGTTCAGCAGCCGTCTGGTGGATCTCCTGACGCCCATCCCGTTCAGCATCGCGCAGCCGCTGGTGGAGAGTCTTCAGACCCGGATGGTGGTGCGCGACGACAGAGCTCGAACCGCCTTCAGCGTGAAGCCCACCGGCTACGACGAGGCCGTGCGGCTCGCGTTGACGCGCCTGGAGCAGGACAGCGTCGAGACGACCTGGGCCTCGAGCCTCTCCAGTCTCACGCAGGACCAACCCGAAGCGGACGTGCTGGGTTCGCACGAGGGCATGTTGCTGGACCGCCACCGGCGTCGCGTGAATGCGTCGCCCGCGCATGTGTTCCAGGCCATCTGCACCCTGGGTGGCGAAGAAGGCTGGCCGGTGGGCAATGCCCTCTGGCAGCTGCGGGGATTCATGGATCGCATGGTCGGAGGCGTGGGCATGCGCCGCGGCCGCCGCCATCCCCGCGAGTTGCGGATCGGGGATCCCCTGGATTTCTGGCGTGTGGAAGCCCTCGAAGTGCCGCACCTGCTGCGGCTCCGGGCGGAGATGAAATTGCCGGGCCGGGCCTGGCTGCAGTTCGAGGTGCTCCCCGACGCCGCGGGATCACGCGTCGAGCAGACCGCCTTCTTCGACCCTCACGGAATCCTCGGCTATTTATACTGGTACTCCGTACTTCCGCTGCATCGCTTCGTTTTTCCGGGCCTGATCGGCGCGCTGAAGAAACAGGCGGAGGCCGCCGAAAAATCTTGACGGATGCATTCTGGCCCTCTCACTCGGAATGAACTCATTGTCTACCATCGCCATCGGAACCAAAGGGGAGGCAACGGTCGTCGTTACGTCGGAGCTGACCGTCGGGCACGTCATCCCGCTAATGCCAAAGGTGTACAGCACGCCATCCATGATCTTCCTGATGGAGACGGCGGCGGGCAGCGCGATCCAGGCGAGCCTGCCCTCAGGCTGGGTTTCGGTCGGCGTGGACGTCAACATTCGTCATATGGCGGCCACGCCGGTGGGCCGAACGGTGACCGCGCGTGCGACGGTCACGTCGGTGAGCGAAAAGCTCGTCGCGTTCGACGTCGAGGCGCACGACGGCACGAATCTCATCGGGAAGGGGACGCATACGCGCGCGCCGGTCGATCTGGCGCGATTCGAGAAGGCGCTCTCCGCGCCGCCGAAATGATCGGGCGGTGTCGCTCATCATCGTCGTACGCGACAATCGTGTAGGAGAGTCGCGGACAGCATTTGGCTACTCCCCCGACAGCGCGAAACTCCAGGTTGGTTATCGTGCACATTGTGCGTTCTTGTCCATGGCAAACCACGTAGCGCCCGCGGAGGAAAGTCCATGTTGATGACCATCGTAGTGATCCTGGTTTTACTCTGGCTGGTGGGCATGGTCACGTCGTACACGATGGGCGGGCTCATTCATCTCCTCCTGGTCATCGCGATCGTGGTGGTGTTGGTGCGCGTCATTCAGGGGCGAAAGCCGCTCTGAAGGCTGAGTTCAAGAGGCTTCACAACGCGAGGTTCATATGCGAATTCGAAACTTGATGGCCACGACGATGGTGGCTGCGTCGTTCGCACTTGCGGCAAGTGCAGCGGCGCAAGTGAACATCAGCGTCAGATTCGGCACGGCGCTGGGACCGGACGTGGACGTGTTCGCCTACACGCCGGAGCGGATGGGCGATTGGCACGCCAACTACCGGAAGTGGACGCCGGTCACGTTGTACGATGTGAACGGCCACTACTACCGCAAGTCGGTCAGCGGTGCGCGCGCCGTGGTCGTGTACTCCTACAACGGCGAGTACTTCCTGCCGCCGACGGATCGTGAGTGGGCCGGTTTCGACAAGCGTTACAACTACAAGCGGGCGCCGGCAGAGGTCGATATTGGCCGGGCGCGCCCGTACGCTCCGCCCGTCCCGATCAGAGCGCAACTCGGCGCCCAGATCGGCGTGTTTGGATTCGCGTCGGACCGCGCTGGTGACTGGCGCAAGAACTACAAGAAGTGGTCGCCCGTCACGGTGTACGAGTTCAACGGGCGCTACTATCAGAACAACGCCCCAGGCACCCGTGCGGTGCAGATCTACCGGTACAAGGACGAATATTTCCTTCCGCCGCAGGACCACGACTGGGTTGGCTTCGACAAACGTTTCGACTACAAGCACCAGCCGAACGACGACGATCGTAAACGCGTGCGCGAGCGGCCGTAGCGGTCCGCGTTCCCCGTGACTTCAAGGCCCCGCCGATCGCAGGATCGGCGGGGCCTTTGTCAAACGCGGACGCACTGTTCTCGATCGTGACTTAGGGTGCGCGCTTGTAGAATCCCACGGTCACCGCCTTGCCGCGTATGTGCGTTGCCATCGCGGCGATGACGGCCGCGCGAGTCGCCGCTGGCGCGGCGCCAACCGCGGGAACGTCGAGCATCATATCGAGCGCGTACAGCTCGAACGCGTAGTGATGCACCGGCCCCGATGCAGGCGCGGCTGGCCCGCGGTAGTAGGGGCCGGTTCCGCTGATCTGCCGCGAGCCATCCGCGAGTTGTCCTCCCTGCGGCACGCCCTCGGGCAGCGAATGCGTGCTGCCTGGGATATTCCAGACCATCCATTGCAGCATGTCGTCGGTGCCGCTGCCGACGGCGGCGTCGAGATCGTGGACGATGAGCACGAAGCTCGCCGTGCTGTCCGGCGCGCCGATCCACGAGAGCGACGGCGACACGTCGTGACCCGCCTGTGCATTCCGGTCGGGGATCCGCGCTCCGTCCACGAACGCCGGTGACGTGAGCGCCATGACGATGACCGGGCCGCGTCCGCGGCCGCCGCGTCCCTGCGGTGCGGGAGGGACCGACGGGTTCTGCGCGAAGAGCGTCGCGGCAGAAGCAACGCCCATCGCGGCGAGGGTGAGCACGAAGCAGGTCCGTCGCATGGCCGCGCTCACTTGTACGACGCCGGCTGTGTCTTCCGCCACGCGTCGTAACGCATGCGCAGCGTCTTCACCGGATTCAGGTTCTCGCCCGCGTGAATCACGTTCGTCCCACCGGACTCCGGCTGCGTGACCGTGATGTACATCGCGTATTTCCCGTTGTTGTGCGAGTCGCCGTTCGTGTCGTTCCGTTCGGCCATCAGGATGTACGCGACGTGCGCGGTCTTGGAATCGCACGGAATGAGCGGCGCGGATCCGTCGGCCGGCGGCGGGGGACAGGTGCAGCGGCTGTCGCCGCCCGAGGCATCGGCGGCATCCATCGCCGCCATCACGCGATCGGTCAGCGCTCCTTTCGCGGCGAGGAAGGCCTTGACCGCGTTCGGCACGACTTCGCCCGGGCGAAGAATATTTCCCTGAATCGAATAGTAGATCTGCGTTCCGGGCACGCGGCCCTGAATGTCCTGCGAGACGTAGCCGTTGGTGAGTCCCGAGTGGCCCGCACTGCGGCCGGTGAGATCCACGATGCCGAACTGTCGCGATTGGAAGGCGGGATCCTGCGAGAGCAGGTCGATGATGTGCGCGGGATCCGTGCCCTTCAGCAGTTCGCCGTAGACGAGCATCTGATTGGTGTGCGTCCCGTCCACGTTCGCCTGGCAGGCGGCGACGCCCTTTCCGGGCACGACCACGGCCTGGATGCCCATCAGGAACGCATCGTTCGCATTCACGCAGGTGGCCGACGCGATCACCACGCGGCCGGTGGCCAAGTCCACCGCGACGACGGACCAGGTGGCGTGCGCGGGGCGCGCGGCGAGGCAGATCAGGGCGAGCAGCGCCGACATGCGCCGCAGCAGACGAATCGCAGGGGTCCCGTTCATCACACCACCTCGGCGGCGAGCGAACCGTCCCGCCCCGAAATCGTATATTGGGCGAGGCGCATGGACGAGCTTGATGGCGCCGTCGACGATGGGAATCATCCCGATAATGTAGCGCACGCCGGCGTGTGGACGCCAAGGAGACTTCAGGAATGCACGTCACCAACGTCGAACGTCATCGCACCGACCGCATCGGCTGGNNGCGATGTCGATGGCTGCCGGCGAGTACGTGTCGGTGCACTCGCAGGCCGACACCGAGCATGCCGATCTCGCGCTCGAACGCGCGGAACTCAAGGCGGACCCCAAGGGTGAGCACCAGGAACTCGCGGCCATCTATGTGAAGCGCGGGCTCGATCCTTCGCTCGCGAAACAGGTCGCAGCGCAACTCATGTCCCACGACGCGCTGGGCGCCCACGCTCGCGACGAACTCGGGATCTCCGAGATGCTTCGTGCGCGCCCCATTCAGGCCGCGCTGTCATCGGCGGCGAGCTTTGCCGTGGGAGCGGCATTGCCGCTGCTCGTCACAGTGACGGCTCCGGAGACGGCATTGATTCCGCTCGTCGCCGGGGGCTCGCTCGTGTTCCTCGCGCTCCTCGGCGGCATCGCGGCACGCGTAGGTGGAGCGGGAATCATGGTGGGCGCCGCGCGCGTCACGTTCTGGGGTGCGCTCGCCATGGCGATCACCGCGGGAGTCGGGGCGTTGTTCGGAACGGCCGTGTAGGCGAAGGCCCCGCCGATCCTGCGATCGGCGGGGCCTTCGTGGAGTCGGGCGACACGCGTCATGGTGCACGCGCGACTCCACAGGGGTTGCGGACGGTTACGGACGGTCGCGCCCTCTGCTGTGATCCTCTTCGCTCGGCTGTTTGCCGTAGTCGAAACGCCTATCGTAGCCCTGGAAATCGCGGTCGTGCGGCGGAAGGAAATACTCGTCGTGGTAGCGGTAGATCTGCACGGCGCGCGAGCCGTTGGCGTAGTTCGGGTAGTAGCGGCCCTTGAATTCGTAGACCGTCGTCGGCGTCCAGCGCTTGTAGTTCCGGCGCCAGTCGCCGGCGCGTTCCGCCGAATAGCCCAACACCGCGAGTTCGCTTCCGAGTCGACGGTCGACCCTCTCGACCGGTGCATACTCACGCACACGACCCGCATCCTCGGCGCTCGGCTGCCGATCGTAGTTGTAGCGCCTGTCCATGCCGACCCAGCCACCGTCCGTGGGCGGCAGGAAGTATTCGTCGTTGTATGAGTACACGACCACCGCACGTGAGCCGTTGACCGAGTTGCGATAATAGCGGCCGTTGACGTCGTACAGCGTGACCGGCGTCCACTTCCTGTAGTTCGCGTGCCAATCGCCATTCCGCTCGGGTGAGTAGGCGAAGACGCCGACGTCGGGTCCGAGCCGTGTGCCGAACCTGACGGTGAGGTTCACCTGCGCAGGCGCGCGAGCCGGCAGGGCGACCAGCGCCACGGCGAACGGTACGGCCATCCACTTTGCAATTTTCATGCGGTGCTCCAGTTGTTCGGCTGGTTGAGTTCAGGTCTTGTTGTTCGGAACGAGCAGAAACCCCGCACCGATGACGATCGCTGCGACTCCGGCCCAGACCGGCACGTTCACATGCTCCTTGTCCTTCACCGACAGATCCAGCGACCCGATGTGCGCCTCGTGCGTTTCCTTCGTGTAGCTGAAACCGCCGACTGCCAGCGCCACGACGCCGGCGGCGATCAGGACGATCGCAATGCCCTTGACCGAATTCATTGTGCCTGCTCCGTTAGAGAACTCTTCGTCCCTGAATGACACGCACCAGCACGACGATGATCGCGACGACCAGCAGGATGTGAATGAGCCCGCCCATCGTATAGGAGGTGATCATTCCCAGCAGCCACAGCACTACCAGGATTACGACTATGGTCATCAGCATGTGTTCTGCTCCTTGTTCTGGTTGACGGTTTCGTCGACTTGCTCACCGCGTCGGCGCCGATGGGGCATGCGAGGGAGAATAGGGGCGCACGCAGCGATCCCCCATCGCTCAAACGCATGAAAAAGTAGGTACGACTGTTGTGTGAGGTCGGAGCGAATCCTCGCGGCCGGACTGAAAGTGAAGTCAACTCTTGCTGGTCGGGACGAGCAGAAAACCCGCGCCGATGACGATCGCGGCCACACCCGCCCAGATGGGCACATTCACGTGCTCCTTCTCCTTCACCGTCAGCGAGATCGGGCCGATGTTCCCCTCGTGCGTTTCCTTCGTGTAGCTGAATCCGCCGTACGCCAGCGCGAGGACGCCGGCGGCGATCAAGACGATCGCCACGCCCTTGATGGAATTCATTTCGTCTCCTCCGGTAGGCCGCGCGTCGCCCTTGAGTGACGCGCACCGAGAAGACTAGGGGCGGTCGAAGCGATCAACCATCGTCCGAACGCGTCAGAGTGGGTAGTCCTGTCGGGTGAGGTCATGGAATTCCCCGACGGCAATTCCCTGATGCGGAAATGGTGCGTTGCCCGACTGTGCTGAGCGCTCGTTTCCCCGATTTATCGTGGGCTGACGGGAATCATCAGTCCATTGCAGGAGACGATCGTCGCTACGCTCGCTTTCTCTACGATTGCAGGAGGGCTATCCATGAAAGGCATCACGGGGTACCGAATCTTTCGAGCGCTGTCCCACACGGCACTCAGCGCGCGAGCGCTGATGGTTGTCGTGATGGCCGGCGTCTTGACGTTGGCGTGCGACGTCCATGGCGTTACGGCTCCCGGAACTCTGGTGAGCATGACGGTGACGCCGAACGCGACGCTGGTCGCAGGCACCACGCAGCAAATGACTGCGGTGGGATACGATGCCGACGGACGAACCGTTCCCATCTCGCCCGCCTGGAGCATCGCGGCGGGCGGCGGCACCATCGTCTCGACGGGAATGTTCACCGCTGGTTCCGTACCGGGATTGTACGCGAACACGGTCGTGGCGTCGGTCGGAAGCATTTCGGCGCGCGCTTCGATGACCATCATCCCGGGGGCATTGGCAACGATTGAGGTCGAGCCGACTCCCGTCGTGCTTGGCATCGGTACGACGCAACAGTTCACCGCCGAGGGTCATGATGCGATGGGCAACGTCGTGCCGTTTACGGGCACATGGTCCGTCGTCGCCGGTGGCGGCGCGATCGATGGCAACGGCGTCTTCACCGCAGGAAACTTGGTTGGAACGTATGCGAACACCGTGCAGGCCAGCAGTGGGGGACTCAAGGGGACCGCGACGGTCACCGTGACGCCCGGCCCGCTGGCGTCCATCACGGTGACGCCGAATCCGGCCACCATGGGGGTCGGTGTCTCCCAGCAGTTCACCGCGACCGGCAAGGACGCGAGCGGCAACGTGGTCGCCCTTACGCCCGTGTGGTCCGTCGCGGCGGGGGGCGGGACGATCAACACCTCTGGCTTGTTCGTCGCGGGCACGACGCTCGGGACGTTTACCAATACGGTGACGGCCACCAGTGGTAGTCTCTCGGGCACGGCGACGGTCATCGTGACCGCCGGGCCGCTCGCGACGATCACAGTGACGCCGAACCCGATCTCGCTGGTCATCAGTACCACGCAGCAGTTCACGGCGGTGGGCAAAGACGTCGGGGGCAATGTGGTGGCCATCACGCCGACCTGGTCGGTCGTCGCGGGAGGCGGCACGATCAACCTCACGACGGGGCTCTTCACCGCAGGCACCGCGATCGGGACGTACACGAATTCGATTCGCGCCAACGTGGGCGGCTTGGCCGGCTTCGCAACGGTCCTCGTGACCAGCGGACCGTTGGCCAACATCACCGTGACGCCGAATCCGGTGTTCATGCAAACCAATGCTACGCAGCAGTTTGTCGCGGTCGGAAAGGATCTCAGCGGCAACGCATTCCTGATGACGCCCGTGTGGTCCGTCGCGGCGGGGGGNNTCACCGCGGGCGTGCTGGCCAGCACGTTCACCAACACCATCACCGCCACCTTTGGGGCGATCTCGGGGACGGCGACCGTCACCGTGAACGCGCCGGCCCCGGTTCTGGCAACCATTACCGTCAGCCCGAACCCGGTCTCCGTCCAAGCCAATGGCACCATGCAGTTCGCCGCGGTCGGGCGAGACGGCGGTGGAGTCATCTTCCCGATTTCGCCCAGATGGACGGTCGTCGCGGGTGGCGGCAGCATCGATCCGGTCACGGGGCTCTTCACCGCGGCGGCAGGGCTCGGAACGTTTACCAACACCATTAAAGCCACCAGTGGCGCCATCTCGGGCTTTGCGACTGTGACNNTGGCGACCATCGTCGTCACGCCGAACCCGGGCACCGTCGCGGCCGGTGGCTCGCAGCAGTTCGGGGCCGTCGGCCGCGACGGGCTGGGCAACGTCTTCCCGACGTCGTTCGTCTGGTCGATCGATCCTCTCGTGGGAGGCGGCACCATCGATATCAACACCGGGGCCTTCACTGCGGGGGCCGTGGCGGGGACGTATACCAATACCGTCCGGGCGACCAGTGGTGCGATCTCGGGGAAGGCGACCGTGATTGTGACCGCCTCGCCGCCGTTCGTGAGTCTCGGAGCAGCCACACCCGCC
>PMYN01000108.1 GCA_003171215.1 Gemmatimonadota bacterium | reverse complement strand
GAAGGAATCGAACCTTCAACCTAGTGATTAAGAGTCACTTGCTCTGCCAATTGAGCTAAGGGCGCTCACCGCACAACCCGTTTCCAACGAACTTCGCAAGGCGCGCCAGGAGGGAATCGAACCCCCGACCTGGAGCTTAGAAGGCTCCCGCTCTATCCAACTGAGCTACTGGCGCCTGGTNNTGGTCGGACGAGAATCTTCTTCGCTCTGCGCATCTTGCTTTCGATCGCTCCCGATCGGGGCGGCCGGATTCGAACCGGCGACCTCCTGCTCCCAAAGCAGGCGCGATACCGGGCTACGCTACGCCCCGCGAACCGAAGCAGAATTGTAGCGGCACGCGCACATGCGGTCAACAGAAGAAGAAAAACAAAGCGAGTAGAAAGTCATTGGTCATTGGTCGTTGGCAATTGGCGTGGCCAAATACCAATGACCAATGACGGATTACTCGCGGTTCATTTTCCCGAGCGAAATGCCTCGAGCACCGCCCGAACCGCCCGCGCCCGATGGCTCACCGCTTCCTTCTCCGCCCGCGTCGCCTCACCAAACGTTTTCTTCAATTCCTCACTGTAAAAAAACGGATCGTATCCAAATCCGTTCGCGCCGCGCGGCGCGTCGAGTATCATCCCGCCGCACTCGCCGCGCGCGTGCACTTCGCCGCGCAATGACGCGATCGCCGCGACACAGACGTAGCGCGCACTCCGATCCGCAGCTCCCCGCAGCGCCGCCACCAGCTTCGCGTTGTTCGCGTCGTCGAGTGCCTGCCCCTCGAGCGCGGTGCCCGACCAGCGCTTGCTCCGCACGCCCGGCGCTCCGCCGAGCGCGAGCACCTCGAGGCCCGAGTCATCGGCAAGCACCACAGCGCTCGCGCGGGCGCCGAGCGACTTCGCGCGCTCGAGATAGTACCGCGCCTTCGCGAGCGCGTTCTCTTCGAACGTCTCGAAGGCCTCGACGGAGTCCTCTTCCGGATGCGCCGCGAGTCCGACATCGTCGAGCGCCAGCGGCTGGAACCCGCCCTCACGAATCATCGGCCCGAGTTCGCGCAGTTTCCCCGCGCTGCGCGTCGCGATCAACAGCGCGGGCCGACCCGTCACACCACGCTCACACGAGCGCGTGCCGCTGCGCCGCGTCGAGCTCGCCGATCGCCTGCACCGCCGCCGCGATCAGCCGGTCGAGCTGCGCGCGATCGAACGTGCCGTGTTCGCCGGTGCCCTGCACCTCCACGAATCCGCCGGTGCTGCTCATCACNNACTTCGCCGTCGATGACGCCGACGCTCACGGCCGCCACCCGCCGCTTCACCGGCGACGCCTTGATGCGGTTCGTCTTCACCATCCAGTCGAACGCATCCACCACCGCGACGCACGCGCCGGTGATCGCCGCCGTGCGTGTGCCGCCGTCGGCCTGCAGCACGTCGCAGTCCACCTTGAGCGTGAACTCGCCCCACTTGAAATCGTCGATCATCGCGCGCACGCTGCGGCCGATCAGCCGCTGGATTTCCTGCGTCCGCCCGCCGACCTGCTGGCGCTCGCGCGGCGAGCGCGTGTGCGTCGCGCGCGGCAGCATCGAGTACTCGGCGGTGAGCCAGCCTTCGCCCCTGCCCTTCTTCCAGCCGGGGACGCCGTCCTCGACGCTCACGGTGCACAGCACGCGCGTGCTGCCGAAGGCAATCAGGCACGACCCCTCGGCGTATGGCGATGCGCCGCGCTGCATGGTCACCGCGCGCATCTCATTTGGCGCGCGCGAAGCGCGCGCGCCGGCGCCAGCTCTCACTGAATCAGCCACGAAGTTTCTCTATCGTCGAAGTTGTCGAATGACCCGGCGTGACCGGAATGATCACCACGCGGCCGCCCCGGGCCGTCACATCGGCCGCGCCGACGACGCTCGCGGGCGTGTAGTCTCCGCCCTTCACGATCACGTCGGGCTCGAGCTGCCGCACGAGCTCGAGCGGCGTGTCCTGATCGAACAGCACGACGGCATCGACCATCTCGAGCGCGGCGAGCACGAGCGCACGATCCGCCTCGGATCGCACGGGACGCTCCGGCCCCTTTCCGAGCCGGCGCACGGACGCATCGCTGTTGAGTCCGACGACGAGGTGGCTGCCCTCCGCCCGCGCTCCGAGGAGCACGTCGAGGTGCCCAGGGTGCAGCAAGTCGAAGACGCCGTTCGTGAACACCACGGGGCCGTGCACGCGCCGCCGCCAGTCACGCGCCGCCTCCCACGACATGATCTTCCGCCGCGGATCGAGGCTCGCGGCCGCACGGTCGAGGCTCAGAACGTCCCCGTGGCCGAGGGATTGAAGTGGAACTCCCGCACCTGGCCGGGCAGCTCGATGTGCACGATGTAGTTCGCGTAAATGAAGATCTCGTGCTGGCCGCGACGAACGACGACCTTGTTCGCCGGTTCGGGGAGACCGAGCGAGTCCGCGAACGCGGCAATGCGCATCTTGATCGCCGCATCGGTGCTGTGATCGGCGAAGCGCGCCTCGCTCTTCATCCGGTCCTGATACCGGTAGTAGTTGAAGTACGCCTCACCGATGTTGATGCCGAAGTAGCCGATCGCGGTGACGATGAGCAGCATGACGAGACACCCGATTCGGCCCGCGCCACGGCGATTCCTCACCATTGCGACTGCGCTCCTTGGATGACATCGCTGACGATCTTCTCGACGGCCTGCTTCCGGCCGGCGGCCTCGCCGCCTTCGGGATAGTCACCGAGCGCGACGATGTCGCCCGTCCACAGCGTCTTGTTATGGATCTGGTCGAATATCTCCACGTGAACGGCCACCTGTAATTGCCGGCGTGACGAGGTCGCCTGCGCGGGATTCGCGCTGAACGCAGTCGCCACGTCCAGCTCATACCTGACGATTTTCCCCCGCACGACGGCACTGGCGTTGTCCTCGCCCGCCTCCTTGAGGCCGAGCTTGGAGGCGAAGCTGTTCCGCAGGGCCTGGTTGAGCTCGTTCTGCAGCTCGGGCGAGGCCGTCTCGTTGTCGAACGGGATGATCGCGACGCTCTTGATGTCGCTCGGCAGCCCGCCACCCGTGAGGTGGTAGCGGCATCCCGCGGCGAGGAGCGCTGCGCACGCCATGGCGACGGACAGGAAGGCGCGCATCAGCCGCGGACCGCTTCGAGCCGCGCACGGACGTCGGCGGGCATAGAGACGGGACGGCCATTGCGCGAGATGGAGACGAGCGAGGTGCGCGCCGTGGCGAGCCGCTCGCCCGTGTTCGCATTGGTCAGCAGGTACTCGAAGGTCACCTGGCGCGACCGCACGTCGGTGAGCGTCGTGGCGATGCGCACGAGGTCGTCGTAACGGGCGCTGGCGTGCAGGCGGACGCTGTATTCGGAGACCGTGAGTCCGATGCCATCCCTCTCCATTTCCGAGTAGCTCATGCCGTGCTGGCGCATGAAGTCGGTGCGGCCGACCTCGCACCAGATGAGGTAGTTGGCGTGATACACGACCTGCATCTGGTCGGTTTCGGCGTAGCGAACGCGGACTTCAGTGGTGGTTGTCGGCACGAGAGCAAGTAATTCCGGAGAGACGGCTTTGTAAAGGATCGTGCGGGCTGATAGGTTCTCCCGATGCTTCACGGCCCGTGCTTCGTGCTCTCGGATGCGCACCTCGGCCCCGCCCCCGCGGAGGCCGAGACGACGCTGCTGGCACTGCTGGAGCGCGCGAAGACCGAAGCGAAAACCGTCGTGCTGAACGGCGACATGTTCGACTTCTGGTTCGAGTGGAAACACGTGATGCCGCGCGTGGGATTCCGCACGCTCGCGGCCATCGCGGCGCTGCGCGAGGCCGGGGTGGCGGTGCTCTGGATCGCCGGAAATCACGATTGCTGGGGCGGTGAGATCCTCACACGTGACGTGGGTGTGACGTACCACGTGGGACCCTGGCGCGGTTCGATCGCCGGATGGAACGTGCTGATCGAGCATGGCGACGGGCTCCGCGACAAGGAAGACGCGCCGTATCGCCGCCTGCGGGCGGTGCTTCGAAACCCGCTCGCGATCAGGATCTTCCGGTGGATTCATCCGGACATCGCGACGTGGATCGCGCTGCGCACGTCGCACACGAGCCGGAACATGCGGCCGCGCGATCGCGGTGAGGGGCTCAGGCAGGTGGCGCTCGCCCGGCTCGCGGCCGAGCCCGCCCTGCAGCTCTATCTGTACGGGCACACGCACGCACCAGCTCTGGAGAGAGCCGAGGGCGGCGGCGTCTTCGCGAATCCGGGAGCCTGGATGGACGAACCGACGTTCCTTCGCATCTCTCCCGAGAGGATCGAGCTCGCGCGCCTCGACGGCGACGCCGTTCGCGTGCTGCAGCAGGTCGAGCGGCCCGCTAGCGGAAGGTGAGCGTGAACGTCATCGCCGCGCCGCCGCCGCGAAGCGGAGCCGCGCGGACGCCCAGGTGCTGCGGGAGATCCCAGAGGTTCGCCGCGACGTAGGCGTCAGCGCCCGAGAACAGGTGGTTGAACAGGATCACCGCGACCCAGTCCTCGACGTGCAGGGCGCGGGCGCGCACGAGATCCTGCGTGTAGCGCGTCTGCGCCCACGTGGCGACGACCGGATTGCCGTGGTTGTCGCGCACGGCGAGCCCGGTGGTTGAATCGATGGTGTACGATCGCGGCACGGAATCGCCGACGAACGCTTTTGCGATCCGCTCGTCGTCCGCCGAACGGCGGAGGAGCGCCCATGACATCGTCTCGATGAGAAAGAACACGGCCCCGGTGTACTTCCGGTCGAGCGCGGCCTGACCCATGCCGGGAACCAGCGCGGAATACACGAACGCGCGGCGCGGCGAGATCGGCGGCAACGTGAACGGCTTCAGCACGCGCTTCGACGCTTGCGGCACCGTATCGGCGCTCGAGGCCTTGAGCCCGACGCTGTCGGGCTTCTGTGCAGAGGCGGCTGCGGCCACGCAGAGCATCAGTACCGCGACCCGCAGCGCGAGTCCGGCTGGCGGGAGCGTATGGGAATCGAACCCACCCAACCCGACGTCGTCAGGTCGCATCAGTTTTGAAGACTGAGCCATTCACCAGAATGAGAACGCTCCCGCACTTCGCCGATCTGCACGGCACCGTCGACACGGCCGAGATACGCGGCCAGCTTCTCCAACGGGACAGCGACCAACAGTCCACCTGATGTCTGGGGATCCACGAGGAAGGCGCGTTCTTCACTCGTGATACGCCCCCAGTCCACGAGCGGTTCCAGATAGAGATCGTTTCTCGCAGCGCCGCCGGTGAGCGCGCCGCCGGCCAGCGCCGAGCTCGTGCCCGGCAGGAGGGGCACGCGCGCCGTATCGATGCGCAGGGTGACCTTGCTCGCCCGCGCGACGTGCGAGGCGTGGCCGAGGAGGCCGAACCCGGTGACGTCGGTCGCGCAGTGCAGGCCCAGCGCGACGGCGGCGCGGCTCGCGACAGCGTTCAGCGTGGTCATCGATTTCACGAGCGCAGCCAGCTCGGCGGCGCCAAGCGCGCCGCGCTTCGCGGCGGTCGAGAGAATGCCGGTGCCGATCGCCTTCGTGAGCACGAGCGCATCGCCCGGCTTCGCGGCGGCATTCGTGAGCATGCGCGCTGGATGAATCGTGCCGGTGACCGAGAGGCCGTACTTGAGCTCTTCGTCGGTGATGGTGTGGCCGCCGACGATGAACGCGCCCGCTTCGTGCACGGCGTCCTGTCCGCCGCGCAGCACGTCGGTGAGCACGGTGAGCGGAAGCTGCCCGACGGGAAAGCCGACGATGTTCATCGCGGTGATCGGCTCGCCGCCCATCGCGAAGACATCGGAGAGCGCGTTCGTGGCGGCGACGCGCCCGAAGTCGTACGGATCGTCGACGATCGGCGCGAAAAAGTCGAGCGTCTGCACCAGCGCCAGTTCGGGCGAGAGCTGGAAGACGCCGGCGTCGTCGAACGTCTCGCGGCCCACGAGGATCCGCGGGTCTGTGCGGCGCTCGAGCGGCGCGAGCGCGGCGGCAAGGTCGCCGGGACCCATCTTCGCGGCGCAGCCCGCGCAGCGCGCGAACTGCGTGAGGCGAATCACGTCCTCCGTCGTCGCGGTGGCCACGATGGCGCTCAGCCGACTTTGGCCACGCACTCGATCTCCACGCGCACGCCGCGCGGAAGACCTGCGACGGCCACGGTGGAGCGCGCCGGACGCGATCCGCCGATGTGCTTCGCGTACACCTCGTTCACCTTCGCGAAGTCGGCCATGTCCACGAGGAAGATCGTCGTCTTCGTCACCTCGGCCCAGCTGCAGCCGGCGTTCGCGAGCACGGCGGCGAGGTTCTTCATGACCTGTTCGGTCTGCGCGGCGACGTCGCCCTCGACGACCTGCACCGTGTTCGGATCCAGGGCGATCTGTCCGGCGGTGAACAGGAATCCGCCTGCGACGGTGGCCTGCGAGTACGGGCCGATGGCCTCGGGTGCGTCTGCGGTTTGAAGGTAGCGTACGCTCATGGTGTGACCCCTTTCATGCTGCGTGAAGACCGAAGAAACGTATGGCGTTCGAGACGGCGAGATCCCCGATTGCATCGGGCGAACTGCCGCGGGCCGCCGCGATGCGCTCGACCGTCCTGGCGACCCACGCCGGCTCGTTCCGCTTTCCGCGATCGGGAACGGGAGCGAGATAGGGCGAGTCGGATTCTACCAGCAGGCGGTCGTCCGGCACGAGCCTCAGCAGAACGTCGTCCGCCCATTTCTTGAACGTGACGATGCCGCTGAACGAAATGTACCATCCCGATTCGAGGGCCGCGTAGGCGAGGGCGTGGGAACCCGTAAAACAATGCAGCACGCCGCCGATGCCCGAGGCGCCTGCCTCGCGCACCATCGCAGCCGTGTCGTCCTCGGCCTCCCGGGTGTGCACCACGACGGGCCGGCCGGTCTCGCCCGAGAGCGCGAGCTGTGCGGCGAAGGCGCGGCGCTGGAGCGGGCGCGGCGAGTGGTCGTAGTGGTAGTCGAGCCCACACTCGCCGATGGCGACGGCTCCCCGCTCCACCTCCGCGCGAATCGCGACGGGATCGTGCACGGGGTCGAACGACGCTGCGTCGTGCGGATGCACGCCGGCCGTGAAGTAGACGAACCCCGGATGCGCCGCCGCGATTTCACGCGAGCGGGCGGCGGCGGCCAGCGACTCGCCGATGGCGACGATCGCGGCGGCGCCCGCGGCGCGGGCGCGCGCGATCACGTCATCGCGATCGGGGTCGAACGCGGAATCGGCGAGGTGAGCGTGCGAGTCGAGAAAGCGCATTCACCGGTCCCGTGGAAAGCTCCAGATGCGGCGCGGCTACGCCGTCTCGGCCCTCACCGACTTCGCCGACTTCGCCGACTTCGCCGACTTCGCCGACTTCGCCGACTTCGCCGTGTTCTCGCGCGGGTACTTCGTCTCGATCCAGAGCAGGATCGGCGACGCGACGTAGACCGAGCTGAACGTACCGGTGACGATACCGAAGGCCATGACCCATGCGAACGGCCGGATCACTTCGCCGGCGAAGAAGAGCAGCGCGAGCGTGGCGGCGAGCGCCGTCGCGTGCGTCAGCACGGACCGCGGCAGCGTCTCGTTCACGGAGCGATTGAGCGTGTTGTAGAGGGGCTCGCGCCGGTTCTTGCGCAGGTTCTCGCGCACGCGGTCGAAGATGATGATCGTGTCGTTCAGCGAGTATCCGATGACGGTCAGCAGCGCGGCGATGACCGTGAGCGAAACCTCGAGGTGCATGATCTTCATGAACGCGACGGTCGTCAGGATGTCGTGCATCGTGGCCATCGTCGCGGCGACGCCGAACCGCCAGTCGAAGCGGATCGCGAGGTACACGAGCGTCACGAAGAACGAGACGAGGATCGCGATGATCGCGCCGCGCGCGAGCTCGCTGCCCACCTTCGAACCGACGGCCTCGGTGCGCACGACCTTGAACGCGTCGCGGCCGAAGCTCGTGACGAGAATCGCCTCGATCTTGCGCGATGCGGAATCGGCGCCGGCGCTGGTCGAGTCGGACCGCGCGCGAACGGTGAAGTCGCTCGGGCTGCCGAACGTCTGGATTTCAGCATCGCGAATGCCGCCGGCGTCGAGCACCGAACGAATCTTTCCCTGCTCGGGCGCCGCCGTGAAGTGCAGCTGCATCAGCGTGCCGCCCGTGAACTCGACGCTGTAGTCGAATCCGCCCTTGATGGCGAGCGACCCGAGGCCGATCACGATGAAGGCGATCGTGAGCCCCGCGGCCGTGCGCCACCAGCGGATGAAATCGAATTTCGTATCGTGCAGGATTCGCAGCATCAGATGCTCAGCGTCTCGGCGGTTCGGTTACGGTTCAGCCAGACCAGGAAGAAGGTCTTCACCACGAAGATCGACGAGATCATCGATGCCGCGATGCCGGCGATGAGGGTGACGGCGAAGCCCTTCACGGGCCCCGTGCCGTACTGGTAGAGCACCGCGGCGGTCAGCGCCGTGGACACGTTCGAGTCGATGATGGCGCTCATCGCGTGCTTGAAGCCCTCGTCGATGGAGGTGCGGATCGCCTTCCCGTGCACCATCTCCTCGCGAATNNGGGAGCGTGAGCACGGCGCTGAATCCGGCGAGCGCGGCGAGCGTGAAGAGCATGTAGAGCGTCAGGCCGAACACGGCGAGCAGGCCCGCGAAGCGATAGTACACGAGCATGATGAGGACGACGAGCACGACGGCGATGATGCCGGCTTGCATGGCCTTGGTCACCGAGTCGGCGCCGAGGCTCGCGCCGATCGCGCGCACTTCCTCGACCTTGAGCGGCACCGGCAGCGCGCCGGCGCGCAGCACGATCGCGAGATCCTGCGCGGCGGCGAGATCCTTGCCGCCCATCGTGATCTGGCCGTGCGTGCCGATGGCGCTCTGGATGACCGGTGCGCTCATCACGCGATCGTCGAGGACGATCGCCATGTAGTCCTTCACGTGCTTGCCGGTCTCGGTCTTGAACTTGCGGCCGCCCTCGTTGCTCAGCGTGAACGTGACGACCGTGCCTTCGATCGGCTCCATGGTCGGCTGCGCGTCGGTGAGCGCGTCGCCGGTGATGATCGGGCGCGCATCGAGCACATAAAGCGGAATGAGTGCGCGGCCGTTCACGACCATCGAATCGGCGCCCCAGCGAAGCACCTTGCCCGGCGGGAGCGCCGCCTGGATGTCCACGTTCTGCAGGTACGAGTCGATCTCGGCCTGGTCGGACGCCGCGACGAAGAAGAGGCCGGGCACCGGGCTGCTGAGCGCCTGCCCGGAGATGACGAGCTTCGAGAACGGACCGGTCGTCGACGTGGAGTCGGCGGCCGCATTCTTCTTGGCGGTATCGGCCTTCGGCGTGAACAGCGACTTGATGGCGGGTGACTTGGCCGTGTCGCCGCGCACATCGGGTGCGGCGCCGCCCAGCTTCTTTTCCTTCACGATGCCGTCGAGGCGGGGAACCACGCGTTCGAAGGCACCCGTCTTGTCCGTGATCTGGAATTGGAGGAAGGCGGCCTTCTGCACCACGTCGGTGGCGCGCCGTTCGTCGTCGATGCCCGGAAGCTCGACGATGATGCGATCGGTGCCGGCCTTCTGGACGACGGGCTCGGACACGCCGAACTGGTCGATGCGGGTGCGGACGACCTTGAGCGCGCGATCGAGCGCCTCACCCTTGTTCTGGATGACGCCCTTCGACTCGTCGACCGCGAGCGTCAAGTGCATGCCGCCCTGCAGGTCGAGTCCCTTCTTGAGGGGCACGCGCTTGACCGTATCGGTCACGAACGCGCCACCTCGGCGGTTGCGCTCGATCACGGTTCGCGGGAAAAGTGCCCAGCCGGACGCAACGATCAACGCGCCGATGGCGAGCAGCCGATACTGCAGGTTCGACATTCCGAAGCCGGTGAAGAAGTAGTTGTTCTGACGTTTTGCAGAAGCCTTGAAGAGTAGCCAGCGGGTATCGACTGGTCAAGCGATCTATCGATGTGACAAGGGGTTGGGTCCGCTCTCAAAAACCGGCGCGAGCACGGCCAATTACAACCCTCGCCATCTGCTCGTCGCGCGTGAGCTGCTTCACGAGTTCGTCGGGGCCGGAGAACTTCTTCGTATCGCGCAGGCGGCCGATGAAATCCACTCGAACGCGCGATCCGTACCAGTCGCCCTCGGCGCCGAACAGGTGCGCTTCGAGCGCGACGGCCGACTCGCCGAACGTCGGACGGGGCCCGAGGTTCATCATGCCCTCGAACGAGCCGTGCGTCGTCTCGGCGCGAATGGCGTACACGCCCTCGGGCGGGAGCAGTTTCCGCGGAGCCGGCGGTCCGATGTTGATCGTGCGGAAGCCGAGCAGCCGTCCGCGGCCGGCGCCGCGCACGACGAATCCGCTCACCGAATACGGGCGTCCGAGGCCGTCGGCGGCGTGCGCGAGGTCGCCACCGGCAATGCTGCGGCGGATGGACGTGCTCGAGATCGGCCGGCCGTCCCGCCCCTGCACCGGGGGCACCACGTCGACGTCGAAGCCGCGCACAGTGCCGAGGGCCTTCAGCACCTCGACGTCGCCCGCGCGGCCGCGACCGAAGCCGTGGTCGTGGCCGACGAGCAGCTCGCGCATGCCGAGACGTCGGAGCAGCACTTCGTCCACGAATTGTTCCGCGTTGTAGGCGGCGAGCGACGGCGTGAACGGGAGCACGACGGCGTAGTCGACCCTGCTCTCGACGAGCACCTCGGTCTTCTCCTCGCCCGCGGTGAGGAGGAGCGGCGCTGCGTGCGGATTCACGATCTCGAGCGGATGCGGCGAGAACGTCACGAGTACGCTCGCGAGGCCGGTCTCGCTCGAGCGGGCGGCCAGGCGCGCGAGCACGAGGCGATGTCCGCGATGCACCCCGTCGAACGTGCCGACGGTGAGGACGGTGCCGCCGAGGCCGGGCGGCAGNNGCATCGCGCATCACCACGCGCGGCTGCCAGCGGTCGCCGCTCGCCGCGGTCACGCGTTCCGCGAAGGCGACGAGCACCCGCGACGAATCGGCGGCGAGCGGATCGACGAGCGCGACGTGGGCACCCGGCGCGCCGTCGGCGCGCGCCGCGATGTCGAGCCCCCTGGTCACCTTCGCGATTTCCTCCGCGGTGAGTTCGACGGTCGCGTATCCGCCGAGCGCGGAGAGCGGCGGCTCGACCGTCACCTCGCCGGACTGCACGGCCGCCAGCGAATGCGCGCGCTCGACCGTGAAGGCGCCCGCACTCACGCGGCGCAACGCCGTGAGGTGCGCGGCGCTCTCGACGGCGCGCGCGAGATCGCGCGCAAGCGAGCGGACGTACGTTCCGCCGGCGCAGGAGACGCGAATGCGGCAGCGGGCGACGCCGCCGGGGGTCTCCTCGAACTCATCGAGGGCGCACTCGTGCACGGTCACCATCACCGGCGCCGGTGCGACCGCGCGCCCGGCCCGAGCGAGATCGTACGAACGCTCGCCGCCGATGTGCTTCGCGGAGAATGCGGGCGGCACCTGGTGGAACGTCCCGACGAACCCGCGGACGGCGGTTTCGAGCGCATGCCTCGACGGCAGCGCGGCTTCGCGCACGACGGCGCCGTCGGGATCCTCGGTGTCGGTCTCCGCCCCGAATGCGACGACGGCGTCATAGCGCTTCGGCTCGTCGTGCACGTAGCGCATGAGCCGCGTGGCGCGGCCGAGGAGGAGAATCAGGAGTCCGGTCGCGAACGGGTCGAGCGTCCCCGCGTGCCCGATTCGTTTCTCGCGGAGGGCGCGCCGCGCGACGGCGACGACGTCGTGCGAGGAGACGCCGGCCGGCTTGTCGACGAGCAGCAGACCTTCAGCGGCCGTCGTCGGATCCTTCGGGCGTGCTGCCCTTCGGGTCGTTCTGGTCGTTCTGGTCGTTCTGGTCCTTCCGGTCAGCGGCCTCGGTCGCAGGCGCCGGCTTGAGCCCGGCGAGCAGCGTCTCGATGCGCGAGGCACGCGCGATGCTGTCGTCCTGCCGGAAGGTGATGTGCGGTGCGATCCGGAGGCGCAGCGCGCGTCCCACGCGCCCGCGCAGGCCCGTCGCCACGCTTTCGAGTCCCTCCATGGTGGTCGCACGATCTTCGTCGCTGCCGTAGATGCTGACGAAGACGTTCGCCTGCGCGAGGTCGCGCGACATTTCCACGGCCGTGACGGTCACGAGACCGACGACGCGCGGATCCTTGACGCCTCCCGCGAGGAACGCCGCGATCTCCTCACGGACGGCCTCACCGACGCGGTCGGGACGACGGGTGTCGCGCGCCATTTATCCCGCNNACTTCCTTCACGTCGTCCTTGAAGCGGCGCAGGGATCCGATCACGCCGTCGTACGCCTCGACGCCGTCGCGAATGACGCGCACGCGGCCCTGACGGTTGATCACGCCGCTGCGCACGTGACAGCCGGCGATGGTGCCGATCTTGGACACCTTGAAGATTTCGCGCACTTCCGCCTCGCCGAACACGATTTCCCTTTCGTCGGGGCGCAGCATGCCCTCGAGCGCGGCGCGCACGTCGGCGACCGCCTCATAGATGATCTTGTAGAGCTTGATCTCGACGCCTTCGCGCTCGGCGGCCGCGCGCGCCTTGTTGTCCGGGCGCACGTGGAAGCCGATGATGATCGCGCCCGCGGCCTTGGCGAGCAGGATGTCGCCCTCGGTCACCGCGCCGACCGCGCGCTGGATGACCTCGACCTGCACTTCCGCGTTCGAGAGCTGCGAGAGCGCGTCGGCGAGCGCTTCCGCCGGACCGCCCTGGTCCGCCTTGATGAGCAACTTGAGCGTGCGCTTCTCGCCTTCCGCCGCGTGAGCGATGAAATCCTCCAGCGACACCGCGCCCTTGCTCGTGCGGCGGCTCTTCGCCTCGCGGTCGAGGCGCTCGCGGCGCTGCGCGATCTCCCGCGCCTCGCCGGAATCCTCGACGACGAGGAACTGGTCGCCGGCCATCGGCACGCCGACCATGCCGAGCACCTGCACCGGAATCGCGGGTCCGGCTTCCTTCACCGGCTTGCCGCGCTCGTCGAACATCGCGCGCACGCGGCCCGAGAACAGGCCACAGATGAAGTCGTCGCCGACGTGCAGCGTGCCGTTCTGCACGAGCACCGTCGCCACCGGACCCTTGCCCGCGTCGAGCTGGGCTTCGACCACGGAACCCGTCGCGTGACGGCTCGGGTTCGCCTTGAGGTCCAGGATTTCCGACTGCAGCAGGATCTGGTCGATCAGCGCCTGCACGTTCGTTCCCTTCTTGGCAGAGATCTCGGAATGGAGCACCTGGCCGCCGAACTCCTCGAGCACGACGCCGTGCGCGAGCAGCTCCTGCTTGACCTTCATCACGTTCGCCGTGGGAAGGTCGATCTTGTTGATCGCGATGATGATCGGCACGCCCGCGTTCTTCGCGTGCGAGATCGCCTCGATCGTCTGGGGCATCACCGAGTCATCCGCGGCGACGACGATCACGACGATGTCGGTGACCTGGGCGCCGCGCGCGCGCATGGCGGTGAAGGCCTCGTGGCCCGGCGTGTCGAGGAACGTGACCTGCTTGCCGTTCGGCGTCGTGACGTGGTACGCGCCGATGTGCTGCGTGATGCCGCCGGCCTCGCCCGCGACGACGTTGGCCTTGCGGATGAAGTCGAGCAGCGACGTCTTGCCATGGTCGACGTGGCCCATGATGGTGACCACGGGCGGGCGAAAACGCAGTGTTTCCGGGGCATCCGCGACGGTCTCCACCGCGGACGCGGCGTATTCCTCTTCCTTCTGGGCGTTGAAGCCGAACTCGCTTGCGATGAGCTCGATCTGGTCGAAGTCGAGGCGCTGATTGATCGTGACCATCAGGCCGAGATTCTTGAACGCGAACGACACGATCTGCGTGGCCGGCACCTTCAGGATCTCGGCCAGCTCGCTGACGGTGATGAACTCGTTGACGCGGACGAGCTTCTTCTCGACCTCGGCCGCGGCGACGCGCATCGCCTCCATTTCTTCGCGCGATCCGTCGTCGCGCGAACCGCGGCGCTTGGGTCCCGGGCCGCCCATCTGGCGCATGGTGCGCGAGATGTTCGCCGACACCGCCTCTTGGTCGACCTGACCGCGCTTGCCCTTCTTGCGGCGGCCTGCGGACGGCGCAGGCGCACCCATGCCGCTCGAGCCGGACGGGCCACCGCCACCCGGACGGCGGTCGTCGCGACGCGAGACGCCGCCTCCGCTGCCGGTGCCGGGCGTGGCGGACGCGACGGGACGCGGCGGGAACGACCGTCCGCTCGTGACGGGACGCGGGCGTGGTGCGCCGGGCACGACCGAGCGCGGACGCGGACGGTCGGGCGTGGAGTATGGTCCCTGCGGCGCGGGATGCGGCGTGCTCGGCGCGGTCGGCGGTGCGACAGGTGCGGCCGCTGTGGCCGCTGTGGCCGCTGTGGCCGCTGTGGCCGCTGTGGCTGGCGCGGCTGGTGCGGCCGCTTCGACCGATGCGATCGGTGCGGCTGGTGCGGCTGGTGCGGCCGCTTCGACCGATGCGATCGGTGCGATCGGTGCGATCGGTGCGATCGGTGCGATCGGTGCGATCGCTGCGATCGGTAGGGCCGCCTCACTTTCGGCTGCGGCGGACAGTGGCGCCGCGGGCGCATGCTTCTCGACGGGTGCGGCGACAGCAGCCACCAACGGCTTCTCGACGGCGACTTCCCTCGACGGCGGTGCCGGCGCGACGATCTCCTCGACCGGCGCTGCGGCTTCGGCGACTTCCTCGGCAGTCGGCTGCGGCGCGGCGCGGCGGCGGCGCGTGCCTGGTTTTGCCGCGGGCTCCGGCTCGGGCTCGACTACGGGCGCGGCCTTGGCCGCCTTGCCCTTGGCGGCCGTCTTGGCCTTGGCCTTGGCGGGCGCCCCCTCTTCTGCAGGAGCCGGTGCGGCGGCGGACGCGGCGCTCGTGCGGCGGCGGCGTGCGGGCGCGGCGGACGACGTCGCGGCTTTCGCCGCGCGTGCCCGTTTCTCGCGCTCCCAACGGGCGCGCGCACGCGCCACCTGATCGTCGGTGAGCTGCGTCAGGTGACTGCGGACGACGACCTCGAGCGACCGAAGCATCGTGATGACTTCGTCGCTCGGAATGCCGAACTCTGCCGCCAGATCATGAACCCGAAGCTTGTTCAAACAATCCTCCCTGATACACTCACGAAATCAAACTCCCCGCGCGGAATCGACGATTCCGCGAATCCCTTTCGCCAGCTGCGCGTCGACGATGCCGATCACCGCCGTTGCGTCCCTGCCCACTGCCGCGCCAAGCGAGGCCGCGCTGATTCCATCGACGATCCGGACTCTTTTCGCTTCAAGCAGCGGTACGACTTTGTCGAGGCTGTTCTTTGACGCGTCGCGCGCCACGATCGCCAGCTTCAACGTGCCTTTCGCCGCTGCCTCCCTCACCCGCTCCACGCCGATCACCGCGAGCCGTCCCCGAACGCCGAGCCCGGCCAGTCCGAGCACTTTCTTCCACGCGGCGCTGTCTGCCGCTAGCACAAACGCTCCATCAGACCGTCGCGCCGCCCTCGGGCGCAGCGGCATCGGCCGCGTCATTCTCTTCTCCGCCGCCTTCAGCGGTGACCTCATTGATGAACGCCATCAGGCGATCGGCTTCTTCCGGCGCGATGCCGGCGAGTTTCAGGAAATCCTCGCGCTCGAGATCGATGATGTCGTTCAGCGTCTTGTAGCCGCCGGCCTCGAGCACCGCGACGGTTGCCGGCGGAAGCCCCTCGATGTCCGAGAGCTTCACATCAGCCGCCTCTTCACGCTCTTCTTCAGGCAACGGCGCGAAAAGCGGAACGTCCCCGCCGCGCTCGAGCCACTCGCGGCTCGAATAGAGGTCGATCTTCCACTCGGTGAGCTCGGAGGCGAGACGGACGTTCTGTCCATTGCGCCCGATCGCGAGTGAAAGCTGGTCCTCGTCCACGACCGCCTGAATCGTCTTGGTTGCCGCGTCGCTGAACACGCGCGCGACCTTCGCCGGCGCGAGCGCGAGCTTTGCAAAGCGCTCGGGATCGGACGACCACGGCACGATGTCGATGCGCTCGCCGCCAAGTTCCTGCACGACGGCCTGCACGCGCGAGCCCTTGAGGCCCACGCACGCGCCGACGGGATCGATCGAATCATCCTTCGAGAACACGGCGATCTTCGTGCGGCTGCCGACTTCGCGCGACGACGCGCGGATCTCGACGATGCCCTGCTGGATCTCGGGCACCTCCAGCTTGAACAGCGCCTTCACGAACATCGCGTCGCCCCGCGAGAGCACGAGGCGCGGGCCCTTCGGCGTCTCCTCGATCTTCTTGAGCACGGCGCGAATCGGCTCGCCCTGCTTGTAGTCCTCGCGATGGTTCTGCTCGCGATAGGGAATGATCGCCTCGGCCTCGCGGAACTTGTTCAGCATGACGACGATCTTGCCGCGCTCGATCTGCTGGATCTCGCCGGAGAGCAGGTCGCCGACGCGGTCGTTGAACTCGTCGCGAATCTTCGTGCGCTCGCCTTCGCGAACGCGCTGGATGATGCGCTGCTTCGCCGCCTGCACCGCCGAGCGTCCGAACTCGGCGAAGTCGACGGGAATTTCCATGAGGTCGCCGACCTGGTACTCGGGATCCTCGAAGCGCGCCTCCTCGAGCGTGATCTCGCGCGCAGGGTCGGCGACGGTCTCGACGACGGTCTTCAGGAGGACGATGCGGATGTCGCCCTTGTCGTCGTCGATGTCCACTTCGGCCTGCACGGTTGGGCCGTGCTTCTTCGCCAGGGCTGCGTGAATGCCGTCCTGGAGCAGCTCGTGCAATTCGGAACGCTCGATCTGTTTCAGATGCGAGAGCTCGCGAATCGCTGTAAGTATTTCCGTCGAACCGGCCATCCTGGACTCCTACGGTTTCCAGTGGAACGCGAGGCGGGCTTCCTGCACGTCCGCCGGCGCCAATGTGTGCTCATGTCCCTTGAGGTCGCGCACGAGATACTGCTCGTGTCCTTCCTCGCCCTGCACCGCAACGATCTCCACTTCCGAGTATCCACCGATCGCGGCGAACCGCGCACTCTTCACGTTCACGTTGCGTCCGGTGAAACGGCGCCAATCGGCGACGGTCTTCAACGGCCGCTCCATTCCAGGCGACGACACTTCCAGCACGTACCGGCTCGCAATCGCATCCGGCATGGCGTCGAGCCGTGCCTCGATGGCCCGCGATGCCTTCTCGCAATCGCCGACCGTCACCTTCTCGAGATCGCGGCGATCTATACGAACGTCCAGAATCGGACGTCCTTTGCTGCCGCCAACCCGGAGTTCGACGAGGTCAAATCCGAGCGAGTCAAGTTCAGCAACCACAATGCTTTCCAGTGCTTGCTTCACGTTGATTCCGTGTTACTTGCGAGGACAAAAAAATGTGGGGAGAACTTCCCCCACATTCCGCTGGCGACCTCGAACATCGTTCAGCTTCAGGATAATAGTTGGCGGCGGCGGCCCAGTCAAGGAGAGCCGGAGAGCCCCACGGCGGAGACGATCACCGCGACCTGCCTGCCCGCATCGCCGGCGCGATGCGAGAAGAACCGGTCGTTGTCGCAGCGCGTGCAGTGCGCGCTTGCCGACAGATGGCGAACACCCATCTCCTTCGCCTGCTCGGCGAGCAGCGCGCGCAGGTCCACGTTTCGATTGCGGATCGTCTGCCACCCCGTGAGCTGCTCGAACACATCGGGACCCACCTGATAGCAGCGTCCGCAGATCGTGGGACCCAGATGAACCCTCAAATCCGCTGCGTCGAAACCCAGATCGACCAGACGACCGATCCCCTTCGCCACGATCCGCGTCGCAGTGCCGCGCCAGCCGGCATGAAGCAGCGCGACCGCGCCCGACGGATGCGCAATGAAGACGGGCGCACAGTCGGCGACGGTCACGGCGCACGCGACGCCGGCGGCCAAGGTCAAATGGCCGTCGGCGCCGTCGTGACGCGTCCAACCATGGTCGCCGGCGCCGCCGGCGCCGACCGCCGAGCCCTCGCCGTGTTCGAGGACCTTCGCGCCGTGAATCTGCCGCGCGCTCGCGAGCCGCGGGGCTATCGCCGCGAGCTCGGCCTGCAGCGCGCGCCAGCGGGCGAGGGTCTCCTCGGGCGGCTCGCCGTCGCCGAGTCCGTAGTCGCCGGCGGCACGCGTGGTCGTGAACGCCTCCACGCCGATCGACGCGAACGCCTCGACCTTCTCTCGTAGCGGAATCGGCTCGGGAGACGACGCGGCGGTCACGTGCGGCCGACCTCCAGCCGACGGATCTTCGCGCCGAGCGCGCCGAGGCGCTCGTCGATGCGCTCGTACCCGCGCTCGATCTGTCCCACGTTGTTGATCGTGCTGGTGCCCTTCGCGCAGAGCGCCGCGATCAGCATCGCCATCCCCGCGCGGATGTCCGGCGACTCGACCGTCGCGCCGCGCAGCACGCTTGGGCCCGCGACGAGCGCGCGATGCGGATCGCACAGCACGATGCGCGCCCCCATCCCCACGAGCTTGTCCACGAAGAACAGGCGCGACTCGAACATCTTCTCGTGCATCAGCACAAGGCCGGAGCACTGCGTCGCGGTGACGATGGCGATCGACATGACGTCGGCGGGAAACGCGGGCCACGGCTGGTCTTCGAGTTTCGGCACGTGGCCGCCGAGGTCGCTCTGGATCGCCATCGACTGTTCGGCGGGCACGATCAAGTCATCCCCATCGACGGTCGTGGCGACGCCGAGCCGCTCGAAGCCGAGACGGATGGACCGCAGGTGCTCGACGCCGGCGCGCTCGATCCGGAGCGCCGATCGGGTGACGGCCGCGAGGCCGATGAACGAGCCGACCTCGATATGATCGGGACCGATCGCGTACGTCGCGCCCCGGAGCACGGCGCCGCCGTGGATGCGCAGGAGGTTCGTGCCGATCCCCTCGATCCTGGCGCCGAGCGCGACGAGAAAGTTGCAGAGATCCTGCACGTGCGGCTCGCACGCGGCGTTGCGCAGGATGGTCTCGCCCGTTGCGGCGACGGCCGCCATCACGGCGTTCTCGGTGCCGGTGACGCTCGGCTCGTCGAGGAACACGTCCGCGCCGCGGAGGCCCGTGGTGGTGAACGCGATGCGATCGTCGAACGCGTGCGTGGCGCCGAGCCGCTCGAGCGCGAGGAAGTGCGTGTCGAGGCGGCGGCGGCCGATCACGTCGCCACCCGGCGGCGAGAGTTCCACGTGACCGCAACGCGCGAGCAGCGGAGCCGCGAGCAGGATCGACGCGCGGATGCGGGCGCAGAGCGCGGGATCCAGCGACGAGGCGCTCACCGCCTTCGCGTGAATACGCAGGGTGTTGCGGTCCGTCCACTCGGCGTGCGCTCCGGTGGATTTCACGAGCTCGACCAGCGTCTCGAGATCGCGGATGCGCGGCACGTTCTCGAGCGTGACCGGCTGGTCCGTGAGCAGCGCGGCCGCGACGATCGGCAGCGCGGCGTTCTTGTTGCCGCTCGGCCGGATCGTGCCGGAGAGCCGGTTCCCGCCTTCGACGATGAATTGCACTGCGGACATGTTTTTGTGTGCCGAAAGGAGTTTGTAAACCTACGTGATTAGTACAGGCGATGCGGGGTGCGGGATGCGCTTCCGTAGACCGGG
This sequence comes from Gemmatimonadota bacterium, assembly GCA_003171215.1. Taxonomy (GTDB): domain Bacteria; phylum Gemmatimonadota; class Gemmatimonadetes; order Gemmatimonadales; family Gemmatimonadaceae; genus Fen-1231. The sequence continues at coordinate 25,906 of PMYN01000108.1, read as the reverse complement.
CTGCCGGAATGGGATGCGCTCGCTTGCACCGTACCGCGCGCCCGCCTAGCATGCACATATGACGATTTTCGCGAGTTCGGCGGCACGGTTCCTCCTTCAGGCGGTCGCGGCGCACGACACCGTGATCATGCGGCAGGTGCCGCCGCTGCGAAGCTGGTTCGAGCAAGTCGTGTTCGTGGCGTCGGGAATTTCCACGCTGCTGGTGCTGGTGCTGATCGCCGGGCTCGTCGTGGCGATGTTCGCCGTGCGGCGGAGCGTGCAGCGCGCGCACGAGGCGCTGGATCGGCGAATCGCGGATTTCGGACGCCGCGTGGACGACTTCAACGACCTCCTCGGCAAGGTGCACCGCCGTGCCGAGACCGTGGTCGAAGTCGGCGGCATGGCGATGGATGGGATCGCGTGGGGCGCGAAGAAACTCGGTGACCGTCGCCGGCGGCGCCGCAAGTCGCGGGCAGACAAGGCCGCGGCGGCCGGCGGCACGACGGGCGCGGCGCAAGTCGAGGCGCCGCTCGACGATCGCCGCGACGACGACGGCAACGACAACGAACGTGATTCCCCCTACGACGATTCGAGCAACAAAAGGAAGTAGGCTCGCCGGGCGTCTGCTGCTGCTCGCGGTCGGCGCGGTCGCGCTGATCGCGCTCGTGCCGACGGTCGCGTGGGCGTGGACACCCGGGACGCACATCCTGCTCGGCGAGGCCGTACTGCGCAGCGCGGCGCTGCTCCCTCCCGCCCTCGCCGCGCTTCTCCGCGCGCATCCGCACGACTTTCTCTACGGCTCGATCGCCGCCGACACGAGCATCGCGAAGAAGTACGCGAAGTTCGGCCGGCACTGCCACTCGTGGGCAGTGGGGCTCGAGATCCTCGACGAGGCGCGCGACGAGCGCGTGCGCGCATTCGGCTACGGATATCTCGCGCATCTCGCGGCCGACGCGGTGGCGCACAATTACTTCGTGCCGCACCAGCTCGCGGTGACGTCGAGCACGAGCGCCCTCGGGCACAGCTACTGGGAGAGCCGGTTCGAGACGCACATCGGCGACACGTTTCCGCGGCGCGCGCACGAGATCATCCTGCTCGATCATGCGCGCAGCGACGAGCACCTGGACCGGATCCTCAGCCCGACGATCTTCAGCACGCCCACCAACCGGCGCATCTTCCGCGGCATGGTGTACGTCACCGACACGGAGAGCTGGCAGCGGATCTTCACGCTGATGGCGGTGAACAGCCGCTGGGATCTCGCGGAGCGCGAGGTGGGCCGTTACCTCACGCGCTCCTTCGATTTCGTGATGGATTTTCTCGTGCGCGACGCGTCGTCGGAGCCGTACCGGCTCGACCCGTCGGGGGATCGCGCCCTGCGCGCGGCAAAGCTCGTGCGGCGCTCCGCGATGAAGCGCGGCGGCGACGATGCGGTGCGCACCGAAGCCGCGCGCGAGTTCGGCCTGCCCGAGACCGACCTCGCGTTCACGCGGGCGATCGCGGGACCGCTCTACGTTCCGGCTCTCGCTCCGAGAAGCTGATTGACCTTCTTGGGGTCCGCGCGGCCCTTCGACTTCTTCATCACGAATCCGACCAGCACGCCCTGCAGTTTCCGCTCGCCGCCCGCGAACCGCGCGGACTCGTCCGGATGCTCGGCCCAGACTTCGTCGATCCACGCGATGAGCGCGGAGTCGTCGCCGACCTGCAGGAGGCCGTCGCGTGCCGCGATCGCCGCAGGCGGCCCGCCTTCTCGCAGCATGGTCGCAAACACCGTCTTCGCCGCCGTGTTGCTCAGCGAGCCGTCCTTGATGAGCGCGATGAGTTCGCCGAGCGACTCGGCCTTCACGGGGAACGCCCCGATGTCGCGGCCGGATTCGTTGAGCGAGGCGAGCACTTCTCCCATCACCCAGTTGGCCGCGGCCTTCGCATCGCCGGCCGCGGACGCGACCTTCTCGAAGTAGTCACCCACCGCGCGACTCGCCGTGAGCACCTCGGCGTCGGCGACGCCAAGGGAATAGCTCGCCGCGTAGCGCGCGCGGCGCGCCGCGGGGAACTCGGGCAGGCCGTATCGCACGCCCTGGATCCACGCGGAGGTGAGCACGAGCGGGGGAAGATCCGGCTCGGCGAAATAACGGTAGTCGTGGCTCCCCTCCTTCGACCGCGCGCCGCGCACGTCGTTCTTGTGCGCGTCGAAGAGCATCGTCTGCTGCACGATGGTGCCGCCGGCGTCGTGCACGGCGCAGTGGCGCGCGTACTCGATCTCGAGCGCGCGCTCGACGTTGGAGAACGAGTTGAGGTTCTTGATCTCGGTGCGCGTGCGCAGCGCCGTCTCGCCGACCGGCCGCGCGCTCACGTTCGCATCCACGCGGAGGCTTCCCTCCTCCATGGAGCAGTCGGAGACNNGCGAATCTCGGGCTCGCTCACGATCTCGATGAGCGGAACGCCGGCGCGGTTGAGGTCGATCGCCGTGAAGCCGGCGAAGCGATCGTGCACCGACTTGCCCGCGTCCTCTTCCATATGGATGCGGGTGATGCCGATGGAGCGGCCGCCGCCGATGGCGAGCGTGCCGCGCTCCGCGAGCGGACGATCGAACTGCGAGATCTGGTATCCCTTCGGAAGATCCGGGTAGAAATAGTTCTTGCGCGCGAACACGGAGCGCTCGTGCACCTCGAGCCCGAGGGCGAGCGCCGCGCGCGCCGCGAGCTCGACCGCGCGTTCGTTCAGCACGGGGAGCGCGCCCGGCAGCGCCAGGCAGACCGGGCAGGTGTTCGTGTTCGGGTGATCGCCGAACGACGTGGAGCACCGGCAGAACGCCTTGGTGCGGGTCTTGAGCTGCACGTGCACCTCGAGCCCCACGATCATCTCGTACGTGGTGTTCATGCGTGCGCCGCCCCGCCGAGTTCCGACTCGAGCGCGTAGGCGATCCTGAACATCACCTGCTCGCCGAAACGCGGCGCGATGACTTGTCCTCCCACAGGGAGCCCACCGACCCTTCCAATGGGAATCGACATGGCCGGCACCTCCGCGAGGTTCGCCGACACGGTGAACAGGTCGCAGAGATACATCTCGTACGGGTCGGAGATGGCACCGATCGTGAAGGCCGGCGCGGCGGTGGTGGGCGTGAACAGCGCGTGCACGCCCGATGCCCAGACGTCGGTGAAGTCACGCGCGATGAGCGCGCGCACGTCCATCGCCTTGCGATAGTACGCGTCGTAGTAGCCGGCGGAGAGCACGTACGTGCCGAGCAGGATGCGGCGGGTGACTTCGGCGCCGAAGCCGCGGGAACGCGTGGCCTCGTACATGCCGCGCAGGCCCTCGCCCTCGACCCGCAGGCCGTAGCGCACGCCGTCGAAGCGGGCCAGGTTCGCCGAGCACTCCGCCGGTGCGATGATGTAATAGACGGGGAGCGCGAGATCGGTGTGCGGCAGCGAGACGTCGCGAATCTCGGCGCCGCGCGCGCGCAGCGCGTCGAGCGCGCGGTCGCAGTGCGCCTGCATCGCGGTGGGGAGCGACGCCGGGAAATATTCCTTCGGTCGGCCGATCACGACGCCCGTGAGGTCGCGGGAGTCGGTGCGCAGCGCGGGTGCGTCGAGCGGGGCCGAGGTCGCGTCGTTGGCCGTGTCATCGCCCGAGACGACCTCCATCGCGCGGGCCGCGTCGTCGACGGTGCGACCGAAGACGCCGATGTTGTCGAGCGACGACGCGAACGCGACGAGCCCGAACCGGCTGATGCGGCCGTACGTCGGCTTCACGCCGACGATGCCGCAGAATGCCGCGGGCTGGCGCACCGATCCGCCGGTCTCGGAGCCGAGCGCGATCGGAACGATGCCGGCGGCGACGGACGCCGCGGACCCGCCCGAGGAGCCGCCGGGCACGCGCGTCCTGTCGATTGGGTTTCGCGCAGGTCCATACGCAGAGAATTCCGTGGACGATCCCATCGCGAACTCGTCCATGTTGCCCTTGCCGACGAGGATCGCGCCGGCCTCGCGCAGCTTTCTCGCGACGGTGGACTCGTACGGGCTCACGTATCCCTCGAGGATCTTCGAGCCGCACGACGTGGAGAGCATCGTCGTCGCGATGTTGTCCTTGAGCACGACGGGCACGCCCGCGAGCGCGCCGCCCACCGGCGCGCTCTCAACCAGCTGGAGCGACCCGTTCAAGTCCGCGGAGAGAATGCAGTTGAGGCCGGACGGTCCCGCGTCGACCTCGGCGGCGCGCGCGAAGCTCGCCTCGACCATCGTGCGCGAGCGCACCTTCCCCTCGCGGACCGCCGCGGCAATCGCACCCGCACCGCTCTGCAGCAGCGCTTCGGGCGTCGCGGTCACGATTCGTCTCCGGCGTCTTCGTGCGTCGCGAGGCGCGGCACAAGGAAGAACCCGTCGATCACGGCCGGCATCGGCGCCCCATCGGGGGAGCGCGTCTGCGGCGCGATCTCCGAGATCGGGCGCACGAGCTTCACGCTCGGGCCCTCGTCGAGGCGAAGCGGCATTCCCGTACGCTGCGCCTCGGCCTCGGCGGCCGCGCCCGCGCTCTGCACTTTCTGCAGGACTTCCATATGCGCGAGAATGCCGTTGAGCTCGCTCACGAGCGTGTCGAGCTTGTCATCGGGCACGCCGAGCCGCGCGAGGCCCGCGATGTGACGCACGTCGTCCCTGGATATTGCCGCCGCCATCAGTCGAACCCCCCCTCGAGTCCGGCGAATGCGACCACGAGCCGCTTTCGCCCCACGTTTTCGTCGTCGAAATCCACGGTCACCTTCGCGTCGCGCCCGGCTCCGGCCATCGCGGAGATCGTGCCCGAGCCGAACGTCTTGTGCTTCACGCGTTCGCCCTGCACGAACGCCGGCACGTCCTGCGACATCTCGTCCATGTGCACGGCGCGCTCGCGCGACGCGTCGCGCCGCCACGTGCGCGGCGAGTCGTCGTCCCAGTCGCGCGGCGCCGACTCCGCGCGGATTCCCACGCCCCCCGAACGTCCGCTCGCGCGCAGCCGGATCGTCGCCTGCGGCTCGACGAGCTTTTCCGCCGCGGGCGTCATGAACGTCGAGATCGCAGACGAAATCAACTCGCCGTTTCGGCGCCGGCTGCGCGCCCACGTGAGGTACAGCTTCCGCTCGGCGCGCGTGATGCCGACGTAGAACAGGCGGCGTTCCTCCTCGAGCAGCGCGGGATCGTCGAAGCTCCGGCTGAGCGGGAAGAGCCCGTTCTCGAGACCGGCGATGAACACGACGGGAAACTCGAGCCCCTTCGCGGTGTGCAGCGTCATCATCGTTACGGCGTCGGCATCGGGACCGAGCAGGTCGAGCCCCGCGACGAGCGTCGCGCGCTGCAGGAAATGATCGAGCGGCCGGAGCCCGACCTCACCGCCCTCGTCGATCACGAGTTCCGCGGCTCCGCGCGCGAGTTCCGCCACGTTGTCGAGCCGTTCGAGTCCTTCCGGACCCTCGGCGCGCAGCGCGTCGGCGTAGCCGATCTCGTCGACGAGCGAGAGGGTGAGCCGGTCCACACTGCTGTCCTCGGCCTTCACGCGGAAGCGCCCGACGACCGCCGCAAAATCCGCCAGCGCATTGCGCGTGGCGATGCGCGCGCCGGTGGTGAGGTCCTCGCGGCGCGCGGCCTCGAGCAGGGGTACGCCGGCGTCCGCCGCCGCGAGGGCGAGCATCTCGACGGTGGTCTCCCCGATGCCGCGACGAGGTGCGGTGATCGCGCGCCGGAACGCCTCGTCGTCCGCGGGATTCGCGATCAGGCGAAGCCACGCGAGCAGGTCCTTGATCTCGCGCCGGTCGTAGAACCGCACCGCGCCCACCAGCCGGTATGGAATCGCGCGGCGGCGCAGCGACTCTTCGAGCACGCGGCTCTGCGCATTCGTGCGATAGAGGATCGCGTTCGCTCCGAGCGGCTCGCCGTTCCTGGTGCGGCGCTGCTCGATCTCCGCGGCGATGTAGTCCGCCTCGTCGCGATCGTCGAGCGCGGCGACGAGCACGACCGGATCCCCGCTCGGGCGCGTGGCACGCAGCACCTTGCCGCGGCGCTCCTCGTTCTCGCTGATGACGGCGTTCGCGAGGGCGAGGACCTGCGGCGTGGAACGGTAGTTTTCCTCGAGCCGAACGACTCTCGCGGCCGGATAGTCGCGCTCGAAATCGAGAATGTTGCGGACATCTGCGCCGCGCCATCCGTAGATCGACTGGTCGTCGTCGCCGACGACGACCACGTTGCCGTGCCGCGCGCCGAGGAGCCGGATGAACTCGTATTGCGCGCGGTTCGTGTCCTGGTATTCGTCCACGAGAATCACGCGGAACCGCTTCTCATACCGTTCGCGCACGTCCTGGTGCTCGGTCAGCAGCCGCACTGGAAGGCCGAGCAGGTCGTCGAAGCTGACGGCGTTCGCGGCGCGGAACGCGCCCTCGAGATCGTTGTAGACCGGCACGACGGCCTTCGCGAGCGGCGTCTGCGCCAGTNNCGGTGGCGATCCATCAATCGCTTGATGACCGAGAGCGTGTCGTCTTCGTCGTAGATCGTGAACGCGCTCGTGCGGCCGACGAGCGCGGCGTTCGCGCGCAGCATGCGCGCACCGATCGCGTGGAACGTGCCGACCCACATCCCGGCCGGATCGCTGCCGAGGAGGCGGCCGATGCGCTCGCGCATCTCGCCGGCGGCCTTGTTCGTGAAGGTCACGGCGAGGACTTGATCGGGCCGAACAACGCCGTCGCCGATCAGCCGGGCAATACGTGCGGTCAGCACGCGGGTCTTCCCGGAACCGGCGCCCGCGAGCACGAGCAGCGGTCCCGAGCCGTGCTCCACCGCTTCTCGCTGGGCGTCGTTCAGGGAGGGTGCAGCGGTCGCGAGTTTTTCGCCTGGTGGAGACACAATCATGACTGAAATCTAGCACCCGGGTTCGCGTTTGCAGAGGCGCGATCACCGTCGCTGTGGCTAGATTGGAGGGTCGTTCCTCTTCCACGCGGCGGGCGGCCACAGCGCATGGCGAATATCCGGATCATTGGCGTGCCGATGGACCTCGGCGCGAGCCGCCGTGGCGTCGACATGGGTCCATTCGCGGTTCGATACACGGACCTGCGCGAACGGCTCGAGCGAATCGGACATACGGTCGAAGACGCGGGAAACGTGGCGGTTCCCTTCCGCGAGGACGCGGAGCGCGGAGCGCAGCGCGGCGCGCGTTTCCTCGGGGCGATCACGGATGTTTGCCAGCGCGTCGCCGATGAGACGGCGGCCGCGCTCGGCGCCGGCCGCTTCCCGTTGCTGCTGGGGGGCGACCACTCGCTCGCGGGCGGATCCATCGCAGGAGCCGCGCGGCACTACGCGGCACAGGGTGCGCGCATCGGCGTGATCTGGCTCGACGCGCACGGGGACCTCAACACGCCGGGGTCATCCCGCTCGGGCAACGTCCATGGAATGCCGCTCGCGCATCTCCTCGGTCACGGCGACCACGCGTTCGCGCACATCGCCGGCGGCGAAGCGGCGGTGCAAGCGGAGCACGTCGCCCTCGTCGGCGTGCGCGACCTCGACACGCCCGAGCGCGCACACGCCCTCGAGTGGAAACTGCGGGTGCTGACGATGCGCGCGATCGACGAGCGCGGCGTGCGCAGCGTGATGCAGGAAGCGATCACCGCCGCNNCGCGAGGCGCATCTCGCGATGGAAATGCTCGCGGACACGGGGAAGCTCATCGGCATGGATCTCGTCGAGGTGAATCCGGTGCTCGACGAGCGGAACCGCACGGCCGAACTCGCGACGGAACTGATCCTGAGCGCGCTCGGCAAGCGAATCCTGTGAGCGGTCGATGAGCGGGCCGCCGACCCTGCGGTACGTGCCGCCCGACTTCACCGCTGCCGTGCTCGCCGGCGCGCCCGCGGCCCGCACGGTCGCCGCCGAATCCGACGGCGTGCTCCCCGAGGGTTTTTTCGCGACCACGAATCTTCCGACGTATGTGAAGGGCGCCGACGGCCGCTGGACGCTCCCGCGCGAGCCGCGCATGGACGGGTGCCTCGTGGGCGACGCGAACGGCGCGTGGTGGGTTCGCGAAGGACGGCGCGTGAAGCGCGGCGATCGCGTCGTCGTCGGGCTCGCGGAGGACGGCACCGAGGGCGTGCTCGTCCACGCGCACGGGTTCCAGGCGCCGCCGGGCGCGCACGGCGACTTCCATTTCATGAGCAGCCAGGTCTCGCGCGAGAAGCCGATCGACTACCCGCTCATCGCGCGCATGCTGGTGGACGAGCGGGCGCGCGGGGGGCGCGTCATCTGGGTGACCGGCCCCGCCCTGGTGCACTCCCGCGCCCGCGACAACCTGGTGTGGTTCCTCCGCAACGGTTTCGTGCAGGCGCTGCTCGCGGGCAACGCCGTCGGCGCGCACGATATCGAGGCGGCGGTCGTCGGGACCACGCTCGGCATGACCGACGCGGGCGAGCCGACGGAGGGCGGACACGCCGCGCACATGCGCGCGATCAACGCGGTCCGTCGCGCGGGATCCATCGCGAACGCCGTGCGCGACGGGATCCTCCGGGACGGCATCATGCACGCCTGTGTGGTGGAGGGCGTGCCCTTCCTCCTCTGCGGCTCGATTCGCGACGACGGGCCGCTCCCCGGCGTCATCACCGACGCCGTCGCGGCGCAGGACGCCATGCGCGCGCACACGATTCGCGCGACGATGGCGGTGATGATCGCGACCGCCCTGCATTCCATCGCCGTGGGCAACATGCTCCCCGCATACTACGAGGACGCGGAGCGCGGAATCGTCGAGCTCCCGACCATCTGCGTCGACGTGAGCGAATTCCTCGTGAGCAAGCTCAAGGACCGCGGCACGCACCAAGCCGTGGGCGTGGTGACGAACGCGCAGGATTTCATGAGCATCCTGCGGGCCGCGGTCGAGCAGGAAGTGCTCGAGCGGAGCTGAGGGCTCCGCCCGGGGCGGCGCCCAGCTTGGCGCCTATCGCACCAGCGAGGTGACCATGGCCGCGACCGTCGTCCCGCACCTCACGGGCGATATGCTCTGCCTCATAGCAGAGGTCAGCTGCTTGCTCCTGACCGCCCGCTTGCAGCCAATGTCGCCTGCGCAGCAGAATCTCGAGCGTTAACGTCCGGCTCGTGCGCCGCGCCGCCGGGTAAGCGCGGCGCTCCACGCCAACAGCGCGCCTCCTGCACCCAGAAACGTTCGAAACACGGCCGCGTTCTCGGTGATTCCGGTCAGCGCTACGGAACGGGCGGGGCGACGGGCGGAAGGCTCCCGTTGATCAGATTGAGATTCGTCTGCGTCTCCGACAGGGCGATCGGCATGCACTTGGCTCGCCCGTCGAGGAACGCGTTGTGCGATGGACCGGTCGCCGCATTCCATCGCTGAAGGTCCCACAACCGTCTCGCTTCGAGCCACACCGTGGCTCCACGCTCGACCTCCAGCGTCGTCCAGGCGCTGGCCAAGTCCGGCGGGATTGCAAGCGCGGTCATCGAGTACGCCGCGCGTTGCTGATTGATCAGCGCGAATGAACCCGCGATGTCCGCGGTCCGCAGCGCCGCCTCGGCGCGGAGCATCAGCATCTCGGTGCCGTGCACGAGAGGGATCGGAGAGCCGAGGGTCGTATACTTCTTCTGGCGGAAGTAGGGCGTGGTGCCGTCCTGGCCCGTCTGGATGCCGCTCGACGTCTTGATCGTGTCCCACCCTACGCGTGGATCCTTGAACACGTGCGCCCACGGGGAGCCATAAATGCTGAATTCGCGGCGGACGTACGTCTCCTGTACGAGCGAGTTGTTCTCGCGGAACGAGTTTGTCGAGAAGGGCGCGTTATACACGAAGCTGGTGGGAACATTCATCGCGTCCGACACCGCAGCGGCCCACTTTCCCTGCCAAGCCCTCACCGACGCACGGCCCGCATAGGATGCGGTGATGATGGACGCGGGGTCGTCCGGTGCGGCCAGCGCCGCCGCTTGCTGCGCGATTCTGATCGCCTCCGTGAATTCCGAATCCGCGCGCTGGAAATACAAAACTCTGTCCTGCGCGGGTCCGCCATCGATCACCGCGTAGCAGGAGAATTCGCCGAGCGAACGGTTGGCAAATCCTCCCAGCATGTTCGCCCGTGCGGCCCAGGCGCTGTGGTTGTAATCGAAACCGCTGATGGCCTTCATTCGGACGACGCCCGACTCGGCCTCGAAACGGGCCGTATTCATGAGAGACCAGTTGCCGTTCATGTCCGCCGGGTTCATGATGCCGTGGACCCACAGCTCTTCCGGCGCGTAGCTGCCGCCGTGCCCACTCTCATCGCCCGCGACCGAGGACATGCGCGTCATCTCGTCGTACGAGTTGGAGAGGTCGGAGGACATTCCTACGACGAGGGCGGGTACCGCGGCGGCAGTATAGAGACTGGAGTCCAGAATCGGCCCCGGGTTCGTGACGTCGAGGAGGCCCTTGCACGCACCCATCGTCGTCGCGCCCGCAAGGGCCATGACAAGAAGCTTTTGGGCTTTGGTCATCAGAAGGTCATCCGGAGCGTGGTTAGGAACGTCGTATAGGGCGGCAACTGGTAGTATTCGCGGCGTCCCAGCCCCGACCCTGCGTCCGCCTGGTCGCTGGACTCCGGGTCGACCCCGTCGTACTTCGTCCACTTGAACGGATTCCTAACCGCGACGCTGACGGTCGCGGACCGCGCACCGCCGCGCAGATACCGCTGCGGAATCCGGTACGCCAGCGAAATCGAGCGGATCTTCACGAAGTCGGTCTTCGAGTAGAAGAAGTCCGAGTTCTGGACCGCCCCGTCGAGCGAACATCGGGCGCGATCCAGCGCGTCGACGCCGCTCAGCGCAGATTGGTCGCTGGGAGTGGCCAGGCGCAACGCGGCTTGTGCGGCATAGCAAGGCTGCCAGACGAAGCGTTTCGCGTTCTGGAAACCGACGAAGTTGGTCATGATCGCGCCGGCCTGAGCCTCGGCGACCACCTCGAACGTGAAGTCTCGCCGGAACTCGATCGAGGTGCTGCCGCTCAGCAGGTGCGTCGGATACGCCGATCCGAGATACTGGTTGGCGGCGATGACCGGGCTGGCGATCGCGGTCGGGTTCGTGACCTTGTATCCGAAGTAGGAGGCAACCGGATACCCCTGCGTCACGTAGCTTCCCAGCCCCGTGGAGATCGGGACGCCTCCGACGTAACCCACGTTGCTGGCCAGCGACGTGAAGTTCACGTGTGCCGACCAGTCGATCGTCGCCGAGCGGACGATGCCGGCGTTGAGCCCCACCTCAAGACCCTTGTTGTCCAACGTGCCCACATTCATCTGTTGCGAGTTCGAGAACCCGTCCGACGGCGGAGTGACGACCCCGATCAGCGCGCGCTCGACATGCGCCGCAAAACCGGTCACCTCGAACGTCAGGCGATCGTGCAGGACGCTCATGTCGAAGCCGACCTCGCTTTCGCGGGTAATCTCCGGGCCGAGGTTGGGGTTTCCGATCTGCGCGACCGACACCCCCGGCTGGCCCTGATCGCCGGCTACCGGGTTCCACGTGCGCACTGAGGCGAATGCCCCGGGCGCCTTGCCCGCCTCTCCGATCGCACCGCGCAGCTTCAACGTCGGAATCAACTTCGTCGGCCACCACTTCTCCTCGGACAGGAGGTACGCCACGCTGACCTTGGGATAAGTCTGCAGCCCGAAACCCTGGCCGAACGCACTGTTCCCGTCAATGCGCACACCGCCGGTCACGAAAAGCCGGTCCTGCCATCCGAGCATCTCCTGCAGGAAGAAGCCGCCATTCACCACGCTCTGCTGCGTGGCCGAGCCGAGCGTGATGGTCGCGAACGAGGCGAGGGTCGGCTGACCCGGACCGGCTAGGTTGGTGGCATTGATGCTCGTGAGCCGATCACCATCGTCAAAGGCCTGCGCACCCCATGAGAGCGTCGAGGCGAGCTTCCCCAACACCGAGTGCTGATATGAGCCGGCATAGTCGAGCGACACCTTCGTGTGGTTCCACTCCGTGTTGTTCAGCGAGCCAGTGGGGAGGGAAAGAAAGCCGAACGGTATGAGCGCACCGTTGTTGTTGAAGTTGTCGTCGAGGCCGACGTTGAACCGGTTTGTGAGTCCTGTCACTGGATTCCAAGCGACCGTGAACCCGGTGATGAAGTGGTCGCTGTTGTTCGTGATCTGCTGATCGAGGATGTAACCGTTTGTGATGCAGGTGACGCCGGCGGGGACGCCGGCACAGTCGGTTCCCGTTCCACCCTTGAAGTTGTTGAGCGGTCCGCGCATGACGTTAAGCGTGAAGCCGTTGGTATTATTCCCGCTCGCAACCCAGTTGATCGTGTTCTTGTCGTACAAAAAGTTCAGGGTGAAGAAGAGGTTCCGACCCGGACTGAACGTGAAGTTCCCGCGGAAGCCGGCGCTGTTCTGCTGGCCGGGGCGGATGACGCCCTGATCCTCGTCGTAGTGGCCGGAGAGGGAGTATGTGAGGAGATCGCCGCCTCCCTTGACGCTGAGATCGAATCGCTGGACGGCGCCGTGCTGAAACCAGGTGCCACTTGCCGGGCAGGTAGGATCCATGAATTTCGTGCCCGCCCCGGACGTGATGATCCCGGAGCAGTGATTGAGCGTGAGCCCAGTGGGGTCCGCGCTGGGGCCCACATGACCTTCGTAGTTGAAGCCTTCGCCTACCGATATTCCCCACTGCGGGGCGCCGGCGGATCCGTGCTTCGTGAAGACCTGGATGACGCCGCCCGAGGCCTGGGTGCCGTAAAGCGTAGTGGCCGCCGCGCCCTTCACGACCTCGATGCGCTCGATGTCCTCAGGGTCGATGTCGTTGAACGGATTGGTGGTCTGGCGAGATCCCCCCGCGAGCGGACTCTGGTCACTGAAGATGCGGATGCCGTCTACGTAAATGATCGGATTGTTTCCCTGCGTGAGGCTGTTGATGCCGCGCAGCCGAATGGTACCGCCGGCGCCCGGTTGGCCTTCATTACTGAGGACGGTTATACCCGGTGCCGAAGCGGCGAGCACCTCCTGCGTATTCGAGACCGGCAAGTCCGGCAGCGCCGCCATGTTGATCGTCGCCATGGCGTTGCCCACTTCCTTCTTGCGCGATTCCGCGGCCGTCCCGGTGACCACGATCGCGTCGAGCGAGAGCAGCGCCTCCACAAGCGCGAAGTTGGCGGTGACGCTGTCGCGCGCCACCACGGTCACAGCGAGCGTCTTCGCAGCGTACCCGATGCTCAGCACACGCACCGTGCGCACGCCGGCCGGGACGAGGCCGAGGTGGTAAAGCCCGCTCTGATCGGTGCGCACCACGCGGGGGTCGCCGACCACCGACACTTGCGCTCCCCCAACTGGCGCGCCCGTGCCTTCCGCCGTGACGATGCCACGAATCGCGCCGGTGCCCTGCGCATGCAGCGCGGCGGGTGCGAGGGCGAACGCGAGCGAGGCTGTGGTCACGAATGCGAGACACCGGGCAACCAGCATTTTCATGGAACACTCCTCCGGACGAGTTCGTGCGCTTCCAACCTGCAATCGATATCAGCGAGTAAAACGGCGATGCCTACGGCGCGGTTCGTACCGGCGGCAGCGGCTTCGAATGGTCCTCATACGGGCGAAGCCACCAGTCGAAGAAAGTCCACGTCCGGTTCCACGAGTCGATCTGCGCCGGCGAGTCTACGCGTTCGTGTGTGACGTTGTCGACACGGCGGCTGAACGCGTGTCCGACCGATGCACCCCACGGCGCTGGATCCACGTAGACCATCGTCTCCGCGAGATCCGGTTTCAGCGCGCGCAGCTTCCAGACAAGCTGCTGGTCCTCGACATAGTTCACGTCCTGGTCGTTCGTCGCGACGTGCACCAAGATCGGGATGTGCAAGTCTTCGACGTGGTAGAGCGGCGAGCGCTTGATATACTCGTCCGGCTTCTCGAACGGGAGCCCCACGATGGTCGACTCCGCTGCGTAGCTACGCTGATATGCCGGCCCCTTATATGAAAGCCGGAAAACGAGGTTCGTCACGGGCACGATCGCAGCGGCTGCCTTGAATGGGGTCACCGTGCGCATGGCCAAATGTGCCGCGATGAAGCCGCCGTGGCTCCACCCCATGATGCCGATGCGATCGGGGTCCACGTACGGAAGCGTCTTCAGGTAGTCCACCGCCGAGGCGACGTCGTCGAGCTCGCGCCCGCCGTAATCGATCGCGTCGAAGAACTCCTTGCCGTAGCCGGTGCTGCCCCGATAGTCGGGCGTGATGATCACGTACCCGCGCTGGACCGCCTCCTTGACGAACGGCAACAATCCGCTGCCCCACTGGCCGTGCACGCCGCCGTGCACCCAGACCATCGCGGCGTGACCACGGGGCCCGCGCTTGACAAGTGGTTCCCACAGATACGCTGGCACCTCATGCCCGTCGAGGGTGTTCTTGTACGTGATTCTCTTAAAGCTCATCACGCCCTTGCTGTACGCGGCGTTCACACTGTCCGCGCGCTTCGTGCCCGCGATCTGCTGCGCGAAGTTCGCCTGCGGCAGGTCCTCGAACTTGATGCTCGCGTAGAGCAGCGCCGCGCGCGCGGTGTCGGTGATGACGGGGAGCGCGCGGGCGCTGTCGGCGCCGCCGCGCCCGCGCCCGCCTTGAGCGAGCAGCACGGCGGGGAGGACGAAAAGCGCCAGCGCAGTGGCGGCGCGGAGGAATAAACGAGTTGGGCCGGGCCTGAGACGTTTGGACATGACGGCCTGCCGATTTTGGAGGATTCTACGATCGCGACTTGGGACGGTAGAAACTGACCGCGAGGATGTAACAGCGAGGTTCGCCAAGCGCAAGTCGTCGGCGACATGCTGGGCGGCCTCGAACTTGACGTGAAGCTGTCGCGCGAGCGCGGGCAAAGACATTGCGCACAAGCCATGCGGCGCACACAAACCATGCGGCGCACACAAGCCATGCGGCGCGCACGATCACTGCAACGGGGACATTTCTACTGAACGTTGACAGCGCCATGCGGTGCGCTGGCCGCCGCCGCGCGCGCGGCGTATACTCCCCACGACCCAATCGAAATTCCTATCCCGAACTTTCCAAAGGGGCGGCGTGGGGCTCATCAGTGAACGTAGCATCCGACGGACCATCCTCGCGCTGTTCTTCCTTTCGGGGGCGTGTGGGCTGGTCTACGAAGTCGTCTGGATGCGGATGCTCACGCTGGTTTTCGGAGCAACGGCCTTCGCCACCAGCGCCATCCTTTCGGCCTTCTTCGCCGGCCTGGCCCTGGGCAGCGTCTATTTCGGCAAGGCCGTGGACAGGAGCCGCAACCCGCTTGCCCTTTACGCCGTGCTCGAAGCGGGGATCGGCATCTTCGCCTTTCTCATGCCCGTCCTGCTCGCCGGCCTCACCGCGGTGTACGTCGCCGTCGCGCGCCACGTGGATCTGGGCTTCTACCCACTGAGTCTGCTCCGGCTCGTCCTCTCCGTTCTAATCCTGCTCCTGCCAGCCACGTTGATGGGGGGCACCCTGCCCGTGATCGTGAAGTTCTTCGTCCGGGGGAAGGATCGGCTCGGGCTGAACGTCGGTCGGCTTTATGCCGTCAACACCTTCGGAGCCGTCCTGGGTGCGCTCGCGGCCGGGTTCGTCCTCATTCTGTTCCTCGGCGTCCGGGAGACCGCATACTTGGCCGGCGTCGTGAACCTGTCCATCGCCGGCGTCGTGTTCGTTCTCAGCCGAGGCATGGACATGGAGCCGGCATCGGCCAGACCGGAGGAACCCACAGAAACGGCGGACCCGGCAGGCACGGAGGCGGCGGGCCAAGCCCTTTCCCCAAGCCTGGCCCGGTTGTCCCTCTGGGCCGTAGGGCTGTCGGGCCTGGCAGCCCTGGCACTGGAGGTGATGTGGACGAGGGCCCTGGTGTATTTCCTGGACAACTCCACGCATGCGTTCACCACGATGCTGACGGCCTTCTTGCTGGGCATTGCCCTAGGCAGTGCCGTGGTGGCCCAGTTCGCCGACCGTCGGATCCGGTTGCTGACCGTGTTCGGGGTGGTGGAGGTGCTCATCGGGTTCTCGGCCCTTCTCGCCATTCCGATACTCGCCACCTCCACGCCCGTCCTGACGGGGATGCAGGGACGGACGCTGGATTCGATGTTCCTGTGGAAGTGGATCGGGCTGCGCTTCGTCCGGAGCCTGACGGTGATGCTGGTACCTACCGTCCTCATGGGGATGACTGTCCCGCTCGTGGCGAAAATCTACACCCGGCGGCTGACCATCCTTGGTGGATCCCTTGGGCGCGTGTACTCCGCGAACACCATCGGCGGGGTCATCGGCTCCGTCATTGCGGGCTTCGTGTTGATCCCCGAGCTCGGCGTAGGCAACGGCATCGTGGTCATCGCCGCCCTGAGCGCCCTGATCGGAAGCGTGCTCCTGCTCACCGAGCCCGCCCTGCGAGGACGGAACGTGCCGAAGGCTATGATCGGGGTGGGTGTCGTGCTGATCTTCGCCGCCCTGTCCCACTTCACGGCGCATAGCCTGGTGTTGGCTTCGTATCGGGAGAGGGCGGACGGCGCGGAGGTCCTGTTCTACCAGGAAGGGATCGGGTCCACCGTGAAGGTCTTCCGGGACAAGCACGGCGAGAGGGTTCTGAGCATCGACGGCTTCCCCGTGGCGGGTACATCCCGCGCGATGCTGGACGCCCAGGAGTCGCTGGGGAACCTTCCGCTCCTGCTGAGCAACGCGCCGTCTCCCCGGGTCAACCTTATCGGATTCGGGGCGGGCGGCGCATCGTGGGAGGTGCTCCAGTATGGTGTGGCCGCGGTGGACTGTGTCGAGCTAGTGCCCGCGGTCATCGACGCGGCGTCGTGGTTCCGGGACGTGAACCACGGCGTGTTGAACGAGCCCAGGTACCACCTGATCAGGGGAGACGGGCGAAACTACGCCCTGGTGACTGACAAGAAGTACGACGTGATCTCCATCGATGCCACGTCGCCCAAGATGGCCGGCAACGGGAGTCTCTACACGCTGGAGTTCTATAACCTGGTGAAGGAGAGACTGTCGGAGGATGGGCTCGCTGTTCAGTGGCTGCCGTTCCATCTCCTGTCGGACGCCGAAATGAAGATGACGGCCAGAACTTTCATGCAGGTCTTCCCGCACACCACCCTGTGGCTGTCGCCCCTGAGATACCACGGCCTCCTGGTCGGCACGCGGAAGAAGCTGCAGATCGACGTCCAGGCCCTGCGGCGCAAGCTGCAGAGACCGGGGGTCCGGCAAGAGTTGGCACGCGTGGAAGTGGTGCAGCCCCTCGATTTCCTGGCCGGGTTCGTCATGGGCGAAGACGACCTGCGCCAGTACGTCGCCGGCGCCCGCCTGAACACGGATGACCATCCGTAC
The DNA here is from genome assembly GCA_003171215.1 of Gemmatimonadota bacterium. Lineage (GTDB taxonomy): Bacteria > Gemmatimonadota > Gemmatimonadetes > Gemmatimonadales > Gemmatimonadaceae > Fen-1231. The sequence goes on along the minus strand of PMYN01000108.1, from coordinate 8,616 downwards.
CTGGAGTTCACACCCGCGTGGTCCTACTTCATCTCCCAGCGCTACGCCCTTCAGAACCTGAGCGCCTTCCAGGTGGCGAGGAAGAGCGTCTTCCCGCTCCTGGTGAACACGGGAGACACGCCGGGCGCGGTCTCCGCCCTGGCCGACAGCGTGGCCACGCGATATGAAGCCACGCAACACAGCTTCAGCGGCGACATCCTCTTCTCTGTTGGCATGAAGGACAGGGCGTGGCGCGAATGGGCCACAGCGCTGTCCATCGATCCGAGCGACAGAAGCGCGGAGCGTGCCATGAGGCGGGCCATGGGAATGCCGGAGCAGTGAGGTTGATAATGAAGACGATTCTTTAAAGTGGCGCTTCTGTGATTTTTGAAGGTGAATTTAGGAGAATTTAGGTTCGTGGGAGCGGGGGGCAGCGTACAGGTCAGGATCTTCAAGTGGATATAGTCTTCATCAGTGAACCGTATTGGGCCTAATCCGGACTTCAGCCCGGAAGCACGATGTCGAACACGGCGCCCTTGTCGGAGGGCACGAGCAGGAGCCGGCCGCCGTGCCCGTCCTCGACGATGCGCCGGGTGAGCGCGAGGCCGATGCCCCACCCCGATTCCTTCGTCGAAAATCCCGCCGAGAAGATCTTCCGGCGCAGGTCGCGCGGCACGCCGGGACCGTCGTCCGCCACGCGCACGCGGACGCCGCCGCCCGGAACCGGCTCGACGCCGACCACGATGCTGCCGCCCCGCCCCGCGAGCGCGTCGATTGCGTTCTTCACGAGCGATTCGATCGCCCATTCGAGCAGCACGCGGTCGCCCACGATCGGTGAATCCCAGGCCGCCGCATCGAGTCGAATCGAGACCGGATGGGCGAGCGTGGGCACGCGCGCCGAGAAGTACGACACCACCTGCCGGGTGACCTCGACGACATCCACCGCATCGCGGCGCGGAGGGCGGCCGATGCGCTCGAAGCGGTGCGCCACGCGCTCCAGCCGCACGATGTCGCTCTCCATGTGCGGCAGCGCCTGCGCGATCATCGGATCGTCGCGCTCGCGGAGCAGCTCGATCCAGCCGTGCATGCTCGAGAGCGGCGTGCCCAGCTGGTGTGCGGACTCGCGCGCCATGCCGGCGAAGATGCGTTCACGGTCGGCGTGGCTCTCGGAGCGGAGCATCACGATACCGGAAAGGATCAGCACGCCGAGCACCGCGACCATCAGGAGCGGGATCACGCGCATGCCCTTGATGAGCGGCGTGTTGCCGATGTGAATCGTGACGAAGCCGCTCGTGACCGGTGCGTTCTCGGCGTCGAGCGTGTCGGCGTACGCGCGGATTCGCGGCGAGTCGAGCGTATCGAGCAGCGCGGCTTCGAAGGGCAGGTTCGCGTGCCCGTGCACGGCGCCCTTCGAGTCCGTGAGGATCACCGGCACTCGCAAGCGCTTCAGCGATTCGATGAGATCGACGAGCGTTGCCGTGTGCGCACTTGGATCGCTCGACGTGTCGGAGATCGCGCCGTAGACCTTCGCGTAAATGTTCGCCGTCTGCGTCGCTTCCGCACGAAGCTTTCCGAGCACATCCTGCGAATACCAGAGGAACGCCACCAGCAGCGTCAGCAGGCCGACCGCGACGATGACGACCGGCGCGTTGCGTCGCATCCGCTACCGGATCACGTCGGCGCCGAAATACGGTCGCAGCACCTCGGGCACGGTCACGCTGCCGTCGGCGTTCTGGTAGTGCTCGAGGATGGCCGCCACGGTGCGCGGAAATCCGAGCCCCGATCCGTTCAGGGTGTGGACGTACCGCGGCTTCTCGCCCGGAGCCGGCCGATAGCGGATGTTCGCGCGCCGCGCCTGGAACTCGCCGAAGTTCGAGCAGGACGACACCTCGAGCCACTGCCCCACGCCGGGCGCGAACGCCTCGAGATCGTACGTCTTCGCGCTGGAGAATCCCGTGTCGCCCGCGGCGAGCAGCAGGCGGCGATGCGGCAGGCCAAGGCGCTGCAGCACCTGCTCGGCGTGCGTCGTCAGCAGCTCGTGCTGCGCGGGTGAATCTTCGGGCGACGTGAAGCGCACGAGCTCGACTTTGTCGAATTGGTGCACGCGGAGCAGGCCGCGCGTGTCCTTGCCGGCCGATCCCGCCTCGCGGCGAAAGCAGGCGCTGAACGCCGTGAGCGCGAGCGGGAGCGCCGCCCCGTCGAGAATCTCCTCGCGAAACAGGTTCGTGACCGGCACTTCCGCGGTCGGAATCGCGAAGAGCGCGTCGTCGCGCAGCGCGTACATGTCTTCCTCGAACTTCGGCAGCTGGCCCGTGCCGGTCATCGAGTCGCGATTCACGAAGAGCGGTACCTGAGTCTCCTCGTAGCCGAACTCGCGCGTGTGCAGGTCGACGCAGAAGTTCATCAGCGCACGCTGCAGCCGCGCGCCGCGCCCGCGATACACGATGAAGCCCGAACCCGAGATCTTCGCGCCGCGCGGGAGGTCGAGCAGCCCGAGCGTCTCCGCGACCTCCCAGTGCGGCTTGACGCTCCCCGCGGCCCGCGGCTCACCCCACGTGCTCACGACGACGTTGGCCGTCGCATCTCCCTCGGGAACTTCAGGGAGCGTGACGTTCGGCAGCTCGAGCAGGATCGCATCGAACTCGCCCTGCGACGTCGCCAGTTCGATTTCGAGCAGCGAAATCTCCGCGCCGAGCAGGCGCGCGCTCGCAACGAGATCGTCGGCGTTCTCGCCCGCCTTCTTCTTGCGCGCGACATCCTGGCTCGCCGCGTTCCGCGCGGCCTTGCGCTCCTCGACCTGCTGGATGGTGGCCCGGCGTTCGCGGTCGAGCCGTTCCGCGCGATCGATGAGTGGACCGTGCTTGTCTAGCGAACCCCGCCGCCGGACACCCTCGCGCAGCGCACCTGCCTGCTCGCGGACCATCCGGCCGTCGATCACGGGTCGATCACGGTCAGAAGGTCGGGTAGCCCGCAACCAGCTGGCGAAATCCGCAGTCGCCGCCGATCATCGTGCGCCCGTAGATGCCGCGACCGACGAGATCGACGGAATCAATGACGATCTTGGCGTAGAGATAGGGCGCCGACGGAGTCGACGTGGCGCAAGCCGATTCCTGCGCCTGCACCGCGACCGCCTGCCCCCGCGACACGACCGTCACCGAATCGACTCGGTAGCCGGAGAGGGGCGCTTCGAGGATCGCGTCGTAGGACCCGATGCCCGTGATGATGCCCACGAGCCGGTTGCCGGCGGGATTCTGGCCCACGAGCTCTGGCGCGAGCAGGACGATGTTGCCCGACGCGTCGATGTCGAATGCCACGTCGAAGTCGAACGTCCCGTCCACTCGCGTGACCGACCGGGCCGGAAACGCGATCGCGGTGGCCGTTTCAAACGGCGATCCCGACAGCGCGTGCACGAAGAACGGCTGCGTCGCGTTTTGGGACAAGCCCTGTTGCGTCGCCGGACCCGTGCACGCGCCCGCGACGGCGGTGCACAGGAGCAACACGCCGGGGAGCAGACGGTGGGGAATTCCAGCCCGAAAGTGCAGAGTGTTTGAGATCATCTTCAAGAGGCGAAGTGTATCGAGAAGGAGGGGCAACTTCAAGCGAATCAGGAGCTTGACTTCACCCGGTGAGCGGATATGCTTCGACAACCTTTTGCGGAGCGGCCATGCCAACCATTCGCGACCTCGTTGCGGCCATCCGGCAGCGCGAAGGCGTCGAGGCTGCGGTCGTCCTCGGCCGCGACGGCCTCCTGATCGACAGCCAGGCCATCGCCGATTTCGATTCCGAGCACGTCGCCGCGCACGTGCCGTCGATCATCCAATTCGCCGATGAATTCGGCGCCGCCGCCGCGCGCGGCGCCCTGCAGACCGCCGTCCTGGAGCATGAGCATGGACTCGCCGTGATCTCCTGCCTTTCTCCCGATGCCGTGTTGCTCGTCCTCGTGCAGCCCACCGCGAACCTCGGCCAGTTGCTCTACGAACTGCGCCGCAACCGCGCGAACATCGCCGCTCTCGTCTGACGGCACCCCTCTGACGGCACCCCTTCCGCGGGACCCGGTGCAGCCTAAGCGGCACGTATTGGTGGCCGACGACGAACCGCATATCGGCCGCATCATTCAAACGAAGCTCGAGCTCGGCCCGTTTCGAGTCACGCTGGTGTACGACGGCGCCGAAGCGTTGCGGGCCCTTGAACAGTACCCCGATGTGGCGCTGGTGCTCCTCGACCTCATGATGCCGCACCGTTCCGGGCTCGAGGTGCTCGCGGTGATGCGGGGCGACGCAAGGTGGAGGACCCTTCCCTGCATCATCCTGACGGCGGCGGGACAGGACCAGCGATACGATGAGGCCATGCGACTCGGCGCCACGGCGTTCTTCACGAAACCGTTCAGCCCGAAGAAGCTGTATGCGCGCGTGATGGAACTGACCGGAGTGGAAGCGTGAACGTCGTCGAGTTCAAAGAGTGGAGCGGCGAGGCGGTGGGAGCCGCCTGGATCGTGGTGCTCGCCGGCGGCGTCGGCTCGCGCTTCTGGCCGATCAGCACGCCGGAACGGCCGAAACAGCTGCTTCCGCTGGTCACGAGCAAGCCGATGCTGCGCGACACCATCGACCGCGTGAAGTCGCTCGCGCCGCCCGAGCGCACGCTGATCCTCACCAACGCATCGCTCGCGGCGGCAGTGCGGCGGGTCGTTCCCGAACTGCCACCCGAAAACGTGATCGCGGAGCCGCGACCCGCGGGCACGGCGGCGGCGCTGGCGTGGGCCGCGCACGAGATCGAGTGCCGCACGGGACGCGACTCCCTCATGATTTCCGTTCACGCCGACGCCGCGATCGGCGACGTCACGCTGTTTCTCAGGGCACTCATGCAGGCCGGCGAGGCGGCGCGGGCGGAGAACGCCCTCGTCACCGTTGGCATCGTCCCTCGATTCGCCGACACGGGCCTCGGCTACATCGAGCCCGGCGCCGTCGTCAGCGGATCGCTGAAGCGCGTGGCGCGATTCGTCGAAAAGCCGGATCGTGCGCACGCGGAAGCGATGGTCGCGGCCGGCTGTCTCTGGAACTCCGGCATCTTTGCCTGGCGCGCGGGCGTCCTGCTCGATGAACTGCGTGCGCACTGCCCCGAAATCGCGCGATCGCTCGACGCGAATCCCACGAATATGGAAGCGTTCTTCGCCGCCATCGCGAAGCCGATCGCCATCGATATCGGCGTGCTCGAGCGGAGCGGTCGCGTGATGGTGGTCTCCGGCGATTTCGACTGGAGCGACGTGGGCACGTGGGCGGCGCTCCGCGCGGTGAGAACCGCGGACGCCGACGGGAACGTGCACTCGGGCACCGCGTTCCTGCGGGACGCGCACCGGAACGTCGTGCACGCCGACGGCCCCACCGTCGTGCTCTACGGTGTGGACGATCTTGTCGTGGTCACGACGAACGGCGTGACGCTCGTGACGACGGTCGAGCGCGCGGCCGACCTGAAGTCGCTGCTCGATTCGCTGCCGCCCGCGGTGCGCAACCTGTGACCGCGTCCCTCGTGTCGTACGACGACTCCCGCGCGCGCCAGTTCGAGCCGTTTGCACTCACGCGGCCGGCCGGCGAGCTCCGGGCCGGTGCGGAGCTGATCCGCCGGCGGTGGGAGCGTGCCGCCGGCGCGCACGCCACCGGATTCGCGGGCGCACCGCATCTCGCGGCGTTCGAGGAGTTCGACGCGCCGCCGGCCGTGCACGGGACGCTCGCGGCCGGGACGATCGTCACCAACGCGCGCTTCGCGATCGCCCTCGATGCGGCGCTCGGCGACGCGCACGCGTGGACGTGCGAGGGTCGCGTCGCCGCGGTCCGGCTCTCGCTGCCGCTCGAGTCGTCGCAGCTGGCCGACGGCACGTTCGATCTCGGATCGGTCGCGACGGGCGCGGTCGCCGAGGTTCGCGGATGGTGGATGGACGACGTCTGGGATCTCGTCGGCCGGCTGAGCGACATGCTGGGCGCGGACATCGCCGTGCTCGCCGGCGGAACCGAGGACCCGCCGTCGCACGTCGCGGTGCTCGGCGGACACGGCGCGCACGTCGAGCGCGGGGCGTATTTCGAGCCGTACGTGCTGATCGACACGACGGAGGGTCCCGTGCTCGTGCGCCGCGGCGCGCGCGTCGCGGCGTACACGCGGCTCGTGGGGCCGTGCGTGATCGGCGAAGACGTGCAGGTGGCCGGCGGGAAGATCAAGAACTGCTCGATCGGCGAACATTCGCGCGTACACGGAGAACTCAGCGGCACGATCTTCTTCGGCCACGCAAACAAGGCCCACGACGGCTTCGTCGGCAATTCGGTGATCGGACGGTGGGTGAACCTCGGCGCCGGCACCATCACGAGCAACCTGAAAAACAGCTACGGCGAGGTCTCGCTCTGGACGCCGGGCGGCACCCGGCGCACGGGCGAGACGTTCCTCGGCTCCTTCATCGGCGATCACGCGAAGCTCGGCATCGGCACGCGACTCACGACCGGCTGCGTGGTCGGCGCGGGCGCGAACGTATTCGGCACCGCGATGCCGCCGAAATTCGTTCCGCCATTCGCGTGGGGCGACGTTCCGCCATTCAAGGAGTTCGACGAAGGGAAGTTTCTCGAGATTGCAGCTCGCGTCATGGAGCGGCGCGGCGTGACCCTCGGCGAGAACGGCCGGCGCGCGCTGAGCGCCGCGTGGGCGAAACGCCGCGACTTCAGGGCGTGAGGACGGCGTGAGAGCCTGGACCCTCGGCAGCGGCAGCAAGGGCAACTCGATCCTGCTCGAGAGCGACGGCACGCGCGTGCTGGTCGACGCGGGATATTCGCCGCGGGCGCTCGCGCAGCGGCTCGCNNTCGATCACGTGCGCGGCGTGAGCGCGGCGCAGCGGCGGTGGCAGTGGCAGGTCTACGGATCGGCGGGCACGATCGCCGCGATCGCCGCGATCGCTGAGCTCGACGAGCACCGCTGCACGGCGCTGCGGTCCGGCGCGGCGTTCACGATCGGCGCGCTGCAGTTCGAGCTCGTGCGCGTTCCGCACGATGCGTCGGCTCCGACAGCGGTGGTGGCGACGGCGACGCGCACGGGATTTCGCACCGGGATCGCGCACGACCTCGGTGCGGTGCCGGACGCCCTGCGCACGGCATTCCTGCGGCTCGACCTGCTGCTCCTCGAGTCGAATCACGACGAGGAGATGCTTCGCACCGGCCCATACCCCGCGTTCCTTCAGGCGCGCATCTCGGGCGGGTCTGGGCACCTGAGCAACCGGCAATCGGCGGCGCTCTCCCGGGAGCTGGCGGGGGAGCAGCTGCGCCAGCTGGTGCTCCTCCATCTCAGCGAAGTGAACAACACGCCGAGGCACGCGGTGATCGCGGCGGAGGCCGCGCTGCGCGGAGCGCGGACGAAGTGCCCGGTGACCGCCGCGCCGCAGGATCGCCCGGCCGGACCGTTCGGGGGCGCGACGGGCGGAGTACGCCAGCTGGCGCTCGCGCTCTAGTGTGCTGACTCATTAGTTCCTAGTATTATTCTTGCAGCGTCTTTGGGCATATCTTTCCCGGAGACGCTATGCCTCGTGGCCGCCCGCGTACCTTCGAGATTACGCTCACCGAGACGGAGCGCACCGCCTTGGCGGACCTGGCGGGCTCGCGCTCGTTGCCGGCGGGGTTGGTCCGCCGCGCCCGGGTCATCTTGCTTTCTGCCGACGGCGAGGCAAATCGCGATATCGCGACCGCGGTGGATTTGAGCGGCACCATGGTCGGCCACTGGCGCCGCCGCTATCGGGACCTGGGGCTCGCGGGGTTGTACGACGCGCCGCGCGCGGGCCGGCCCCGCACCCACGACGACGATGATGTGGCCCGGCTCCTGCGCACGGTGCTGCGGACGAAGCCCGCGCACGCGACGCACTGGAGCATCCGTTCCGCCGCGGCCAAGACGGGCATCCACCGCAGTACGGTCCAGCGCTACTTCGCGCTCTTCGGCGTGCAGCCCCATCGGTCGAAGTCCTTCAAACTCTCCACCGATCCCTTCTTCGTTGAGAAGGTTCGCGACATCGTCGGCCTCTATCTCAATCCGCCCGACCACGCGCTCGTGCTCGCCGTGGACGAGAAGAGCCAGATCCAAGCGCTCGAGCGCACGGCCCCGATCCTGCCGATGGGCCTCGGCTACGTCGAGGGCGTCACGCACGACTATCTCCGGCACGGCACGACGACGCTCTTCGCGGCACTCGATGTGCAGAGCGGCCGCGTCATCACGCAATGCAAGCCGCGCCATCGGCATCAGGAGTTCCTCCGCTTCTTGGAGCATGTCGATACCCACGTGCCGCGCCGACTCGACGTGCATTTGATCCTCGACAACTACGCGACCCATAAGCACGCGAAGGTCCGCGCCTGGCTCGCGAAACGGCCCCGGTATCACGTGCACTTCATCCCCACGTATAGCTCCTGGCTCAATCAAGTCGAACGGTGGTTCGGGTTGATCACCCAGCAGGCCATCCGCCGCGGCTCCTATCGCACGGTCAAAGAACTGATCCGCCGCATTGAGGCGTACGTCGCGCACCACAACCGCGCCGCATCACCCTTCACGTGGACAGCGACCGCCGACTCGATCCTCGCCAAACTCAAACGACTTACCACAGTTATTTCTGAGTCAGCATACTAG
>PMYN01000091.1 GCA_003171215.1 Gemmatimonadota bacterium | reverse complement strand
TGCGGTCGGCTTGTCGCCGATGTCGGTGCGCGACGTCGCCATCGCGCGCGCGACGTACCTGAAATAGCCGCCGCCCTTGCGGCCGCTCACGTGCAGCTCGACGGACGTGCCTGCGCCCTCGAGTCGCGCGATGAGCGCGCGCGCTTCCTTGATGAGGTTCGCGTTGAATCCGCCGGCCATGCCGCGGTTCGACGTGAGCAGGAGCACCGCGGCGTTCTTGACGACCTTCGGCTGGCGAAGGAGCGGGAAGTCGCCCTCGAGGTCCTTGCTGTACAGGCTGGAAATCACGTCCGCGAGGGCGCGCGCGTACGGACGCGCCGCGATCACGCGGTCCTGTGCCCTCTTCATTTTCGAGGTCGCGATCATTTCCAGAGTGCGCGTGATCTTGCGCGTGTTCTCTACGGACTTGATGCGTCCTTTTAACTCGCTGCCCTTGGCCATCTGCTAGGCGATGCTCTTCTTGTACTGCTCGATCCCGCGCTTCAGCTCCGCCTCGGTCGCGTCGGAAACCTTCTTTTCGTTCCTGATATTGTCGCCGACCTGCGGGAACTGCGCCGTCATGTACTCGTGGAAGCCCTTCTCCCACGCGCGCACCTTTTCGGTGGCCACGTCGTCGATGAAGCCGTTCGTGACGGCGTAGAGGATCATGACCTGATCTTCCGTGGTCATCGGCATGTACTGCCCCTGTTTCAGCGCCTCCACCGTGCGGGCGCCGCGCTCGAGCTGGCGCTTGGTGGCGGCGTCGAGGTCGGACGCGAACGCCGAGAACGCTTCGAGCTCGCGATACTGCGCGAGGTCGAGGCGTAGACGGCCGGCCACGCCCTTCATCGCCTTCGTCTGCGCCGAGCCGCCGACGCGCGACACGGAGATGCCGACATTCACCGCAGGCCTTACACCCGAATAAAACAGGTCGGCCTCCAGGAAGATCTGCCCGTCGGTGATCGAGATGACGTTCGTCGGGATGTACGCCGACACGTCGCCGGCCTGCGTCTCGATGATCGGCAGCGCCGTCATCGATCCGCCGGCCACGAGGATCGTCTTGCCGTCGACGATCGACGGATCCTCGGAGAGCTTCGCGGCGCGTTCGAGCAGACGCGAGTGGAGATAGAACACGTCGCCGGGGAACGCTTCGCGGCCCGGCGGGCGGCGAAGGACGAGCGAGAGCTGGCGATACGCGGCGGCCTGNNTACACGCAGAGCGTCGCCTTCCCTTCGTTGTACATGAAGTACTCGGCCATCGCCGCGCCCGTGTACGGCGCGATGTACTGCATCGGCGCCGGGTCGCTGGCGGAGGCGCAAACGACGATGGAGTACTCCATCGCGCCGGCGGACTTCAGCTTTTCGACGACGCTCGCGACGGTCGAGGCCTTCTGGCCTATGCCGACGTACACGCAGATGACGCCGGTGCCCTTCTGGTTGATGATCGTGTCGATCGCGATCGCGGTCTTGCCGGTGCCGCGGTCGCCGATGATGAGCTCACGCTGGCCGCGCCCGATCGGGATCATGGAGTCGATCGCCTTGATGCCGGTCTGGAGCGGCTCTTTCACGGGCTGGCGCACGATGATTCCCGGCGCCTCGCTCTCCACCTTGCGGGTGTTCTTCGCGTTGATCGGGCCGAGCCCGTCTATTGGACGGCCCAGTGAGTCAACCACCCTCCCCACGAGCTCGTGTCCGACGGGCACCTCGAGCACTCGGGCGGTGCGGCGGACTTCGTCGCCCTCCTTGAGCTGGAGGTAGTCGCCGAGAATGACGGCGCCGATGTTGTCTTCTTCGAGGTTGAGGGCGAGCGCGGTGATCTTCTCGCCGGTTTCCGACGAGGTGACCTCGAGCATTTCGCCGGCCATGGCTTTCTGGAGGCCATAGATGCGGGCGACGCCGTCTTTCACCTCGAGCACCGTCCCTACTTCCTCGACGTCGAGGGAGCTGAGATCAGCGGCTTCGATTTCTCGAAGGAGAATGTCCTTGATCTCGCCGGGGCGGAGCGATGTCTGGGAGGCCATTGTTCTAGGTTGAGGCGTGATTGTGGATCAGCTTGTGAAAAATATCACAAGCGAGTCATACATGCAACCGTGGGGGATGGCGGGACAATAGCGGACAAATGGAGGGCGAATAGCGGGTAATCGGTACTTGGTCATTGGTCGTTGGCCGGCACCGCCGAGAACCAATGACCAATGACCGACGACCGATTACTCGCCCTTCAGCCGTTTCTGCTCCTCCCCCGTCCCTGCCGAAACCGTTCTATAAGATCGCCCGTGCGCAGCCGCGCCAGCGACGCCGACCGGGTCCCCACGATCCGCTGTGCCGTGCTCGTCAGATGCGACGGACTGGCGAACTCCAGAACCCGCGCCACGTCGCTCACGTCGTACCCGGGATTCTTCGCCAGTTCCGCCGCCGCGATCAGCCGCACCAGATCGATGATCCGCTTGAGGTTCGGCGACCCCGCGGCCGCGAAGCTCCGGCTCAAGTGCTCCCGAGTCACGTGCAGCTGTGCCGCGATCGTCTCGGTCCGCACCGTCCGCCCGCCGTGTGCGACGATCGCGCGCCACGCGCGCTCCTGAATCCGGTTGTCGAGCCCGAGCGCCAGGTGCGCATCGTTCAGCGCCGCGCCGAAACGAGCCGTGAAACTCTGCGGCATCACGAGGTCGCGAACGGCCGTGTCATCCATCCCCTCGACCAGGACATCGGCGAAATCGCCGTCCACGCAGCGTGAGAGCGCCGCGGTGTCGGCCACGCGCATCGGGGTCAGCGCGAAGAACGGCACGCTCGGATAATCGCGCGCGAGCGCCGTTGCCTTCCACGTCTCCTCGGTCGGATGCGCGACGTCCACGATCACCGCGTCGACCAGCGATTTTCCGAATGCGGCGGTGAACTCCGCGACTGTCCGCGCGAGCACGAGCTTGCCGCGGCGCCTGGGAAACGCGCGTTTCAGCAGTTCGCGGGCCCGCTCGCGCGACGCGAGTGCGAGCACGTGCGGATCGAGCGGATACGCGGCGGCCCGGGCGGGCACGTTACGAAACCGCCCTTGCGGCAGCCGGAGTCGCCGGCTGTGCGCCGTCGTCGGAGAGCAGCGCGTGCGCATGCGCGAGCACCTCGCGGGCGTTCGCGTACGAGAGCAGCCGCGCGGCATCATCGTAACGCGCCCACCGGCAGGCAGTGATGCCCTCGGCTCGCTGCGGTTTGGTCTTGCTGTCCGCCGCTTCCATCAAATAAAAGTGGCAGACCTTGTGGATGAGGCGGCCGCGAAAGCGAAAGTGCCAGTCGATCGTCTCGACGGCCGCGCGAAGCTCGAGTCGCGCGAGCCCTGTTTCCTCGCCGACCTCGCGGAGCGCCGCGGCGGCGGGCTGTTCACCCTCCTCGAGATGTCCCTTCGGAAAGCCCCAGTTCTGGTAGCAGTCGCGGATGAGCAGGTACAGCGGCTCGGCGCCTTCCCTGCGAAACACGACACCGCCGGCGGACGTCTCGTCACGCGGCTTGCGGTTGCGTCCGTTCGCCGGCCGTTTCTTCCCCTGCGTCACACGCCGGCGCCATGTTGTTGAAGGTGCAGCGTGGCGCGGCCCTCGATGAATTGACGCACCACCGGGTCATCCGTCTGCTTGATCTCCTCGACGGTTCCCACCTGGCGCACCTTTCCCTCGAACAGCATGGCGATGCGCGTGCCGACGAAGTAGGCGCTGCGCATGTCGTGCGTGATGACGATGCTGGTGACGCCGAGCTGTTTCTGCATGCGCACCATGAGCTCGTCGATGACGGCGGCGGTGACCGGATCGAGGCCGGTCGTCGGCTCGTCGTAGAGCATGTATTTCGGTTTGTGGGCGATGGCGCGCGCGATGCCGACGCGCTTGCGCATGCCGCCCGAGAGCTCGATGGGGAGCGTGTTTCCCGCGGCGGGCAGGTCCACGAGTTCGAGCGCTTCCTGCACGCGCGCGGCGATTTCCTTGGGCGTGAAGGTTCCGATCTTCACGAGCCCCATCGCGACGTTCTCGTTGACCGTGAGCGAATCGAAGAGCGCGGAGAACTGGAAGACGTAGCCGATGTGGGAGCGGAGCGCGTAGAGCTCGCGCCGCTTCAGTTTCGGGACTTCGAGGCCGTCGACGAAGACGGTGCCGCTGTCGGGTTCGAGCAGTCCGACGATGTGCTTGATGGCGACGCTCTTTCCCGTGCCCGAATAGCCGATGATGACCATCGTCTCGCCCTCGCGGACCTCGAGGGTGAAGCCGCTCAGCACATGGTTCGAGCCGAACGATTTGTAGACGTTTTCGATCGAAATCATGATTGAATATGCAACAAAGGACGACGGACGGCAGACGACGGACGGCAGTTGGGACGGCGGACGGCGGATGGCAGAAAAGCGAAGCGGCCCGGACGATCTGCCCGAGCCGCTCGCTGCCATCTGCCGTCTGTTATCCCAGCTGCCGTCCGCCGTCCGTCGTCTGCCGTCCGTCTAGGCCGCGAAGCTGCCGAGCGCCCGACCCACATCGCCCTCTCTGAGCCGCTTGAGCGCCCGGTCGCGCAGCTGGCGCACGCGCTCGCGCGTGACGCCGAGCATGGCGCCGATCTCCTCGAGCGTGTGCTCGCGTCCGCCCTCGAGCCCGAAGTAGAGACGCAGGACCTTCGCGTCGCGCGGCGGAAGCGTGTTGAGCGCCTGCTCGATTTCATCGGTGAGGAAGCGGTTCATCGCTTCCTCCTCGGCGTCCGGCATTTCGTCGGCGACGAAGCGCTCGATGAGCGAGCGGTCGCCGTCGGGATCCATCGGGGCGTCGAGGCGCACGTCGCCGGTGTTCAGCGCGGCGAGCGACTGGACGACGTCCACCGAGAGACCGGTGAGCGCGGACAACTCTTCGGGTGTCGGTTCACGGCGCATCTTCTGCCGCAGGATCTCGCTCGCCTTGATGATGCGCGAGAGGTCGGCGGTGCGATTGAGCGGTACGCGAACCGTGCGGCCCTGCCGCGCGAGCGACGAGAGGATCGCCTGACGGATCCACCACACGGCGTACGAGATGAATTTCACGCCCTGGTCCGGATCGAATTTTCGCGCGGCCGTCAGCAGTCCGACGTTGCCCTCACCGATGAGATCGATGAGCGGCAGCCCGCGGTTCTGGTACTTTTTTGCGACCGAGATCACGAAGCGCAGGTTGCGCTTCACGAGCTCCTGGAGCGCATCGGGATCGCCGGCGCGAATGCGCCGCGCGACCTCGATCTCCTCCGTGCCCTTGAGCAGCGGGTAGGTGCTGACCTCATAGAGGTACTGGTCGAGAATGTCGCGCTCGGGCTCGCTCGGCGCGATGCCCGCGGGGGCAGTGCGACGGCGGCGGCGCGGCTTCAGTTCGGCGGCGGGCATTGGGATATTCCTTGCTTCAGCCGCCTTGGCGGGCGGCTCAGCCTTTGAAATTTTGACTCGAGGAGGTGCGGCCGCCGCTTTTGGCTTGGGCTTCGCACGTGTGGCACGTTCTCGTGTCATCGTGCTGCCGCTCCCGAGTTAGGTGCGCGCCTTCGCGGTCAGGCAGGTCTGCAATGGCCGCGTGTCGCGCTCGTGAGTCCGGCGAGAATCCGCCGGACTGAAGGAGGATCAACATAGCGCCTTCTCGTCGTAAATTCAACACTTTCTACTTGACCCATCTCTTACTCCCCGATAGGTTCTTTGGTTCCTGTCGGACGCCGGCTGACGAGTGGTCGTTATGACCGCAAATCAACGGTTACCACAGCGGGGGCGTAGCTCAGTTGGGAGAGCGCTTGAATGGCATTCAAGAGGTCAGGGGTTCGATTCCCCTCGCCTCCATCGCCGGATGGCCGTGTTGTGGCGGCGAACCGGCGTGGACCCGAGCGGGTCCGGACGTCGTGATGTGGAACGGCGTCCGCCACCCGCTTCCTCGCGGGAATAGCTCAGTTGGTAGAGCACAACCTTGCCAAGGTTGGGGTCGCGGGTTCGAGTCCCGTTTCCCGCTTTTACAGACGACAGACGACAGACAGCAGACGACAGTGTGCAACACGGGCAGTTAGCTCAGTTGGTTAGAGCGCCACGTTGACATCGTGGAGGTCACAAGTTCGAGTCTTGTACTGCCCATTTAACAACTGACGGCAGAGGGCGGACGACAGACGGCAGTTGCCGCGTTGTGCGTTGATCTGTCATCCGTCGTCTGCGGTCTGCCGTCCACTCTCACAAGGGTTCTTTTTCATATGACGCGCCGTTTCCGGGCTCTCTCACTTCTCGCGCTGGCCGCGCCAGTTTTCGCACTCTCCGCCCAGCAGCCGGCCAAGCCCGGCGCAGCGGTCGCCGCCGCTCCGGTCGATCCCTGCCCGATCGACCTGATGCAGCCCAATGGGCTGGCCATCGCGAACCTCCAGCGTCCCAAGCTCGCGAACGTCAAGTCGGCTGACGACGCCAACAAGGTCATGAAGGACGTCTCGAAGCTGCTGTTCGACGACAAGCAGAAGGCGAACCCGCTGGGACGCGACATGCTGCTCGCGCAGTTCATCACCTTCTACGTCCAGTTCGCCGACTCCGCCAAGCGCGGCGACGTCGGCTTCCCGGGCGACAAGAATCAGTACGTCGACCTGCTCAAGTTCGCGGATTCGCTCTTCACGCTCATCGAGAAGGCCGAGCCCAAGTGCGCGGTCACGACGCTCGGCTGGCGCAACTACAAGCCGTATGCCGATCGCATCAAGGCGGCGTACGCCGCCGTCGGCGCCGGCGCGGCCGACACGGCGGAGAAGCTCGCGACCCGCGCGATGATCCTGAACCACAGCGGACCGCAGCCGTACGACGTGCTGTGGCGTGTCGCGAAGATCCGCAACGATGAGGCGAAGGAGATCGCGTTCCTGCAACTGGCGGCCGACAAGCTCGAGGGCGACACGCTGAACGCGGTGGTGCGCTCGAACTTCCTCTTCACGCTCGGCCGCATCCAGCAGGAGTTCGGCGATCTGAAGACGGACAAGGCGGCGAAGGACAAGCTCTACCGCGACGCGGCCAAGGCGTATCTCGTAGTGCTGAAGGAATTCCCCACGTCCGACGAATCGCCGTACTCGATGCAGGGCATTGCGATCAGTGCGAACGTGGTGGGCGACACGTCGATCTCGAACGCGGCGGTCGCGGTCGTGAAGGCGGCGCCCGAGAAGTACACCGACCAGACGGTGGCGCAGGCCGGCGTGCTTTCGACGGCGGGGGGCCATATGGCTGATGCGGTCGTCCTGTTCGCCATGGCTGCGAAGATGAACCCATACTCGCGCGACTATCAGTACAACCTGGCCGCCATGATGTACGAGTCCAAGCAGACGACGGAGATGATCCCGGTCGTGCACAGGCTCGTCGAGCTCGATCCGAGCAACCCCGACGACTTGATGCTGTTCACGTACGCGTTCGGGGGCCTCCAGAACTCCACCAAGGATCCCGCAGTGAAGAAGGCGGCGATCGATTCGGTCATGTATTACGGCAAGCTGTCGGAGTCGATGCCGCACCGTCTGTTCTACACGGATTTCGAGCGGCAACAGAACCGCACGCTGCTCGTCGGCAGCGTGGAGAATCGCGCGAAGGATGCACGCCCATTCACGATCGAGTTCGAGTTCATCGGAAAGGACGGCGCGGTGCTGCAGAAGGCGACGGCGACGGTGGCGCCGGTGGCGCCCGGCGCAACGGGGAATTTCAAGGTGGACCTCCCGATCGGCGGCGTGTACGGCGTGCGCTATGCAGCGTTGCCGTTGAAGTGAGTCGCTCGCGCGGCTAGCTTTGAAGGCTGCCTGCGTACGGCCGGGACGTGAGGGTCGAATGCAGGCGGCCGCGGGCGCTCATAGCTCAATTGGATAGAGCATCTGACTACGGATCAGAAGGTTGGGGGTTCGAGTCCCTCTGAGCGCATGTACTGGAAGGGCGATGGAAGATCGAAGATGGAAGATGGACGCAAAGACTCTGCGGTAATCGGGGCGTAGCTTAGCCCGGTAGAGCGCCTGCTTCGGGAGCAGGAGGTCGGAGGTTCAAATCCTCTCGCCCCGACTGTGATGCAATGAGATGGCCGAGGTCATGCGAACGCCCCGCGAGATCATCGCGGGGCCCCGTCGTCGTTCAGCCGACGAGCGTCGATGCCGGCAAGTCGGCGCACGGATAGTCCGTGTACCCCTTCTCTCCCGGCGTATAGAAGGTCGCGAAGTCGGGCGCGTTCAGCGGCAGATCGTGCTCGAATCTCGCCGGCAAGTCCGGGTTGGCCAACGCCGCGCGTCCGAACGCGACCAGGTCGGCGGCGCCACTCGTCAGCATCGCTTCGCCCGTCCTCTGGTCGAGTCCGCCCGAACCAATGAAGACGCCGCGGAAGGTGCTTCGCAGCGCTGACTTGAACGACGCGGGAATCGCCGGTGCACCCATCGACGAGTGGTCGACCAAGTGCAGGTAGACGACCTCGAGCGAGCCGAGCGAAGCGGCGAGCTGGAGGAACTGCGCTTCGACCTCGGGGAAGGCCCCGGTCGCGTTGAAGGCGCCGTACGGCGAGATGCGGATGCCGGTGCGCGCCGCGCCGATGGCCGTGCACACCGCTCGCACCACCTCGAGCGCGAAGCGGTTCCGGCCGTCGATCGAGCCGCCGTAGCCGTCGGCTCGCGTGTTCACGTTCGCGTTCAGGAACTGCTCGATGAGGTAGCCGCTGGCCGCATGCAGCTCCACGCCGTCGAATCCGGCGTCGATCGAACAGCGCGCGGCGTGCGCGTACTCGGCAACGACGACGGCGATCTCCGGCTCGGTGAGCGCGTGCGGCGGGCTCGCAGGCTGCAGCCCGCTCGCATCCGTGAAGATGGGCTCGGGGAGCGGCGTGCTCGTCGGGCCGACGACGCGCGCGCCCGCGGGAAGATTGAGGACGTTCGACGCGCGGCCGCAGTGCATCAGTTGCGCGAAGATTCGGCCTCCTTTTGCGTGCACGGCGTCGGTGATCGGCCGCCACGCCGCGACCTGCGCGGCGCTGAAGATGCCCGGGATTCGCGCGTAGCCGAGTCCGTCGGCCGAGGGCGACGTGCCCTCCGTGACGATGAGGCCGAACGACGCGCGCTGTTCATAGTACTCGCGCATGAGCGGTGTCGGGACGTGGGCGGCCGTGGCGCGGTTGCGCGTCATCGGCGCCATCACCATGCGGTTCTTCAGGGGAAGACCGCGGAGGTCGAAGTGGTCGAACAACATGGGGGCGTGCTCAGTTTATGGGGTTGCGGAGGTCGCGGCGGTCGCGGCGACCGACGGGGCGAAGCCTTCGTCCTGCGGGTCGACGACGAGGAAGGTCCTGACTTCCTTCTGATCGAGCCAGACGGCAGCATGTCTAGCGTGCATGCTTGGACCATAGGCGCGCCCGCACGGCGGCGATATCGCGCGAACGTGCTAGCCCGCAATCATTCGCGCATGCGACAAACGCGAATCGTCAACTACGTGTGTCAGCTCCCCCGCCCGCGCGACAGGACTGAGCAGACTTTCAGGGTGCATGAAGCCCAGGCCTTCAGGTCCGACTAGCTCGCACTGAGCTTTACCCGATTTCGTGGACGCCTTACTCGCTCTACGTTCGGGGCGAAGGTGGCGCATGAAATCGAAGAGGAAGGCGGGGCCAGTCGGGCGGCGTGAACGGCGCGAGTTCAGCGCGGAGTTCAAAGCCTCTCGCGCCGACTAGATGAAAGCCTCCGCAATGCGGGGGCTTTTGTTTACGTACCATCTCCTCTAGGATGAGAACATGAAAAAGTCGGGCGCGAGCCAACACCAGTCGGCATCGGAGCTGATCTCGAAAAGAATCGCCGAACTCGGAGACTGGCGCGGGGAAACCCTCAGCAGAATGCGCAAGCTCATCAAGAAAGCAGACCCGGACGTCATCGAGGAGTGGAAGTGGATGGGCACTCCGGTTTTCTCGCACGACGGCATCATCTGCACTGGCGAATCCTACAAGAGTGTCGTGAAGCTTACCTTCGCCAAGGGCGCGTCTCTGAAGGATCCGGCCCGTCTCTTCAACTCGAGTCTCGACGGAAACACACGCCGCGCGATCGACATCCACGAAGGAGAGGAAGTTGACGAGTCCGCCTTCAAGGCGCTCGTTCGCCAAGCGGTCGCCCTCAACAGTTCTGGCAAGTCAAAACCGTCGAAGAAAACGAAGTCCTAGCAGCCTGTGTCCATTCCTGTGTCCGTTCAGCCGGCGCGGGTGCGGATCGCGGCGTAGAGCGCCCCGCCAACACGCGGCGCTACGGCTGCATCGGGCTCGCCTTGGGAAGGCCGAGCCGTTCTCGCGTCCAGAAGACAATGGCGGCGCACGGCGGCGGAAAGGCTAGCATGGCGATTTCAGGCGGAAGCTGCGCCGGAGACGTATAGATCTCGACCCCGCCGATCTCGTCCGGATGCATGATCCAGTCCAGCACCGCCTCTCCCGGAACTTTGGGTGCCGGGCCCGGTTCAAAGCCGTCGAGCAGGACGAGCGGGTCGCAGCCTTTGAACAGCGTTGTCACTGTGATTCCCCCAAAACCGTTTCGGTCGAACGTGTAGCGCAGGCCGTTCCGCGTTCGCAGGAGCTGTGTGGTACGGGCGGGGTTCTCGCGCGCGACGTCTGCCGCCGTAATGAACTGCCCGACCCGGGTGCTTCGTCGGAGCTCGAACCCCGTCGGGTCGCGACCGCCCGTTATTCGGACGGTCTCGAGCACAGACTTCAGCGACGCGAGCACGACGGTATCGACCGGCGCCCCACCGACCGCGATGTCGACCATGTGGCGCTCCGGCTGGTATCCAATCGATGTGACCTCCAGCATCTGCGTGCCGCTCGCTACGGAGTCGAGGGTAACGGCGCCGGCCGCATCGGAACGCACGGGACTCCGCCCGAGGATTCTGACCCGCGCGTTGGTCACCGGGCGCCCGCTCAAGTCACGCACGATCATGTGATAACGCGCGGTGCCCGCGGACATCGGGAAGAGACTCCCGACGCTCGAATCGGGATCGAGCTCCACGGACCCGTTTGATGGGCGAGCGGTGGTGTCGAGGGTGAGGTCGAGCCGGGCTGGCGCCCCGATCAGGGTGAAGAGAACGGCGCCCGTGGTGGCGCCGCCACGTGCCGCCCACAACACGACCGTTGCCGCCGCGGGCACGTCGCAACGGACGTACCAACCGTCGCGGGTCGTTCTCGTGACGACTGCTCGAGTGGAGCGCGTGAAGCCTCGCGGAGTCAGAGTAACGTCGACCCACTTGACGAATACACTGGCCGAATCCAGCCCCTTGTTCGTGGCCGCATTCCGCACCATTCCGACGAGCGCGACATCGCCGTTGCGTACGTTCGAACCACAAAGGGCGCGCGTCATCGTGCCTGGTGACGGAGTCCCGAGCTCAAGGGTGAACGCCGCCATGTCCGGCACCTCAACCCGGCGAAGTGGAACGGACAGGCGGAGGGAGTCGAATCGCGGGTGTTCGACTGCGGCGAGCCACGTGCCGCGCCGCAGCGAGATCGCAAACGCGCCGTTCGCATCCGTGGTCGCTCGTGCCACGGTGCCAATGGCCGAATCCGGGGCGGTGAAGGCTATCCGGGCGCCGCTCAGCGGCGCACGTGTGAGCGAATCGAAGACGGTGCCCCGAACGTTCACGGGGCTAGAAGCCGGGTTCATGTGCAGCGCGGGAGCAACGCACGCTGACAGCCAGATCCCGACCGTCAAGATGCCGAGCTTGGCGAATGACAGGCATGCAGCGAGAGGCGGGGCACGACGCGGCATGCTTTGCAACATAAGGCGGCAACGCGCCGGGCTCCAGCGCGCAGCCTGTGTCCGTTCCTGCTGTGGCGCGCCGGGGTCAGGTCACTTTATCTCGTCAATGACCCGCCGCAGCTCCGCCGTCAGTTCGATCGCCGTAAATGGTTTTTGCAGATAGCCGACACCGCGTTCACCCAGTTGCCGGCCGATGAGGTCGTCGGGCTTCGGGTACGCGGTTGCGATGACGATCGGGAGGTCGGGGGCGTATGCCGAGAGCATCGCGAGCGTATCGCGTCCGTTCGTTGTCGGCATCTCGAGGTCGAGCGTCATGGCCGTAATCGAGTCCGAGCGCTCCGCGAAGATGTGGATCGCCTCCGACCCGTCCCTCGCTTCAAGCGTCTCGAAGCCGGCGTTCTGCAGGAGGCGCAGCAAGCCACGGCGCACCGCGTCGTCGTCATCGATCACGAGGATCGTCTCCCGCGGACGAGCGGGCCCAGGCGGCGTCTCGGCGCTCACCGGCCGAGCGACGGCCGGCGGCGAAGCCGTGTGGAAGACGTGGTCGGAATTCGCACGAGCTGTCGCATACCCGACGCTAGAGCACCGTTGCGCGAACCGCAAGGTCGCGGACATCTTTGCGCCGCCGAACCTTCGGCCGGGACAGAATGCCGACGGCGGGAATCCCCGGGAAAATAAATGGGACGCTCCGGCTCGAAGCGTCCCACTCCGGCGCCGGATCTCGGCTACGGCTTCCCGCGCCCGCGTCCCGGGTTCTGGTCCTTGCTCTTGGCTCGCCCGCGATCGACCTCAGTGGGCTGACGCTTGTAGTTATACCGTTTGTCCTTGCCGACCCACGCGTTGTCCTGCGGCGGCAGGAAGTATTCGCCGTTGCGCGAGTAAACAACAACGGCACGCGAACCCTTGACGGACTTGCGATAGTAATGGCCATTGTAGTCGTAGATCGTCACCGGCGTCCAATTCCGGTAGCTCGTCTGCCAGACGCCGTGGTCCGCCTGCGAGTAGGCGAAGAGGCTGATCTCGGGCCCGAGCTGTTTGCTCAGGTTAACACTGATACTCACTTGTGCCGGCGCCCGAACCGGCAGAGCGATCGCCGCTCCCAGGAGCAGTACTCCAAGCGCGTTTGAAATTCGCATTTTGATACTCCGGTAGAAGAACTGCATGAGATCCTTCCAATCAGCTTGAAATTGGGAAGCAACGACGGCTCGAACAATCGTTCAAACGTGCGACCTTGTTTGGCACAAGCGTGTTAGTGCTGCTGTCAGGGACTTCCTTAGAGCGACGCTCACGGGAGTGCACGCGGGTTTCCCACGCCGGACGCGTCCAGCATGCCGGTGTAGTACGACATCAACGCCTGCTGGAACACAAGGCTCGAGCGCGCGGTCACCACGGCGCTCTGCGCCTGAACAAGGGTCGCGCGCGCGAGCGTGACCTCGACGAAGGTCGCGAGCCCCACGCGATAACGGGTTTGCATCGCCTCCAGTGCCAGCGCCGCAGCTTTCTGCTGCGCGTCCGCCGCGGTCAGCTGCTCCTGCGCCGATTGATAGTTCAGGTACGCGCGCCGCACGTCGAGCGCGGCGCCCTGCACCTGATCGCGCAGCGCGAGCTTCTCATTTTCCAGCTGGATCTTCGCCCGCTGCCGCGCGATGGCCACCGCGCCGCGATCGAAGATCGGCAGCGCAACGCCCACGCCCACCGATCCGCCGCGGCGCTGGTCGAGCTGGTTCGCGAAGCTCACATCGGCAGGCGTGGTCGCCGCGCTGCCGTAGCCGATGGTCGCCGACACGACCGGCAGGCGCCCGCCCTCCGCCACCAGGATTTCGCGCTCGGCGGCCTGCACGCGCAGCGCCAGCGCCTGGATGTCCACGCGCTGCCGCAACGCGAGGCCCATCAGGCTGTCGAGATTGAAGACGGGCCGCTGGGAGGAGTCGGCCGCCGGCGATTCGAACGCATAAGTCAGTCGCGGGTCGAGCACCAGCTCCTGGATCAAGTCGACCTTCGCGAGCTCGGTGGTGCGGCTCGCGTTCGCCACGGCGAGACGCGCGGCCGCCGTCGCCGACTGCTGCTGGTACAGGTCGCCGATGTTCTTCGTGCCCGCCTTGGTGAATGCCTCGAGCTGGGTGAGTTGATCCTGCTGCGCGGCGAGGTTCTGCTGCTGCACGCGCAGCAGTTCCTGCTGCGTGATCAGCGCGAGGAAATCGGTGGCGACGATGAACACGATCGTCTGCCGCGTGCGTGCCAGGTCCTGTCCGCCCGCGCGCGCGTTGAGCTCCGCCTCGCGCAGCGCGTTGACGTTCTGGTTCCCGTTGTACAGCGTGACGCCGCCCGAGAGGCCGACATTGGTGTTGAGCGAGTTCGTTCCGGCGGAGCCGCTGGCAAACCCCTGCGACGCCTGCCCGCTCGCCGAGAGGTCCGGCAGGAACTGGTTGCGGAACTGCCGCACGGTGATCGAGTCGAGCGACACGTTGTTCCGCGCGAGGCGCACGGCGCTGCTCGAGTCGAGCGCGAGGCGGATGGCTTCGCCGAGCGTAATCACGCGCGCGGGCGAATCCTGCGCGCACAGCGGCGACGGGTGACGCGTAAGGAGCGCCAACAGCAGGGCGACGAGCGACGGGATTGAAACCAAGGGGCGCATCGTCATTCGTAGCGGAGCGCCTCAATCGGGTTGAGTGCCGCCGCTTTGCGTGCGGGATAGTAGCCGAAGAACACGCCGACTCCCGCGGAGAAGCCGACCGCGATGAACACCGCCGAGATGGGCACCGCCGTGCTCCAGCCTGTGAGACGCCCGAGGATCAGCGCGCCCGCGTATCCGGCGGC
The DNA here is from genome assembly GCA_003171215.1 of Gemmatimonadota bacterium. Classification (GTDB taxonomy): domain Bacteria; phylum Gemmatimonadota; class Gemmatimonadetes; order Gemmatimonadales; family Gemmatimonadaceae; genus Fen-1231. The sequence continues at coordinate 7,130 of PMYN01000091.1, read as the reverse complement.
GAGGCCGCCGATTCCGCCCATGATGCTCATCACCACGCTCTCGACCAGGAACTGCGTCAGCACGTCCGACCCACGCGCCCCGATCGCCATGCGGATGCCGATCTCGCGTGTGCGCTCGGTGACGGAGACGAGCATGATGTTCATGATNNTTCATGATGCCGATGCCGCCAACAACCAGCGATATGGATGCGATCGCGGCCAGCAGACCGGACATCACCGACGTCGTGCTCGTGGCGGCAGCCGCGATCTCCGTCTGGTTGCGCACCGTGAAGTCGTCCGGCGAGTCCCCAAGCTTGTGCGTGTTGCGCATGATGTCGGAGATCTCGGACTGCGCCGCCGGAATGTCCCCCGGCGAAAACGTGCTGACGAGAATCTGGCCGAGCCTCACATTCCCGCTCAGCCGGTTCTGCGCGGTGGTGTACGGCATCAGGACCACATCGTCCTGGTCGGTGCCGGTGGCGCTCTGGCCCTTCGGTGCGAGCACGGCGCTCACCGTGAACGGCACGTGGCCGATCTGGATCTGCGCGCCGACGGCATCCACGCCGGGAAAGAGGTTGTTCGCGACCGTCGCACCGAGGAGCGCGATCTTGCGCGCGGCCTTCACGTCGGTGTCGTCGAACAGGTCGCCGGAGGTCGCCGCCCAGTCGCGAATGGTGAAGTAGTCCGGCGAGACGCCGTTGATGGACGTGCGCCAATTGCCCGCCGGCCCGATCACGACGGCCCGCGTCTGGATTACCGGGGAAACCGCGGCCAGCGTCGTGCCGTCGAGCTTGAGCTGCTCGGCGTCGGTGGTCGTCAGCCGGTTGAACGATGCGGCACCTTGGCTGACGCCGCCCTGCGCGGTGGTGCCGGGCGAGACGACGATGAGGTTGGTGCCCAGGCTGCTGATGGACGCCTCGATCTGCGACTGCGCGCCGTTGCCGACGGCGACCATCACGATCACCGCGCCCACGCCGATCACGATGCCGAGCATGGTGAGCATCGTGCGCATCTTGTTCTTCAGGATGCTCTGCCAGGCCAGCTTGAGCAGGGTGCGCTGTTTCACGCGGCCCCCACCGCTACGGGCGGAGCATCGGTCACGACGACGGGATCGAGCTTGCCGAGCGCGAGGAGATCCTCCGCCGCGCTGTGCCGCTCAGTGACCGGATCGTCGTGGATGATCTTGCCGTCGCGCACCTCGACCACGCGCTTGGCGTATTTGGCCACGTCGGGTTCGTGGCTCACGATCACGATGGTGATGCCCTGCGCGTTGAGGTCCTGGAAGAGCGCCATGACCTCGACCGTCATATGGCTGTCGAGGTTGCCCGTAGGCTCGTCGGCGAGCAAGATGGTGGGCTTCGTGACGAGAGCGCGCGCGATGGCGACGCGCTGCTGCTGCCCGCCGCTCAGTTCGCTCGGCTGGTGGTCGAGCCGCTCGCCGAGTCCGACGCGGTTGAGCGCCTCGACGGCGAGCTTGCGCGGATCGGTCCATCGTTTCTCGCGGTCGTACAGGAGCGGCAACTCCACGTTCTCCACCGCGGAGGTGCGCGCGAGGAGGTTGAACCCCTGGAAGACGAACCCGAGCTTCTGATTGCGCAGGTCCGCGAGCGCGTTGCGATCGAGACCGTCCACCGCGATGCCGTCGAGCACGTAGTGCCCGGTGGTGGGGACGTCGAGGCAGCCGAGCACATTCATCAGTGTGGACTTGCCCGAGCCCGACGAGCCCATGATGCAGAGCAGCTCGCCGGCGCGAACCGTGAGGTCCACTCCGCGAAGCGCGAAGACCTTGTTCGTGCCCATCGTATACACCTTGGTCACACCCGTGACCTCGATGACGGCACGTGCAGGGTCAGCCGGCGCGCCCGGGCTCGTCACGGTCCGCCACGCCCGCCCCGCTGCGGCGTGGGAGTGAGCGGGTTGGTGCTCGGCGCGGTCGTGGCGGCGGCCCCCGGCAACGCGGCGCCGACGATCACCTGCATGCCGACCGCGAGGGAATCGCCGGTCACCTGCGTACGCTGCCCATCGGATATCCCGACTCTTACGTGGATCGCCTTCAGCTTGCCTGCGGGGTCGAGTGTATAGAGCGTTCCGGCCGAGCCGACGCCGCCGGTCAGCATCCGCTTCGGGCGGGCCGTCGCGGCGGCTCCGACCGGTGGGGCGGCAGGATTCGTCGTGTCCTTCGCCGCGGCATGCCGCATGGTGTCGGCCGGCGCGATGCCTGCGGCCGAGAGCTGCGCCGCCGTCGGTTTGTACCGCAGCGCGAGGTTGGGAACGGTGAGGACGTTCGTCGCCGACGCCGTGATGAACAGGACGGTGGCGGTCATGCCGGGCAGGAGCGCGCCGTCGGCGTTGTCGAGCGTGACGACCACGGTGTAGTTCACGACGTTGTCCGTCAGCTTCGACTGCAGCCGCACCTGGCCCACGCTGCCGACGAAGGTGCGCCCCGCGTACGACTGCACGGTGAAGTTGACCACCTGGCTGTCCTTGATCGCCGCGATGTCGCTCTCGTCCACCGCGGCGAGGATCTGCATCTGCTTGAGATCCTGCGCGATCAGGAAGAGCTGTGGCGCGGAGAGGCTCGCCGCGACGGTCTGGCCGACATCCACGTCGCGCTCGACCACCACGCCGCTGATGGGCGCAAAGATGTTCGTGTACGACAGGTTCTGCTTCGCCTTGTCGAGCGTGACCTGCGCGGACTTCTGGCCGGCGAGCGCGTCGGAGAGCGCGACGTCCACCAGGCTGAACTCGCTCGCGCTGATGAACTGCTGCGCGAAGAGCGGCTGGTTGCGGTCGTACTCGGCTTTCGCCTGCACGTACTGCGCCTGCGCCTTCACGAGCTGGGCCTGCGCGTCGGTCACGGCCTGTTGCTGCAGCGTCGGGTCGATTCGCGCGAGCAGCTGTCCCTTCGTCACGCGGTCATTGAAATCCGCGTGAATCTCGGCCACCTGCCCGGACACCTGCGTGCCGACCTGCACGGTCTTCACCGCGCTCAGCGTGCCCGTCGCCGATACCGTCTGCTGGACGTTGCCCAGCTCCACGGTTGCGAAGCGGTATGCCGGCGTCGCGTTGGTGCGCGACCGAACCACGAACCAGACGACGGCGATCACGACGATCAACGCTCCGGCGATGATCGCGACCCGCTTCTTGTTCACTGTCTTCACGATCGGCTCAGGCGGAACGGTCATCGCTCCTCACCACCGCGCGTTGCCGACGCGGCAACCGCGGTCGGCCGACTCATTGTCAGCGGCGTTGTCTTCGTCGGCACGACGCCTCCACTCAAGGGCATGAACACACGTTGACGGAAACTGGGCCGGAGGACGAGCCGCGGGTATCGCACACAGGGGTGAGAAGAGGCCTACACCACGGGAGGTAGGCGAAGAATGCCCTTGGCGTCGAACGCGCTACAACTCCTGCACGTTACGCCAAGTCCCTGTGATGACTACAGTTACGGTTGACCATGAGAGAGCCTGTTTCTTCGGGAGCACGAGATCGGAGTTTGGATCCTCTCGCCCCGACTGAAGGCGCGCTACATTAGCGCATCGTGATCGCACAACTCGCTGCAGCCTTGGCCCTCGCGGGCGCGCCGGCTTCCACGCCTCGGATGCCGGAACCTCCGCCGCCCAAGGTCTACCACGGCCGCCGGCACCAGCTCGAGGCGAGCATTCCGCGATTCAACGCCGACCTCACCGTCGACGGTGTCCTCGACGAGCCCGAATGGAAGCAGGCGGCCGTCCTGACCGGCTTCTCGCAGTATTCCCCGGCCGACGGAATTGCCGCGGAGGATTCGATCGAGGTGCTGGTCTGGTACTCGGCCACGGCCATCAACTTCGGCGTCCGGGCCTTCGAGGCCCACGGCGCGGTGCACTCGACGCTCGCCACGCGCGACAAGATCGACTCCGACGATTACGTGCAGCTCCTGCTCGGCACGTTCAACGACGGACGGCAGGCGATGCTGTTCGGCGTGAATCCGCTCGGCGTGCAGCAGGACGGCATCATCACGGAGACGGGCACTCTCCGCGGCGGGAGCGGATTCGGTTCGGCGGGCGGCGTGCGAGAGGCGCCCGACCTGAACCCCGACTTCGTCTTTCAGTCGAAGGGACGGCTCACCGAGTACGGCTACGAAGTCGAGATTTCGATTCCGTTCAAGACGCTGCGATTCCCGCGGAGCGCCGAACAGAACTGGGGACTGCAGGTCATCCGCAAGGTGCAGCACAACGGGCACGAGGAGGTGTGGGCACCGACGAATCGCGCCGCCGCCTCGTTCCTCGCGCAGTCCGGCCGGCTGATGGGGCTGACCGACATGCACCGCGGGCTCGTGGTGGACCTCACGCCCGAGCTCGTCGAGCAGGCGACCGGCGCGCCGGCGACCACCGGAGGCGCCTGGAAGTATTCGGCCGGGCAGCCGAGCGTGGGCGGCAACGTGCGCTGGGGAATCACCCAGAACCTGACGCTCAACGGCACGGTGAAGCCGGATTTCTCACAGGTCGAAGCCGACGTCGTGCAGCTCTCGTACGATCCCCGCCGGGCGATCGCCTATCCGGAAAAGCGGCCGTTCTTCCTCGAAGGCACCGAGCAGTTCAACGTTCCGAACACGCTGATCTACTCGCGCGACATCGTGCAGCCGGACGCAGCCGCAAAGCTGACGGGCAAGATGGCCGGCACGAACATCGCCTTCCTGTCGGCGCTGGACGGCCGCGCGTACTCGCTCGACCACGCCCAGCCCCTCTTCAACATCCTGCGCGCGCAACACGACTTGGGCGCGTCGTCGAGGCTTGGCGTCGCCTACACCGACGTCGAGGACGGCGGCGACTTCAATCGCGTGGCCGACATCGACACGCGGCTCGTGTGGCAGAAGATCTACTCGGTGCAGGCGCAGTTCGCCGAGAGTTTCGACCGCACCGCGGGCACGTCGACGAACGCGCCGATGTGGTACGCGCGAATCGACCGCGCCGGGCGCGCGCTGCAACTGCGGTTCCTCACGAACGCCGTCGCCGACGACTTCGTGACGCGGAGCGGTTTCGTCGCGCGCGCGGGCATCGGCCACATGAACGGGAGCGCGCGCTACGTCTTTTTCGGCGAGCATGGTTCGCTGCTGGAGAGCGTCGCGCCCGACGTCTCGCTCGACGGCACGTGGACGTACGACAAGTTCGTGCGGGCGGGCGACGTGCAGGACCTGAAATGGCACTTCGGCCTCACCGGCGCATTGCGCGGCGGCTGGCAGCTGAACGCCGCGCTGCTCGTGGAGACATTCGGATATGACTCGACGCTGTACACGACGTATCGCATCGAGGAGCGCAATCCCGGCGGCGTGGGACTCGACACCGTGCGCTTCACCGGCACGCCGCACCTGCCGAACTTCGACTACTCGCTGAATCTCTCCACGCCGATCCAGAAGTACGTGGACGCGAACCTGAGCGTCATCTGGGGCAAGGACGACAACTTCTACGAGTGGTCGGGCGCCAACGTGGACATCGGGACGTTCACGCTCAACGTGCGGCCCACCGAGCAGTTCCGCATCAATTTCATCTACAAGGAATCGCGTTACCTGCGCCGCACCGACGGGAGCACGGTGGACGTCCTACGGGTGCCGCGGCTCAAGGTGGAGTACCAGCTCACGCGGTCGATCTACGTGCGCTACGTGGGCCAGTACACGGCGTTGCAGACGGACTCGTTGCGCGACGATTCGCGCACCAACGCGCCGATCCTGATCTGCACGGCGACCTGCGTGCGCTCCGCGGCCGTGAACAGCAACACGTTCCGCAACGACCTCCTCTTCTCGTATCAGCCCGTTCCCGGGACGGTATTCTTCCTCGGATACGGATCCACGCAGCTGGAGAACGACGCGTTCACGTTCAACTCGCTGCGGCGCACGGCGGACGGGCTGTTCGTGAAGCTGAGTTACCTGTTCAGGCTGTGACCCGCCGCGGCCGCTGCGAGGGCGCTCGAACTCGCATGCGGGGCCTCCTCGTGCCGCTGGCGCTCGCCTGCGCGTCGCTCCACGCGCAGGCGACGCCGCGGGTGGATTCGGCGCCGGCGCTCGACGAGACTCGCCTCTTCACGAACCTTGCCACGCTCGCGGCGGATTCCATGGAGGGCCGGCTGGCCGGCTCGCCCGGCGGTGCGAGAGCGCGCGCGTTTCTCGTGCGCGAGTTCGCGCGCATCGGGCTTCAGCCGCTGGTCAAAGGCTTCGCGATTTCATTTTCCGCCCAATCGCACATTGCCGACCGGCCGGCGAGCGATCCTCCGCCTCGGCGCCTGGGCACGCGGCAGTCGACGATTCCGGTGCGACACTATCCCCTGATCTTCGGCGACAATCTCGTCGGAGTCGTGCGCGGCACGTTGCATCCGGATCGCTACATCGTGGTTTCCGCGCATTACGACCACCTCGGCATGCGCAACGGCGAGATATATCACGGTGCCGACGACAACGCTTCGGGCAGCGCCGCCATTCTCGCGATCGCCGAGTGGACCGTCGCGCACCCGCCGCTGAACTCGGTCATCTTCGCATGGTTCGATGCGGAGGAAGAGGGGCTCCTCGGTTCGGCGGAGTTCGTCGACCGCCCGCCGGTTCCGCTCGAGAAGATCATCGCGGACGTCAACCTCGACATGATCAGCCGAAGCGCGACCGGCGAACTCAATATCGTCGGCGCCCACACGTATCCGGTAATGCAGGCGTTCGTCGACACGGTCGCGGCACTCGGGCTCGTCAGGGTGCGGCAGGGACACGAGGGAGCGATGGGCGACACGCTCTCCGACCTCACCAACCGATCCGATCAGGGATCCTTCAAGCACAAGAAGATTCCCTTCGTGTTGATCAACAACGACGAGCACGCCGACTACCATCGGCCGACGGACGAAGCATTACGAATTAATCCGGAGTTCTTCTATCGGAGTGCGCAAACCGCGGCGGCATTCCTGAGAGTGTTGGATGGGTCGCTCGATCAGGTGGCGCTGGTGAGGCAAGGACACAAGTGAACAGGCAACGGGCTTAAGAGCGGCGACGAGCGACGGGTGAGGAGGTTACAAACGGCGACGAGCGACGCGTGAGGGGCGATCTAGCGAGGAGCGACTTGTGAGGAGCGCGGAGACGTTCTCCTCACCCCGTGCGCATCGCCCTTCGCCAAGTCGCCCCTTGTATCTATCTCGAGACC
>PMYN01000119.1:130892-138904 GCA_003171215.1 Gemmatimonadota bacterium | reverse complement strand
TAGCCCGGATTTCTCACGAGGCGTGAAAAGCGGACGAAGCAAGCGGCCGTTTTGGTGTCGGGGGTGTGCGGAAGGGCCGCCAGCGCGTCGGACGCGTGGATGAGAAGGCGTGCGAGCGGCCGGGACGGCGATTTCGGAGGGGACGACGACGGCGAAGCCCCGCGGTGTGGGGCCGCGAGCGTGTCGAGCGGTGCATCGGGGCTCAGCGCATCAGCAGCGGAGGAGCGTCGCGTGGATGCGCGCAAACAGCGCGGCGTGCGGACAGCCACTGGCGAGCGCGAGCCAGACGTGGCGCACCGTGATCCGGATGCGCGCGCCGATCTTCAGCAGCGTGAGGCGGATCGTCTGACACTGCGCGTGGGCCAGGGTGGTCCCCACGAGCGCGAGGCGCCGCAGGGCGTGGAGCAGCAGATACGCGACCGAGGAGAAATAGAGCCGGAGTTGATTGGCGCGCATCGTCGCGGCACTCGTGCGATCCGCAAAGAGCATGAGTTGTTGTTCCTTGATCCGGTTCTCCATCTCGCCGCGCGCGCAGTAGAGATCTTCGTACAGGGTGCGCGCGTCGATTTGCTCGGCCGCGAGCGACGTCACCACGAAGCGCGGATTGCGCTTGCCTGCCTCGTCGGCGGTCCCCGCCGTGAGCTGCTCCGCCTTCGCGACCACGCGCCGCGCGCGGCTCCAGCTGTCGTGCGTCTGGTACGTGCGCTCCGCGAAGACGCGCGCGGGCGCGCCCGTCGCCGCGCACTGCGCCGCGGCGGCGGCGAGTTCGTCGGGGATCAAGGCGATGAGGCGTGCATTCTTCGCGAGGCCGAACACATAGTCGACGGCGTGCGCTTCGGCCCACGTCATGAGCGCGTCGCGACAGAAGCCGCTATCGGCGCGGAGCGTGATCCGGACCGTGGGCCACGCGGCGCGCAGTTGCGCGACGATCCGCTCGACCTCGTCCACGGCGCCGGCACTCGCGTCCCGATCCGCCGCGCGGAGCCGCGCGCCCAGCAGATGCTCGCCCGCGAAAATGTAGAGCGGGAGGTAGCAGTAGCACCCGTAGTAGCCGTGAAAGAACCGCCCCTCCTGCGCGCCATGCACCGGGTCGTCCGTCGCGTCGAGATCGAGGACGATCTCGGTCGGCGGCACGGGATGCGCCTGGAGGAACACGTCCACCAGCAGGCGGTCGACCGCCGCGTGATCGACCGCGATCTTCTTGTAGCGCTCAGCCTCCGCGACCGTGGCCGCGCTCAGCTCCAAGCGATTCAGCGTGCTCTTGCCGGCGAGGGGCGCTGTGAGATCGGCGGCCTCCGCGAGCACCGCGAAGAGCGGGTCGTGCCGCAGCTGGTCGTGATCGTTCAGATCTTCGTAGCCCAGCGCGAGCCCATACACGCGCTGCCGCACGAGCGTCGCCACCGGGTGCGTGATCCGGGCCGGGTCGCGCGCGTCGCGGAAGCACGCGGCGAACTGCGCCAACATCCCCGTCACGCGGTCGACCTCGCGGAGCAACACCGCGCCACCGTCCGACGTCAGCGCGCCGCCATCAAAGCGCGCCTGCACCGCGCGGCGGGCGACCGCTTGAAACTGCAGCGTCCCGGCCGTACACTCTGTTGGCATAACGGCTGTCTCCGAGTGGTATGTAGGATGTTCTCGACAAACACCTTATACCACTCGGGGCAGCCGTTTAACAATCCCCTCGTGAGAAATCCGGGTTAGCAGTGAGCCTTCCCTGGGCGGGGCAGACGGGACATGCCCGATGACGCCATCACCATGCCGAAAAGACCAACCATGACCGAATCGACCTCTGCCGTACTGAAAGCGTGCCCCGGCTGCAAACACGGCGTGGATCGCCGGACGTTCCTGTCCGTCGCGGCGACGGCCGCCGTCCTGGCGGCGCTCGATGCGTGCTCGGGCCTGACCTCGCCCGGCGGTTCCTTCAACGGGTCGTATGGCGGCCCGTTGACCGTGACGCTCGCCAATTTCAGCACGCTCGCCACGGTGGGTGGCGTGGCGCGGGTGGACGGGGGCTCGGGCGCGCCGACCGCGCTCTACCGCAATTCCGCTTCGAGCTTCATTGCGGTCGCGCTCGTGTGCCCGCACGCAGGGTTCGCTCCGGTCGAGATCACCTCGAGCGGCTTTTTCTGCCCAGCGCACGGCTCCTCATTCTCGAAGTCGGGTGCGCTGCAGAGCGGTCCGGCACCCACGGGCCTCCTGGCGTTCGCAGCAACGTACAATTCGTCTGCGGGCACGGTGGCCATCAGTCGTCCCGCCTGACGTCGTCGCCACCGCGAACCGAGATGCGCGACAAACCGCCGATCACGATTTCCGACAAGGCGCGCGAGCAGGCGATTGCTTCGATTCGGCGCTACTTCGACGAGAACATGGACGAGAAGATCGGCGATCTCAAAGCCGCGCTATTTCTCGATTACATCCTCGCGGAGCACGGGCCGGCGATCTACAACCAGGCGATCGCGGACGCTCGCCAATTCTTTGATGAACGCTCGGCCGATCTCGGCGCGGTCGGCTTTCAGGCCGAGTTTCCATACTGGGCGGCGAAGCGCAGTCGCCGCTAAGTGATGTGCCCGCGCGGGGAGTGCCGCGTGCTTCAGGGTCCGTGCGGGACGGGCGGCTGCCAGCCTGGCGGCGGGCCGCTGGGCATGTGCGCGGCGATCCACGCCTGTTGGGCTGGCGTCAGCACGCCGTTGATCGCAGCGCGCAGTGCCTTCGCGGCGGCCTGCAAGCGGGCCAGGATCGGCGCGGCCGTCGCGACCAGGGCGTGGATCTGCGTGCGGGTGTCACCGGCGTTGATCGCGGCCTGCACCTGCGCGTGAATCGCCGCCAGCGAGGCGAGATCCGTGGCGTTCGCCGTCGCGTAGGAACTCACGAGCGTCCGGATCGCGGCCTTTTCGGCAGCGGTGAGCTTGAGGCTGTCGGGGAAGGGCGCTCCCGGGGCTTTGGCGTCGGCTGGGGCGTGCGGCGCGGCGTCGTTCTGGAACGGTAGGCCCGGCAATCCGATGGTCGCGTTGAACGACACGGCCGACGGATCGACGGAGTCGAGGATTGCGGAGGACGAAGGCTGCGTGGGGCCCTGATCGCAGGCGGCGAGCATGAGCGCAGCGGCCAGCAGCGGTGTGACCCGAGGATATCTCATCGAGAATGCCTCTCTTCGCGAGTGTTACGTCGGCCGTGCGCGCGCCGGCTTCGGCGATGCAAGGCATGACGGTTGCGGCTCGCGCACGGGCGTGCCGCTGCATCAATGATATGACGGTCGGCGCGCCCGAACGTTAGCGCGGCGCCCCACCCGGCGTCACGGCCCTACCCGAGTCTCTTCCTGAAGCAATGCTTCTCGCCGACCTCGAGTTCGGTCTTGTCCACCTTCGTGTACCGCGCAATTTTTTCCGGGTACTCGGCCAGCTCCGCCCGCTCGAACCCGCACGACAGAAACAACTCGTCCGAATACGACACGGCGAACAGCTGCTCGTAGCCGCGCTTGCGGGCCAGCTTTTCCAGCGCGGCGATCAGCGCCTTCCCATATCCGAGTCCCTGCACGTCCTGCGTCACGGCGAGCGACACCAGCTCCACGATCGTCGGCGAGTACTCATCGAGCGCCGCGCACGCCACCACGCCGCCGTCCGCGTCGCGAATGACGCGATAGTCCGCGAGATGCGCGTACGCGAACTCCTCCGTGCGCTTCAACGTGAGCCCCTGGGTCACGTAGGTGTTGTTCAGCGCGACCACCGACTGGATGTCCGTTTCGTTCGCCCGTGAGACTCGCATGCCGATAACCCTCCGCTAACGCTCCACTGCCTCGAGCCGCGTCAATGCGACGCGGATCGGCACGATCGTGGCCAGTACGCACAGCGCGAACGCCGCGCCGAATCCAAACACCATTTCCAGCAGGTCCGGCTCTGAGCCGTAGAGTCGCGACGACAGGAAACTGAACACCGGCCGCGCCTCCAGCACCACCACCGCCGCGATCACGGCGACCGACGCCATCATGAACAGGAGGCCGCCGAAACTCGTCGGGATCTGCGCGGCGTTCTCCGTCTCGAATTGCGGAAACACCGTCCCGAATCCGATCGCGAGGCCGCTGATCGCGAACGTCATCATTGCGATCGTGAAGGTCGACACCATGAACATGAACGAGCTCACCTTCAGCAGATAGTCCGTCACGCCGACGATCGCGAGCGCGAGGATCAGCAGTGGCGCCGTTCCCACCCAGAACTTCGCCCACAACAGGTCGCGCATCGACATCGGGCTCGAGCGCAGCAGCCAGAGCGTGCGCCCCTCGAGCGAAACGCCAGGGAAGATGAACCGCGCCGCGATCGACGCCAGCACGAATCCGGCCAGCACCAGGTTGAGGAACGGCACCACGTTGATCAGGAAGATCGTGACGCCCTCGCCCCGGAGCGGGAGGAACTTGATGTTGAACACGTACACCACCACGAGCACGGCGAGCAGGATCAGCTGCGACCACTGCGTCGTGTCGCGGAAGAACACGCGGATCTCCTTCATGATCAGCTCCTGCTTCAGCACCCCGAGCGGGCGAAGCACGCGCATGATCATCCTCGAAAGGATGCCGCTCCGCGCCCAGCGTTGCGCGCTCTCCTGCGCCTTGCTGAACCCGTTCACGTACAGCGCGCGGTGGAGCAGGGCGCCGAGCACCACGAACGCCGCCGCCGTCGTCCACAGCAGGTATACCGCGAGCCAGTCGGGCTTCTCGCCGAGCAGCCCCATCACGCTGCGCTGCACCCACTCCGAGGGAAGGAACGGCGAGGTGGGCGTGCGCAGCACCGCCACGAAATCCACAAGCGACTTGAATCCTTCGGGCCGCGCGAGCTGCTCCGGACGCACGAGCCGGAAGACAAGAACGATGCCGGCCGCGGCGGCCACGGCTACCACGCTCAGGATGTCCCGCGCGCGACGCGCCGGAAAAATATTCACGAGCGCGAGCGTGATCGCGCTCCCGATCACCGTGGGAATGACCAGGAATGGAATCATGACAGCCGCCACGAACAGGCCGAACAGCCATCCGCCCCCGTACACCCACCCGTATGCCGTGAACACCGGGATCGACATCAACGCGACCATCCAGCTCGAGGCGATCACGGTCTCGAGCAGTTTGGCGCCGTAGAGCCGCAGCCAGTCCACCGGCCCCGATACCAGCAGGTCGAGATCCTTCGCGAGGAAGAAACTCGAGAGCGCCGTGATGACGTTCGACAGCAGGAGGATCGAGAAGAAACTCACGAGCATCAGGCCGAGCAGCTTCCCGGAGAGCAGCGGGCCGATTTCCGGAATGCCGCGGAAATACACGAGCAGCTTGTACAGCAGCCCGAAAATGAACGCCCAGAACAGCGACCCGATCACCGTCAGCAGCGCGACCCGCACGCCGCGGCCCTTCTTGTCGCTCACCGATCGCGCCCGCGCCGTGAGCACCTTGGGCACCAGCAGGTGCAACAGCCTGGGGTTGGGCAGCGGCTCCGCCGCCCGCACACCGGCCGCCGGCGTCATCGACGGGAGGCGGTTGCTAGGCATCGAGCACTTCGACCAGGTCACGGGCCGCGAGCTGGCCGGTGAGCCGCATGAAGATTTCCTCGAGCCCCCCCTTCTGCTCCGCGCCTGCGCGCAGTTCGTCCATCGTGCCGCACGCGACAATCTTGCCGACCGCGATGATCGCGATGCGATCGCACAGCGCCTCGGCGGCGTCGAGTGTGTGCGTGCTCATGAGGATCGTGTGGCCCCGCCGCACGTACTCCTTGAACAGCTCGCGCAGGATCTTGATCGACTTGGGATCGAGCCCCACGTGCGGCTCGTCCACCACGATCACCTGCGGCCGGTGCACGAAGGCCGATGATACGATCAGCTTCTGCCGCATCCCATGCGAGTAGCTCTCGACGAGCTCGTCGCGCCACTCCTCGAGATCGAATAGCGCCATGAGCTCGCGCGCCCGGTGCTCCACCTCGGGTCCCTGCTCGCCGTACAGTCCCGCAACGAAGCGCAGGAACTCCGCGCCGGTGAGCTTTTCGTAGATGAACGGGCGATCGGGAATGAACCCGAGCTTCGCCTTCGCCGCGATCGGGTCCTTGGCGATGTCGATCCCTCCGATCTCGACTGTGCCGCCCGTCGGCTTCAGTATTCCGGCGATCATGCGCAGCGTGGTCGTCTTCCCCGCGCCGTTCGGCCCGACGAACCCGAACAGTTCGCCCGACGGCACGTGCAGGTCGATCGCATCGACCGCGGTGAAATTCCCGTACTTCTTGGTCAGTCGCGACAGCCGGATCACTTCGCCTCCAGCACTTTGATCTTGAGGTTGCCCATCAGCTGCAGCAGTTCCGCCTGCCGCGAGAGTCCGCCCACCACGAACCGCAGGTGCGCGGCGTCGGCGGGGAACTGGCCGAAGGTCGGGTCCACCGCCACCCAATCGCCAAGCCAGACCTCGGCCCAGGCGTTGTAATAGAACTTTCCGTTCACGTAGAGGAGACCGGTCGCGATGCGCGCGGGAATGCCGAGCGCGCGAACGAGCGCCACGTACAGCTGTGTGTGCTCGTTGCAGTCACCCTTTCTCGAGTGCAGCACGGCAAGGGCGTTCGGCACGCTGAGCGTCACCACCTTCGCGACGGAATCGGACACCCATTCATTGATCTTCTGCACCATCGAGCGCGGGTTGCGCTCGTTGCCGATGATCGCGAGCGCGCGTTCGTTCGTCTCGTGGTTGCGCACCTGCAGCGTTGGCTCGTCGGCGAGTTCGCCCCGGAACTTCGCCCTCAAGTCCTTCATCCCGAACGCCTGCCACGACGTCGTGCCGGCACCGATCGTGGCGTCTTTCTCGCGCACGACCTTCAGCGTGTCTCCGCTGAAATGCTGGCGGCCGCCATCGAGGTCGTATCCCTTCAGGTTCGGCGCGCCGAGCTGAACGGTCATCGAGAGCAGCTTCGACCGCCCGAGCTTCGCGCCCGCCGCGATCGCCGTGCGCTCGAGAATGTCCGCCGTGCCCGCGTTCGCCGCCGTCGCGCGGTCGCGCGCGATGCGCCAGTTCTCGAACGCGAGCTCGTACGCCGTGCGCTTCAGCGTGATCCCATCGGGCTGCACCGCCTGCACGATGCGACCCTGCGCGTCGATCCAGGCGGAGAACCCGCCCTTCGCGTCGGGTGTTCCCACGCGCCATGCACGCACGGTGTCGGTGAGCGCGCTGACCCACTCGCCCTTGTCCACGTTGTACTTCGCGCTGTCCACGAGTGTGAACAACGACTCGGCGTCGATCGTGAACGCCGTGACCGCCGAAGTCATTGCCGACGGATCGAACGTCGGCAACGAATACTTGCGTCCGACCTTCGGCTTGTCGCCAAGCGCGATCGCGATCGGAATGACGGACGGGAGAAGCACCGGACCGTGCACGCCGACCCGTTGGCTGTCCGTTTGAATCGTTCCCGTGAACTTCACGTACACGATCGCCGAGTCGCCGTCGGCGCGGCCGCCGGTGTGCACGGGCGGGTTACGCGAATCGACCTGCGTGTCGAACGTCCTCAACGAGAGCCCGCGCGAGAGCTTCACGATGGAGCGCTTCGACGTGCGCTGGAGGGCGCCGTCGACCGGAAAATCCGCGACGAAGTACTCGACCGCGTCGACTCCGTTCGTGAGCGTGTCGATCGTCGTCGACGCGAAGCCGATCACCTTGCCGCCCTGTTCCACCGCGAAATACGTGGCGCTCGGATTCAGCCGCAGGGCCGCCTCGGCGAGCCGTTGCGGGCGTCCCTGGTAGAACTCGCGTCGGACGAGCATCGTGAGCCCCGCGCCCCACGCGCCGAGGATCACGACGGCGGCGAGGAGACGGGCTTGGCCGCGGCGCGCGAACTGGGACGGCACGGCCCCTAGGCGCTCTGCGCGTCGCGGGCGCGCCGGTAAAATGCCGCGGCGTCGGCAGGGCGGCCCATGCGGTCGAGCACGATGCCCACGCCCTTGAGTGCGCGCCAGTTCCCCGGCTCCAGTTCCGACGCCCGCTCATAGGCCTCGAGCGCCTCCTTCAGGCG
>PMYN01000119.1:58369-130866 GCA_003171215.1 Gemmatimonadota bacterium | reverse complement strand
CCCTGCTGCAGCAGCACTTCGGGATCGTCGCCGCGCAGCTTCGCCGCCCGTTTCAGTTCCGCTTCGGCGGCGTCGTAGCGAAGGCGGTTCGAAAGAATCGTCGCGCGCGCACAGCGCAGCACCACGCCGTCGGCGCCCGCATCGATCGCGCGCATCAGCACGCTCAGCGCGCCCTCGATGTTGCCGCGTTTGTCGAGCGCGTTCGCGAGCGCGATGGCGGTCGTGACGTCGCCGGGATGCGCCTCGTGAATGCTCTTGAGTTCCGCGAGCGCCGGCAGCGGTGTGGGGGGCGTGACCGCACGCTGGATGATCGGCGTCCGCAGCGAGCGCAGCGGCGGCGCCGGCGGCATGCGAGCGGCCTGGGCGGCTTCCGGCGCCGCCGTGCTGCGCCTCGCGGCGTTCAGCGTGTTCTCGCGCGGCTGCGCTCGCGCGGACGCGGGCTGCGGCGCGGCATCGACGAACGTCGCGCCGCCGCGCGACTCGGCGTCATCGCTCAGGTCGAACGACCACTCGCCGCAGACGGGCGGCTCGCGAACCGCGAGCGCGGCCTCGCCGTCGCCTGCCTCGCCGTCGTCGCCGCGGCCCCGCTCGCCGACCGGCACAAAAGGCAGCCCCTCGAACACGCCGAGCGGAAGCTGCTCGGGATCGTTCACGGGAATGCCCAGGGGTGGAGTGCGGTCCGTCATGACGTGGAAATCTACAGCGAGGAGCGACGGTACCAACAGGAACGAGCGACGGGTGAGGGCTTCCAAGAAGCGACGAGCGACGGGTGAGCGGCGACTTGGCGAAGAGCGACGTGCAAGAAGCGAGGAGACGTTCCCCTCGCCCGGCACCCGTCGCTCTTCGCCAGATCGCTGCTCACCCGTCGCTCGTAGCCGTTCGTACCGTCGCTCCTCGCACCACGGAGCTTGTTTCAGAGTGCCGCTCCCCTCATTTTTATCAGGCTATGCCCGAAGACGCCCTGATCGTACGCGGTGCCCGCGAGCACAATCTCAAGAACATCGACGTCACGATTCCCCGTGACCGGCTGACGGTCATCACGGGCCTGTCGGGTTCGGGAAAGTCTTCGCTCGCGTTCGACACGATCTTCGCGGAGGGCCAGCGGCGGTACGTCGAGTCGCTCTCCGCCTATGCACGGCAGTTCCTCGGGCTGATGGAAAAGCCCGACGTCGACGCGATCGAAGGGCTTTCGCCCGCGATCTCGATCGAGCAGAAGACCGCCGGCCACAACCCGCGGTCCACCGTGGGCACCGTCACCGAGATCTACGACTACCTGCGCCTCCTCTACGCGAGGGCAGGCACGCCCTACTGCGCCAACTGCGGCAGGCCGGTGGAGCGGCAGAGTGCCGGGCAGATCGCCGACACCGTGCTTGGCTGGCCAGACGGCACTCGCATCGAGATCCTCGCCCCGCTCGTGCGCGGCCGGAAGGGTGAGTTCCGCGAACTCTTCGAGTCCGCGCGCAAGCAGGGATTCGTCCGCGCCGTGGTGGACGGCGCGCTGATCGAGCTCGCCGAGCCGCCGAAGCTCAACCGCAAGGTGAACCACGACGTGTCGGTCGTGGTGGACCGTCTCACTGTGCGCGCCGACGACCGCGGCCGCCTCACCGACTCGCTCGAGACCGCGCTGCGCCTGGCTGACGGCCTGGTGCAGGTGAGACGAACCGGCGGCGGCAAGAACGAGACGCAGCTCTTCAGCGAGAAGTACGGCTGCCCGACCTGCGGCATCTCGATGCCCGANNTGCAGCGGACTCGGAACCCGCCGTTCCGCGAGCGCGGAACTCGTCCTCGGCGATCCGAGCATCTCGCTCCTCGAGGGTGTGGTGCTCCCGTGGGGCGAGCCCGACGGATACCTGCGCCGGGTGATCCTTCCCGCGCTCGCGAAGCAGCTGAAGTTCGAGCTCAATACGCCCTGGGGAAAGCTCCCCGCGCGCGTGCAGGAGATCCTGCTGTACGGCCTCTCGAAGAAGCGCGGCGATCCCGAATCGGCGGGAAAGTGGGAAGGAATCCTCTCGAACGTGCAACGTCGCTACAACGAGACCACGAGCGACTCCGTGCGCAACGACCTCGAGGAGTACATGGTCGTTGCCGTCTGCCCCGAGTGCAAAGGGATGCGGCTCAAACCGGAGTCGCTCGCGGTGACGATCGCCGGCAGGAACATCGGCGAGTTCGGCGAACTCTCGGTGAGCGACGCGAATGATTTCGTTCTCTCGATTCCGCTTCGCGCGCCCGGACAGCCCGGGCTCGACGCGGACATCGCCGGCCCCGTGCTGAAGGAAGTGCGCGAGCGACTGCGCTTCCTCGTGGACGTGGGGCTCGAGTACCTCACGCTGAGCCGCAGCGCGGAATCGCTGTCGGGCGGCGAGGCGCAGCGCATCAGGCTCGCCACGCAGATCGGCTCCCGCCTGGTGGGCGTGCTGTACATCCTCGACGAGCCGAGCATCGGGCTGCACCAGCGCGACAACGCGCGGCTGCTCGCGACCCTCATGCGGCTCCGCGACCTCGGCAACACGGTGATCGTCGTCGAGCACGACGAGGAAACGATCCGCGCCGCCGATCATTTGATCGACCTCGGACCCGGGGCGGGGAAGCATGGCGGCGAGGTGATCGCCGAGGGCACCGTCGCGGAGGTGCTCGCGAATCCCCGGTCGATCACGGCGCAGTATCTCTCGGGGCGCACGCGCATCGAGATTCCGGCTGCGCGCCGCGCGCGCGACGTGCGTCGCACGCTGCGGGTGGAAGGCGCACGCGAGCACAATCTGCGCAACGTGACGCTCGAAGTGCCGCTCGGACTCTTCGTCGCGGTCACCGGCGTCAGCGGGTCGGGAAAGTCCACGCTGATCGAGGACATCCTGCATCGCGCACTCGCGCGTCACCTCTATCGCGCACGAGTCCTCCCGGGAGAGCACACGCGTGTCACCGGGCTCGAACATCTCGACAAGGTCATCGACATCGACCAGAGCCCGATCGGCCGCACGCCGCGCTCGAATCCCGCGACGTACACGGGACTCTTCACGCCGATCCGCGAGTTGTTCGCGGAGATGCCCGAGGCGAAGCTTCGCGGATACGGTCCCGGCCGTTTCTCGTTCAACGTGAAGGGTGGCCGCTGCGAGGCGTGCCAAGGCGATGGGCTCGTGAAGATCGAGATGCACTTCCTTCCGGACGTCTACGTCACCTGCGAAACGTGCAAGGGGAAGCGATACAATCGCGAGACGCTCGAGGTGCGCTTCCGCGGCCTGAGCATCAGCGACGTGCTGGAGCTCACGGTCGAAGACGCGCTCGCGCTGTTCGAGCACCAACCGCGCATCGCGCAGAAACTCGCGACGCTCAACGACGTCGGGCTCGGCTACATCCACCTCGGCCAGAGTGCCACGACACTGAGCGGCGGCGAGGCGCAGCGCGTGAAACTCGCGACGGAACTCTCGAAACGCGACACCGGCCGCACGCTGTACATCCTCGACGAACCGACCACCGGCCTCCACTTCGAGGACGTGCGCATGCTGCTGCACGTGCTCCATCGCCTCGTCGATCGCGGCAACACGGTGCTCGTCATCGAGCACAACCTCGACGTGATCAAGACCGCCGACTGGGTCGTCGACATGGGCCCCGACGGCGGAAACCGCGGCGGCACGATCGTCGCCGCGGGCACGCCGGAAGACGTGAGTCGCGTGAGGGCGTCCTATACCGGGCAATACCTCGCGCCGATGCTTGCGCGACGCTGACGTTCCAGCAGCCGGTCAGGGCGGAGTGACGACCAGGATCGGCATGAACGCTGCGCCGCCGGTCGCGGAGTTGCCGAGTTCGCCGAATGCGTTGTCTCCCCAGCAGTAGGCCGCCCCGCCGGGCGTCACCGCGCACGCACTCCCGTACCCGGCGCTGATGGTCGCAAACGTGAGCCCACCGAGCACGGCAACCGGGGTCGTACTCCGCGCAGCCGAGCCGGACCCGAGCTGGCCCTGCGCGGAGTAACCCCAGCAGTACGCGATGCCGCTCGTCGTCAGGCCGCACGCGAAGGCATCGCCGACGCTGATCGCCGAAAACGTCAGGCCGCCGGCGACTGCGACCGGCGTCTTGCTGTTGGCCGTCGAGCCGTTGCCGAGTTCGCCGTAGGTGTTGTCCCCCCAGCAGTAGGCGGCGCCGCTCGTGGTGATTCCGCAGGTGGACGCGAATCCCGCCGTGATGCTCCTGAAGGTGAGCCCGCCCGACACCGCGATCGGTGCGCTGCCTCCGATCGTCGTTCCGTTTCCCAGTTCGCCGTTGCTGTTGGAGCCCCAGCAGTATGCGGCGCCGGCGGGAGTGATGCCGCACGTCTGTCCGTTTTCTCCGGCGCTGATCGCCGCGAATGAAAGGCCGCCGGAAACGGGCACCGGTGTGCTGCTGTACGCCATCGTGGCGACTCCCAGCTGGCCGCTGCCGTTGTAGCCCCAGCAGTATGCGGTGCCGCTGCCCGCGATCGCGCACGCGTGACCGCTCTCGCCTACGCTGAGCGAGGTGAACGTCAGGTTGCCGGCGACCACCACCGGCGAGATGCTGTTCACGAAATTTCCGTTGCCGAGCTGGCCGTAGTCGTTGTATCCCCAGCAGTAGGCCGCGCCGGCGACCGAGAGACCGCAAGAGAATTCATAGAGGCCGCCGACGGCGATCGAGCCGAACGTCAGTCCGCCGGCGACCTTGGTGGGCGTCGAGGAGTTCGTCGTCGCGCCGTTTCCAAGCTGGCCGAGGTTGTTGTTCCCCCAGCAATATCCCACACCGCTCGAGGACACGCCGCACGTCGCATTCCCTCCGGTATTCACGGAGGCGAACAATCCGACCGTTTCGCTGGCGACATTGAATGATGCGCTCGTCGCGGAGGCAAGATTCGGCGAGCTCGCGACGAGCGCATACCCTGTAGCCGCCCTGTCGAGCGAGAGATATGGAAACGAGGCGATGCCGGCGACGGCGATGACCTGCGCGGTGCCCCTGAGGTTCGCGCCGCCGGGATCCACGCTGATCGCGAGCGTGACGATCGCGTTCGAGGTGGTCGCCGTATTGCCCGACGCATCCTCGATCGTCACGACGATCGCGGGCGCGATGGACGAGTCCACGACGGCATTGGACGGCTGGACCGTGAAAACGAGCGTCGTCCCGGTGACGGGCGCGGTCGCCTCGTTCTTCTTGCAACTCAGCGTCGCGAGCGCGAGGACGGAAGCCAGAACGGCGAGACGACGCGAGAGCGCGGTCCGTGGGAGGTCGGAAAATTTCACAGTGGGAATGGCCCGAGACAACATCGCGAGCCCCGGTGTCGGTGGCTCGAATTCCTGAATGATACATGATGCGCGCGGTGGTGTTCCAACGGCCGCCACCCGCCACCCGCCACCATGCCTCATGGAGGTCGGCTGTTTCGTGCGCGCGATGTACTTTCTACAATGGTCTCCCTCCTTGACATCATCGGCCCCGTGATGGTCGGCCCGAGCAGCAGCCACACCGCCGGCGCCTGCCGGCTCGGGCTGCTCGCGCGTTGCCTCGTGGGCGGCACGCCGGAAAAAGTCCGGATCGAACTGCACGGTTCGTTTGCCCGCACCGGCGAGGGACACGGCACCGACAAGGCGATCGCCGCCGGCCTCATGGGCTTTCGTCCCGACGACGAACGCATTCGCACCGCGCTCGAGATCGTCGAAAGCGAAGGGCTCCAGTATCGGTTCGAGAAGACGACGCTTGGCGAGGAACTGCACCCGAACAGCGTCCGCCTCACGGTCGAGCGCGGCGCGCATTCGCACGTCATGGTCGGCTCGTCGCTCGGCGCAGGACGCGTATTCATCACCGAGATCGACGGGTACCCCGTGGAAGTCCACGGGAACTGCCACACGATCGTGCTGCTCGCCGAAGACGTGAAGGGCTCGATCGCGCGCATCGCCGCGATCCTCGCGGAAGACGACTGCAACATCGCCACGCTCCGCCTCACGAGAAAGGAACGCGGCGGCGACGCCTTCATGGTGATCGAAGTGGATGAACAGCCCGGCGAGAACGTCAGAGACGATATCAAGAAGCTGGCGTGGGTCCGCTGGACCCACCGATTGGACAAGGTCTCCGCATGAGCGCTGTTGACCGAAGACCTATTACCAACGACCAAATACCGTGTATTCGTCCTTAGCCGCCGCCATCAAGGATGCCGAAGCGCAGAAGAAGTCCCTCGGCGTCCTCGCGCTCGAGACCGAGTCGCGCGACCAGGCCCGCCCCGTCGCGGAAATACGCGACGCACTGAATCGCGCCCTCGCCGTGATGCGCCGCGCGGTGAACGACGGGATGACCGGCGATCTTCACTCTGCGAGCGGACTCGTCGGCGGCGACGCCGCGAAGTTGCGGCACGGGCCGCCCGGCCCCCTCTCCGGTACGCCGTTCCGCGACGTGCTCGCCCGTGCGCTCGCGGTTCAGGAAGTGAACGCGGCGATGGGTGTCATCGTCGCGGCTCCCACGGCGGGGGGCGCGGGAATCCTTCCGGCGGTCCTCACCGGACTCGCGACCGCGCGCGGTATTCCCGATGAACAGGTGATCACCGCGCTCGCGACCGCCGGGCTGATCGGCGCCGTCGTCGCCGAGCGCGCCTCGCTATCGGGCGCCGAGGGAGGTTGCCAAGCCGAGACCGGAGCCGCCGCCGGAATGGCGGCGGGCGCCGCGACCGAAATGCTCGGCGGCTCACCGGCTCAGGTCGGACACGCCGTCGCGCTCGCGCAGCAGGCGACACTCGGCCTGATCTGCGATCCGCTCGGCGGGCTCGTCGAGTTGCCCTGCGTGTTTCGCAATGCCACCGGCAGTGCGATCGCGCTCGCCGCGATCGAGATGGCACTCGCGGGAATCACCTTCGCGATTCCGGCGGACGAGGTGATCGATGTGATGGGCGAGATCGGGCGCGAGATGGATGTGCGGTACAGGGAAACAGCCGGTGGCGGGCTCGCGGCTACGCCCACCGGACGCCGGCTGGCGCGGGAGCGGATGGTGCAGATCAAGAGGTCGCCGGGCTGAACGACGAGTAATCGGTCGTTGGTCATTGGTTCTTGGTGGTATGCCAAACAACCAACGACCAAGGACCAATGACTTTCTACTCATTGTTCCTTCCGGCAAACACATATATAGATGTGACTTGGCCGTCCGAACTAGCGATTTGCCAGTGTCGGAGTGAAACTTGAGTACGGCTCCGCGGCGTAGTGCCAGGTGAAGCCCACTTACCGAGACACTCTTATGGTTTCGCACGAAGACATCGTGAGTTTCCTCGACCGCCTCGCGGCCGACGGCGCCACGTACAACGAAGTGTCCGACGGAATCTGGAACGTCCGGCCCGCCGGCGCACTCGATTTCGGCGTGGTTGTGAACTACTCGCCGCCGGTCATCGTCCTGCGGATCAAGGTGATGGACCTTCCCGCGGGCGACGCGCAGCGCAACGCGCTCGAGCACCGCTTGCTCGAGCTCAACGGAAACGACCTGCTGCACGGAGCGTACGGGCTCCAGAAGGACGAAGTGGTTCTCACCGAAGCGCTCGAGCTCGAGCACCTCGACTTCGAGGAATTCCTCTCCGCGTACGAGAGCATCACACTGGCGCTCGCGTCGCACATTCGCGAACTGGCGTCGTTCCGCGAGGCTCGTTGACGATGGGCATCTTCGATCGCATCGCCACGCTCTTCAAGTCCAACATCAACGACCTGATCTCCAAGGCGGAGAATCCGGAGAAGATGCTGGACCAGATCCTGATCGACATGCGCAACCAGCTTGCGCAGGCCAAGCAGCAGGTGGCCAGTTCCATCGCCGACGAGAAGCGCCTCAAGGACCAGGCCGACGGCGAGTACAAATCGGCGCAGGACTGGGAGGCGAAGGCGATGCTCGCCGTGAAGGAAGGCCGCGACGACCTCGCGAAGCAGGCGCTGCTCCGCCACACCGAGAGCCTGCAACACGCGAACCAGCTCGAGGAGACCTGGCAGACCCAGCAGGCGACCGTCGAGAAGCTCAAGAATTCGCTGCGCGACCTCAACGACAAGATCGAGGAGGCCAAGCGGAAGAAGAACCTGCTCCTCGCGCGCCAGCGTTCCGCGCAGGCGCAGCAGCGCATCGCGCAGACCATGTCGGGCATGTCGGAGAAGAGCGCGTTCGAGGCGTTCGCGCGGATGGAAGAGAAGATCGCGAACAACGAGCGGCAGATCAAAGCGTCGGTCGAAATCGACGAGGAGTTCTCCGGCGACCGCCTGCAGAGCGATTTCAAGAAGCTCGAGCGCGTCGCGGGCTCCGCGAGCGCCGATCAACAGCTGATGGCGCTCAAGGAGAAGATGGGCCTGCTTCCCAAGGGCAGCTCCTCGCCCGCGCGACAGCTCGGCGCCGGTGAAGAGACGGTCAACGCCGAGATCCGCGAGAAGAAGTAGCGTTGCCCGCCGTGGGCGCTGACACGTTGGTGAATGCCGGCGCGGTGCGCCGCGTCCAGCTCCAGCCGGGGCTCCCGGTGGTCGTCTTTACCGTTCTCCTGCTCTGGCTCGCGGGCAGGGTGGCCGATCTGCTGCTCCTGCTCTTCATCGCGGTGCTCATCGCGGTCTATCTCGACGCGCTGAACGAATTGATCGCCGCGCGCACCAAGCTCGGGCACAGGTCCGCCTTCGCGCTCGCGCTCTTCCTCACGCTCGTCGTGCTGACCGGAATCGGCGCGCTGCTCGTTCCGCCGCTGGTGGAACAGACCCGGCAGCTCGTCCTGAAGCTTCCGGACTACGCGGTCGCGTGGAAGGACCGGCTCGCCCGGCTCCTGCAGCAGTTCCCCGCGTTGCAGCCGATGCTTGGTCCCGACGCCCAGTCACAGTTCGTGACGTCGGTTCTCGATCAGGCGCAGGGTCTCGTCGGGGGTCTGCTTCCGAAGGTGTTCAACGTCGTACACGGATTCATCGACGTCGCCTCGACGCTCGCCATGGCCTTGTACCTGGCGCTGCATCCCGCGGCGTACCGTGACTTCGTGGTCTCCATCACGCCGCCGCGGCATCGCGACGCTACCCGCGCCGTGCTCATCTCGCTCGGCGAGACGCTCCGCGCGTGGGTGCTCGCACAGTTGCTCACGCTGGCCGTGCTCGGCGCGATGATGGCCATCGGTTTGCGCCTGCTGAACGTCCCGTACTGGCTTACGTTCGGCATCTTCTGCGGCCTCGCCGCCATCGTGCCGTTCTTCGGCACGTTGGTCTCGACCATCGTGCCCGCGCTCTTCGTGCTCGGCGGCGGCGGCGGCCCCGGGGGCGCGCTGCTCGTTCTTCTCCTCGGCGTACTCGCGCACCTCATCGAAGGCAACGCGATCGCGCCGCTCATCATGCAGCGGGGCGTGAACCTTCCCCCGGTCTTGTCGATCATGGCGGTGCTGATCTCCGGCACGCTGCTCGGGCCGTTCGGCCTGCTCGTCGCGATCCCTGCGCTCTGCGTCGTGATGGTGCTCATTCGAAAGGTCCTCATCGAGCGCGTGTACGGCGACGTCGCGACCAAGGAGGAGACGCGCGAGGACGCGGAACTCGCGCTCGCGCCCGCCAACCCGGGTCCGGTGGAGTAGCGGTAGTCCTCGGCGGTGGAACGGGATGAGAGACGAGTTTGGATGCGGGGGCGAGAGATGAGTGGGAGATTCGGCCCGATGCGGAATGCGGAAGAGGAATCCGGGATGCGGGGCGGAGACGGGAGTGGCGAGAGTCGACCCGATGCAGAATGCAGAAGAGGAATGCGGGATGCGGGGTGGAGACGGGAGCGGCGAGTTAGTGGGGAGATATCAGAGGGCGCGACCTTTCGAGGACGCGCCCTTTTCGCATCCCGCATCCGGACTCACGGCTCATTTCTACTCGCATCTCATCTCTCGACCCCGCATTCCGCATTCCTCTTCTGCATTCTGCATCGGGTCGAGTCTTCCCACTCATCTCTCGCCCCCGGATTCGAATTCCTCTTCCGCATTCCGCATCGGGTCGAATCTTCCCACTCATCTCTCGCCCCCGGGTTCGAATTCCTCTCCCAGTCCGCACGCTTTCGCCCTCGCGCGCAAGAACTTGGTGACACTCCGCGCCGCCGCCGCGCACACATTGCCGCGTGTCCCCGTCCGCGCTCGAACTCCGCAGCATCACCCGCCGCTATCGCGCCGGCGTCACCGGTTGTTCCGGCGAGGTCACCGCGCTCGACCGGGTCTCGTTGACCGTCGCCACCGGTGAGTGCGTGGGCGTCGCCGGCGCTCCAGGCTCCGGCAAGAGCACACTGCTCCTGTGCGCGGCCGGTATTCTTCGGCCCCACGAGGGCACGGTCCGCGCCGTTCCTGCCGCGTTCGTGGCCCGTCGCGGCAGCGGCGAGGCCCAGCTCGGCTCGCACGCCGCGCTCGCCAACGCGCTGCGCGCCGCGCCGCGGCTGCTCTGCCTCGACGACCCACTCGCCCTGCTCGACGAGTCCGCTCGCGAGCGCTATGTGACGCGGCTCCACAAACTCCGGGGAGCCGGTGTCGCCGTTCTCATCAGCGGGCGAAATCCGCAGGCGCTCGATTCCTCCTCATCGCGCATCATCACGCTGGAATCCGGCCGGATTTCGCCGGCAGTCCAGCGGCGTCGCACGCTGGAACTCGAGGTCGGCATGCCGTCGTACGCCGTAACGGCGCTCGCGAACCGCATCCCGAGCGTCCGGAGGCTCGGACACGCGCTGCGCGTCGCGCTCGACGGGGTCACCGCGGAAGAGGTGCTGAGCGCGTGCCTCGCGCTGGGGATCCGCGTGCACGGCTCGCGCGTTATCACGACGGCGGCGCCGGGGAGGGTCGCGGAGGCGGAGTGAGGGGGACGAGCAGTGCCGTCCGGCCCAGTACCGCCGTAACTTTCATTCGTGCCCGACTTCCTCCTCTACAACTCGCTCACGCGCGAGACCGAACCGTTCGCTCCCGCGGACGGCCGCACCGTGCGCCTGTACACGTGCGGTCCGACGGTCTACAACGCGGCGCACCTCGGCAACTTCCGCACGTTCCTGTTCGAGGACCTGCTGCGGCGCGTGCTGCGGCTGCGCGGATGGGGAGTCGAACAGGTGATGAACCTCACCGACGTCGACGACAGGATCATCAAGCGCGCGACCGAGCAGCTGAAGACCATTCGCGAGCTCACGGATCCCGTGATCGAGGTGTTCCACGAGGATCGCGAGTTCCTGCGCATCCAGCGCGCGGAGCACTATCCGCGCGCGACGGACTTCATCGCCGAAATGATCGAGCTCGTGCAGCGCCTCATGGACAAGGGCGTCGCGTACAAGGCGGACGACGGATCGGTGTACTTCGCGATCGGCAAGTTCCCAACGTACGGCAGGCTCTCGCGGCTCGACACGCGCGAGCTGAAGACCGGCGCGCGCGTCGCGCAGGACGAGTACGCAAAGGAGAACGCGCAGGATTTCGCGCTCTGGAAAGCGGCGAAGCCCGAAGACGAGCGGTGCGGAGCGGTGTGGGATTCGCCGTGGGGGCGCGGCCGTCCAGGCTGGCATCTCGAGTGCTCCGCGATGGCGATGACGATCCTCGGCGAGACGATCGACCTCCACTGCGGCGGCGTGGACCTCATCTTCCCGCACCACGAGGATGAGATCGCGCAGAGCGAGGCTGCGACGGGAAAGACGTTCGCGCGCGTCTGGTGCCACGGCGAGTTCCTGCTCACCGACGGATCGAAGATGGCGAAGCGCGTCGGAAACGTGAGCACGGTGTCGGACCTGCGCGCGGCGGGCGTGAGCGCCGCGGCGCTGCGGCATTTCGTGTTCTCGACGCACTATCGCAAGCAGCTGAATCTGTCGGGCGACGCACTCGAGGCATCGTCGGAGGCGGTCCGTCGAATTGGCGATTTCGCCGACCGGCTCGAGCGCGAGTCGGCCGGAACGCCGGCGCTCGCGGAGGCGGCGGAGACGCTGCTCATCGAGGCGACGTCCGCGCTCTCGGACGATCTCAACGCGCCGCGCGCGATGGGCGCGCTGTTCGAGTTCATCACGGCGGCCAATCGCGAGTTCGATGCGCGCGGTTCCTCGGCCGAGGCCGTGGCGCGCGCCCGTGAGGCGTTCCGCCAGGTGAACGCGGTGCTCGACGTCGTGCCGGACCGCGGTCTCGGCGACAGCGAGCTGTCGTCGTGGGTCGAGGATCAGTTGCGTGAGCGCGCGGCTGCTCGTCAGCGGCGTGATTTCGCGGCGGCGGATGCCGTGCGCAAGGCATTGGAAGAGAAGGGGATAGCGATCGAGGATTCGCCTTCCGGGACGCGCTGGAAAAAGCTGCGCTGAGTCTTGTTGGAAGATGGCTAACGCACGGTGAGGCAACGGCTTGACTTGCTTCCGCCAGCGGCTTACTCTTATAGGCTCGCGTAAAAAGCCTCTCGCTGACGTAGCTCAAATGGCAGAGCACCTGATTTGTAATCAGGCGGTTGCGAGTTCGATTCTCGCCGTCAGCTCTGCTGTCTGCGGGAGTTTCGAGAGCGAAGAAGGGCTATGAGGGGTGATGGGTGAGGGGAACTTCGTTGGACATTGTCGCATCCAGGTGGGGTACCCAAGTGGCCAACGGGAGCAGACTGTAAATCTGCCGGCTCACGCCTTCGAAGGTTCGAATCCTTCCCCCACCATAACGGAGCGGGATTCGCGGGTCGGTGGAGAGTTCGAGCGACCGCGTGCAGGAGTGAGGGTGAGGAGTTGGGAAAGGGATGGGCTGCGAAGGGCCGGGTTTGCGGGAGTAGCTCAGCTGGTAGAGCGCAAGCCTTCCAAGCTTGATGTCGCGGGTTCGAGCCCCGTCTCCCGCTCTGAAGGACGCACGACCAGTGCACGCGTAGCTCAGTCGGTAGAGCACCCCCTTGGTAAGGGGGAGGTCATCGGTTCAATCCCGATCGCGTGCTTTTTTTGAGAGGGCAGAGGGCAGACGGCGGACGGCAGGAGCGACCGCATCGAACCGAATGCCAAGTTGAGTAACCAATTTTCGGCGTTGCGCAGTGGCTGCCGTCTGCCGACTGTCTTCTGCCGTCTGAGGAATTATGGCGAGAGAAAAAATCATCCTGGCGTGCAGTGACTGCAAGAACAGGAACTATTTCACGACGAAAAACAAGCGCGTGCATCCCGAGCGTGTCGAGTGGAAGAAGTACTGCCCGCGCTGCGACAAGCATGTGCTCCATAAGGAGACGAAGTAAGTGACCGTTCTGGTCAAGCCGCCGAGCCTTCCTCAGCGCACGATCGCGTTCTACCGCGACGTGATGGCCGAGATGAAGAAGGTCACGTGGCCGGATTTCCCGCAGGTGCGGCAGCTCTCGATCAGTGTGATCCTGCTCTCGCTCTTCATCGGCGGGCTCATCGCGATCATGGACGTGATCCTGCAGCAGGTGCTCGTCCGTTGGATCCCGTCTCTGTTCGGAGGATGAGGTGACGCATCGCTTTTACGCGGTCCAGACGACCTCTGGCCACGAGAACAAGGTGCGCAACCTGATCCAGCGGAAGATCGACGCAGACCCGGCTCAGCCGAGTGAGCGTTTGATTCGCCAGGCGCTGGTGCCGACCGAGCAGGCGGTCGAGATCAAGAACGGCAAGAAGGTGACGGTGGAGCGCAAGGTGTATCCCGGGTACGTGCTCGTCGAAATGGTCGTCGACCAGGAGACGCTGCACACCATCAACGGGATTCAGGGCGTGATCAAGTTCGTCGGCAAGGATCGCGACCCGCAGGCGCTGCGCCCGGATGAAGTGAACCGCCTCCTCGGCATCGCCGACGAGACGGTCGAGGAAGCACCGAAGGAGGAGATCCCGTTCCTGGTCGGTCAGGCGGTCGCGATCACCGAGGGACCGTTCACCGATTTCAACGGAACGGTCGAGGACGTGATGGCGGACAAGGGGAAAGTGAGAGTGAGCGTTTCGCTGTTTGGACGGCCGACTTCCGTTGAACTGGATTATCTGCAGCTGAAGGCGCATTAGAGCGCAGGCAGCCTTGCAGGCGTTAAGACGTTGTTGGTGTGTTGGTTAATGGTGAACGAAGTGGTTTTTACAAAGAACCTCGGTTAACCAACCAACAAGAAACGTTTTCACTCGCTGTTCGAAGTTGCGGTTGCGGATGCCCTTGCGCGGGGCAGCTCAGTACGAGCGAGGAGCGCCTCGTCGGCTACCACTACGACGCTAAATACACCGTGGAAGTCAGCAACCAACAGTCCGCATTCTGCATCGCCTGAGGAGTATGCGGGCGGGTTGCTCTACGTCACCAGAGGAGTCCAATGGCAAAGAAGGTCATCGGTTTCGTCAAACTGCAGATCCCTGCAGGAAAGGCGAATCCGGCCCCGCCGGTCGGCACCGCTCTCGGCCCGCAGGGAATCAACATCATGGCGTTCTGCAAAGAGTTCAACGCTCGGACGCAGGGCCAGGATACGATTCTCCCGGTCGAGATCACGATCTACGGCGACAAGTCCTTCACCTTCATCCTGAAGACGCCGCCTGCCGCGGTGCTCATCAAGAAGGCGGTGGGGATCGAAAAAGGGTCGGGTCAGCCCAATCGCAACAAAGTCGGCAAGATCACCAAGGCGCAGATCCGCACGATCGCGGAGCTCAAGATGCCCGATCTCAACTGTGAATCGATCGAGTCGGCCATGGCGATGGTCGCCGGCGCCGCGCGCTCGATGGGCGTGGAGGTCGCAGACTGATGCGCGCCCATGGAAAGAAGTACCGCAAGGCCGCCGAGTCCC
Organism: Gemmatimonadota bacterium; assembly: GCA_003171215.1. GTDB lineage: Bacteria > Gemmatimonadota > Gemmatimonadetes > Gemmatimonadales > Gemmatimonadaceae > Fen-1231. Next base: position 116,206 of record PMYN01000119.1, on the reverse strand, counting down.
GCGAGATCTCGTCGTCGTACCAGCCGAAGCAGGCGCTCGAGATCATCAAGACCAAGGCCTTCGCGAAATTCGATGAGACCGTCGACGTCGCCATTCGTCTGGGCGTCGATCCGCGCCACGCCGACCAGATCGTGCGCGGCACGGTCGTGCTCCCGGCCGGCTCGGGCAAGACCGTCCGGGTCCTCGTCATCGCGGTCGGCGACAAGGCGAAGGAAGCCGAAGCGGCCGGAGCCGATTTCGTCGGCACCGAGTACGTCGCGAAGATCAAGGAAGGGTGGCTCGACTTCGACATCATGATCGCAACGCCGGACCAGATGGGCCAGATCGGCGCCCTCGGACGCGTGCTCGGCCCCCGCGGGCTGATGCCGAACCCGAAGGCCGGCACNNGAATCGCTCGAAACGAACTTCCAGGCCCTGATGGACACCATCGTCCGCTCCAAGCCGAGCGCGTCGAAGGGCGTGTATGTGAAGACGGTCGCCGTCTCCAGCACGATGGGCCCGGGCGTGCGGGTCGACATCACACCCTACCGGTAACGAGCGATGAAGCGATCCGATAAAGAAGAGCTCGTCAGAGGGCTCAAGAAGAAGATGGAGGGCGCGGACGCGCTCTACTACACCGACTTCACCGGCCTGAACGTGAAGCGCATGACCGAGTTGCGCCGCAATTTCCGCAAGGCCGGCGTGGAGTACGTGGTCATCAAGAACTCGCTGGCACTGCGCGCCGTGAACGAGAGCGGCCTCGTGGCGCCGAAGCTCAAGGGTCCCACCGGCGTCGTCATCGCGAAGGACGCGATCCTCGCCGCGAAGCTCCTGACCGAGTTCGCGAAGAAGAATGAAGAGCGTCCGTCAGTGAAGGGCGGACTGTACGAGGGCGCGTCGATCGACGGCGCGCTGGTCAAGAAGCTGGCGCTGATGCCGACTCGCGACGAGGCGCTCAGCCTGTTCCTTGGCTACCTGAACAGCGTGCTCTCATCGTTCGCCGGCGTGCTCGAGGCACGAAAAGTCCAGCTCGAGAGCAGCGAACCTGCTCCCGCGACAACCGAATCCGCCGCGCCGAGCACCGAAGCGGCTGCCGCACCTGCCGCACCTGCCNNCTCTGCCGCACCTGCCGCTCCGAGCACCGAACCGATTCCCCCCCAGGCGTCTGCCTGATCAACAACGCCCCAGGGTCACCTGGGGGATTACAAGGAGATTTCTTCACATGGCTAACGCTACGCTGGGCAAAGACGAGATCCTCGACGCGATCGGCAACATGTCCGTCGTCGAGCTCGTCGACCTGATCGACACGTTCAAGACCAAGTTCAACGTCACCATCGCGGCCGTTGCCGCGGCTCCGGCCGGTGGCGCCGCGGGCGGCGGTGCTGCCGCGGTCGAAGAGCAGACCGAGTTCGAGGTCGTNNAAGGAAGCCAAGGACCTGGTCGACGGCGCACCGCAGGTCGTGAAGGCCGGCGCCACGAAGGACGAGGCAGCCGCCATCAAGGCCAAGCTCGAGGAGCAGGGCGCAGTCGCCGAGATCAAGTAAGAGCTGGCCTTGCCGCCGGTGCGCCAAAACGGCGCGCCGGCGGTGATCCCACCTCTCACTTGGTCCCGACGATGCAGACATTCGCACCGCTTCACAACTGAATTTCGTTCCGCCTCACTCCGCCGCGCGAAAAATAATTCGCGTGCCGGGGCGGGGCGGCTTTCGCCTGTCATCGGGTGAGCCCGGGTTGATATGATCAAGCAAATTTCGTTCGCGAAGCTCGAGAAGGGGATGGCGATGCCCCATCTCCTCGACATTCAGGTTCGCGCCTTCGAGTCGCTGCTCCAGCTGGATGCCGCTGCGCACGACCGCGAAGACGTCGGACTCGAGCGGGTCTTCAAGGACCTGTTCCCGATCACCGATGTCCACGAGAACTTCTCGCTGGACTTCATCCGCTACACGCTTGGCGAGCCGAAGTACTCCGTCGAGGAGTGCATCGAGCGCGACATGACGTATTCCGCGCCGCTCAAGGCCACGCTGACCCTCACGGTGTTCGAGGAGAACATCGCTGACGGCAAGAAGCGCATCAAGAACCAGATCGAGAAGGAAGTCTATCTCGGTGAGCTGCCGCTCCTCACGCCCCTCGGCACCTTCGTCATCAACGGCGNNTCAACGGCGCCGAGCGCGTGATCGTGAGCCAGTTGCACCGGTCGCCCGGCGTGGTGTTCGAGGAGTCGACGCACCCCAACGGGCAGCGCCTGATCTCGTCGCGCATCATCCCGTTCCGCGGATCATGGGTGGAGTTCACCGTGGACATCCACGACGTGATCTACGTCCACATCGACAAGAAGAAGAAGTTCCCGGCCACCGCCCTCCTCCGCGCGTTCGGCTTCGGGAACAACTCCGACATCCTCCGCCTCTTCTTCGCGGTGAAGGAACTCGACCTCACCAAGAAGCGTGAAGGCCGCGCCGAGAACCGTGAAGTCATCGGCGCCATCATCGCGGAGAACATCGAGCTGCCGGGCGAAGCCACGGCGGACGACGCTCCCAAGGCGAAGACGAAGAAGGCCCGGGCCGAACGCGAGCGCAGCGAAGCGATGATGCTCGTGAAGGAAGGCGACGAGCTCACCGAGGAAGTCTTCAACCGCCTGCGCCGCCAGAAGGTGGACGTGGTCAAGGTGTTCGCGAGCTACGGCGCCGTGGACCTCCGCGACGAGCTCGACGCCATCGAACGCGGCGAGCGCGCGCATCCCCGCGTGCTGGCCGTCGACGCGATCGACCCGGAGACGGGCGAAGTGATCGGCGAGACCGGCCAGGCGCTGAAGGAGATGCTCCTCAAGCGCCTCCGCAAGCACGGCCTGCACAAGGCGTACTGCTTCGTGCCCAGCGGCCGCGCCGAGAGCACGCTCATCAAGAACACGCTCGCGAAGGACCCGACCAAGAGCGAGGACGAGGCGCTCAAGCAGATCTATGCGCTGCTCCGTCCCGGCGACGCGCCAAACAAGGAAACGGCCAAGCAGGCGATCGAGCGGCTGTTCTTCTCGCCGAAACGCTACGATCTCGGCCGCGTCGGCCGCTACAAGATCAACCAGCGCCTCGGCCTCGCGACGCCCGCGAGCCAGACGGTGCTCACGAAGGAGGACTTCGTCGCCATCGTGCGCTACCTCGTCGAGCTGCACGAGGGACGCGGCCACGTGGACGACATCGACCACTTGGGCAACCGCCGCATCCGTTCGGTCGGCGAACTGATCGCGAACCAGTTCTCCGTCGGCCTCTCGCGCATGGCGCGCCTGGTCAAGGAGCGGATGTCGATCAATCAGGACACCGAGAAAATCGCGCTCGACGACCTGGTCAACGCACGCACGGTGAGCGCGGTGATCCAGGCGTTCTTCGGATCGTCGCAGCTGTCGCAGTTCATGGACCAGACCAATCCGCTCGCCGAGCTGACGCACAAGCGTCGCCTCTCGGCGCTCGGACCGGGCGGCCTCACCCGCGAGCGCGCCGGCTTCGAAGTCCGCGACGTGCACTACTCGCAGTACGGCCGCATGTGCCCGATCGAAACGCCTGAAGGTCCGAACATCGGACTGATCACGTCGCTCGCGTGCTATGCGCGCGTGAACGACCTCGGCTTCGTCGAGACCCCGTACCGCGTCGTGCGGAACGGCAAGGTCACGAACGAGCTCGAGTGGCTCGACGCGAACAAGGAAGAGGACGCGATCATCGCGCAGGCGAACTCGAAGCTCAACGACGACGGCACGTTCGTCGACGAGTTCGTGCTCTCCCGTCAGCAGGCCGACGTGCCGCTCGTTTCACCCGCGCGCATCGACTATATGGATGTCGCGCCTGAACAGCTCGTTTCGATCGCCGCCGCGCTCATTCCATTCCTCGAGCACGACGACGCGAACCGCGCGCTGATGGGATCGAACATGCAGCGCCAGAGCGTGCCGCTCCTCAACCCGCAGACGCCGCTCGTGGGCACGGGTCTCGAGGAAGTTGTTGCGCGCGACTCGGGTGCGATTGTCGTCGCATTGCGATCGGGCACGGTCACCCGCGTGACGGCCGACGAAATCCTCGTCGATGCCGGCCCGGCGGAGAAGGGGAAGAAAGGCGGCGATCTGCCGCTCGAGCGCCTCACGCAGCAGGACCGCTACCGGATCAAGAAGTACTGGCGCACCAACCAGGATACGGCGATCAACCAGCGCCCGATCGTGAAGCTCGGCCAGAAAGTCGCGAAGGGCGACGTCCTCGCGGACGGCGCCGCCACGGAACACGGCCAGCTCGCGCTCGGCTCGAACGTGCTCGTCGCGTTCATGCCTTGGTACGGACACAATTTCGAGGACGCCATCGTGCTCTCCGAGCGCTTGGTGAAGGACGACGTGTACTCGTCGATCCACATCCAGGAGCTCGAACTGCACGTCCGCGACACCAAGCGCGGCCAGGAAGAGATCACGCGTGAGATTCCGAACGTCGCCGAAGAGTCGCTCGTCGATCTCGACGAGCGCGGCATCGTGCGCATCGGTGCGCACGTGCGCCCGGGCGACATTCTGGTCGGCAAGATCACGCCGAAGGGAGAGACGGAGCTCTCGCCCGAAGAAAAGCTGCTGACCGCCATCTTCGGCGAGAAAGCGAAGGACGTGAAGGATTCTTCGCTGAAAGTTCCGCCCGGCATGGAAGGCGTCGTCATCGATTGCAAGATCTTCTCGCGTATCGAAGACCAGGTGGTCGAAAAGGACCGCGGCGAGCGCATCGGCGAAGTCCGCCGCCTCGAGGGTGAGGAGAAGGTGCGCGTGAACGATGTGCGCGACAGTGAGCTCAAGGAGATTCTCGACGGGCAGGTCATCGCGCTCGCACTGAAGTCCGGCACCGTCGAAGAGGCGATTCCGGCAGGCACCGTGCTCTCGGGCGATGTGCTCGACGGGCTGCGCCTCGCGACGATCGACCTCAAGACCTTCCGGGTCGAGAGCAAGAAGGTCAATGAACAGGTTCGCGAAATTGTGGAAGCCGCGAACGACGTGAAAGCACGGATTGAAGAGAAGGCCGAGGAGCGCATCGACCGCATCCTGCAGCCCGACGAACTGCCGCCCGGCGTGATCCAGCTCGTGAAAGTGTATCTCGCCGAGAAGCGCAAGATTTCGGTGGGCGACAAGATGGCCGGCCGCCACGGCAACAAGGGTATCGTGGCGCGCATCGTTCCCGAGGAGGACATGCCGTTCCTTCCCGACGGACGTCCGGTGGACATCGTCCTCAACCCGCTCGGCGTGCCGAGCCGTATGAACGTCGGTCAGATCCTCGAAACCCACCTTGGGTGGGCGGCGAAGATCCTCGGCTTCTACGCCAAGACGCCGGTGTTCTCAGGCGCGAACGAAAAGGAAATCGGGCTTCTGCTGCGCCTCGCGGCGCTCTCGTGGTCGCATCACGCACTCGAGCTGAAGAGTCCGAAGCTCGAAATCTCCGATTCCGAGATCAACGCGTTCCTGACCGAGCTGCGTCCGGCGATCGGCGATGAAAAAGTCGAGCTGTTGCACGACGCGAACGTCAACGAACTCGGCGGCCGCGGAATGTCGGCGGCGTCGAAAGATCTTTACCACCGCGTGCGCGACTACATCGCGGAGGCGGCGAAGGAAATCGCGGAGCGCGAGAATTCGGATCTCCGCACCTCGATCGCGTTCCACGAAGCGGAGTCGGCGAACGAAGAGCTGTCAGCCGCGCGCCGTGCCGATATCAAGAAGGCCGGCAAGGAGCTCGAGCGCCGCAACGCGCTCAGCGCTTCAGAACTTCTGGTCGAAAAGGGATTCCCCGCGCTCGCGGTCATGGTCGGCAAGAAGTCTGACGCCGATGTCGATGAAGCGAGCAAGGAAATCATCCGCGCGGCGGGACTCATGCCGGGCGGAAAGATCAACCTGCGCGACGGCCGGACCGGCGAGAACTTCGCGTCGCCCGTGACCGTCGGAAACGTGTACATGCTGAAGCTCTCGCACTTGGTGGACGACAAGATCCACGCGCGCAGCATCGGACCGTACTCGCTCGTCACGCAGCAGCCGCTCGCCGGCAAGGCGCAGTTCGGCGGCCAGCGGTTCGGCGAAATGGAAGTGTGGGCGCTCGAGGCATACGGTGCCGCGCACACGCTGCAGGAGATCCTGACCGTGAAGTCGGACGACGTGAACGGCCGGTCGCGCGTGTACGAGGCGATCGTGAAGGGGCAGAACCTGCCCGAGCCGGGCACGCCTGAATCGTTCAACGTGCTCGTGAAGGAATTGCAGGCCCTCGGTATCCACGTCACCATGGATGCCAACGCTGAGGGTGGATACAGCGGTTTGCCCTTCAGCTCCGGCGAGGAATAACACATGATCGATTTCCGTAGCGCGCGCGAGACCCGCGCATCCGCTTTTGACTACATCCAGATCCGCATCGCCTCTCCGGAGGAGATCCGCGGACCCAGGGATTCCAAGGAACGGGAGCGGCTCGAAATGGCCGGCTTGCGTTCGTGGTGGTCGTGGGGCGAAGTCACGAAGCCCGAGACCATCAACTACCGGTCGTTCAAGCCCGAGAAGGACGGCCTCTTCTGCGAGCGCATTTTTGGTCCCGTCAAGGACTGGGAATGCCATTGCGGCAAGTACAAGCGCATCCGCTATCGCGGCGTGATCTGCGACCGTTGCGGCGTCGAAGTGACCCTGAGCAAGGTCCGTCGCGACCGCATGGGGCACATCGAGCTCGCCGTTCCCGTCGCCCATATCTGGTTCTTCAAGACGCTGCCCAGCCCGATGGGCAACCTCCTCGACCTCACGCTGCGCGATCTCGAGAAGGTCATCTACTATTCGAATTACGTCGTCATCGAGCCCGGCGACCAGGAAGTCCACACCAACGAGCTCCTCGACGAAGAGCAGTACCTCACGCTGCGCGCCAAGGCGAAGGACGAGGGCGATACCGCGTTCCTCGCCGACATCGGCGCCCCCGCGGTCCGCGACCTGCTCCGCCGGCTCGACGTCGACAAGATCGCCGACGAGCTCCGCGCGCAGGTGATCGTCGAGACGAGCCAGCACAAGAAGAAGCAGCAGTTGAAGCGCCTCAAGATCGTCGACGCGTTCCGCAACTCGGGCGACAACGGCGACGTGCGCAACAAGCCGGAATGGATGATCCTGGACGTCGTCCCGGTGATTCCGCCGGACCTCCGCCCCCTCGTTCCGCTCGACGGCGGCCGTTTCGCGACGTCGGACCTGAACGATCTCTATCGCCGCGTCATCAACCGCAACAACCGCCTGCAGAAGCTCATCGTGCATCGCGCGCCGGAAGTCATTCTCCGGAACGAGAAGCGCATGCTGCAGGAGGCAGTCGACGCGCTGTTCGACAACGGCCGCCGCTCCAAGGCCATTCGCGGCCGCGGCAAGCGTCCGCTCAAGTCGCTCAGCGACATGCTCAAGGGCAAGCAGGGCCGGTTCCGCCAGAACCTGCTCGGCAAGCGCGTGGACTACTCGGGCCGTTCGGTCATCGTCGTGGGTCCCGAACTCAAGCTGCACCAGTGCGGCTTGCCGAAGGCGATGGCGCTCGAACTGTTCAAGCCGTTCATCATCCACAAGCTCGTCGAGAAGGGAATCGCAGAGACGGTGAAGCGCGCCAAGAAGATCGTCGAAAAGGAATCGAGCGAGGTGTTCGAGATTCTCGAGGAGATCATTCGCGACCATCCGGTCCTGCTCAACCGCGCACCGACGCTGCATCGTCTGGGCATCCAGGCGTTCGAGCCGGTGCTGGTCGAGGGAAAGGCGATCCGCATCCATCCGCTCGTCTGCGCCGCGTTCAACGCGGACTTCGACGGCGACCAGATGGCGGTGCACGTGCCGCTTTCATATGAAGCGCAGCTCGAGTGCCGCGTGCTGATGCTCTCGTCGAACAACATCCTCAAGCCGGCCGACGGACGCCCGGTGGCGGAGCCCAGCCAGGACATCGTGCTCGGCTGCTATTTCGCCACCAAGGGATTCGCCGGGTTCGACGATATCTCGAAGGATCCGAAGAAAGTCGCGGCGCTGCATTCGTACACGTCGGCCAGCGAAGTCGAGATGGCGCTCGCGCTCGGCCGCGTGAACACGCACACGCCGCTTCGCTTCCTCGTGGAGCGCGACGGTGCCAAGACGTGGGTGGTCACCACGGTCGGCCGCGTGCTCTTCAACCAGATCATCCCCGCGGAACTGCCCTTCCAGAACCGCGACATGAAGAAGAAGGCGCTCTCCGAGCTGGTGTTCGAGTCGTATCGCAAGTCGGGCCTCGCGGGCACGGTGCAGTTCCTCGACCGTCTCAAGGAGTTCGGCTTCCGCAACGCGACCCGCGGCGGCGTCTCGATCGGAATCGAGGACCTCGAGATTCCGGCGGACAAGGAGCAGCTGCTCGAAGAAGCGACGACGCGCGTGGAGCGTTTCCAGAAGGCGTACCAGACCGGAAACATCACGAACGGCGAGCGCTACAATAAGGTCATCGACACCTGGACGCATGCGAACAACGACATCGCCGAGGCGATGGTCAAGCGCATGAAGGAATCGCAGAACGGGTTCAATCCCGTGTACATGATGTTCGATTCCGGATCGCGCGGTTCACGCGACCAGATCCGTCAGCTCGCCGGCATGCGCGGACTGATGGCGAAGCCGCAGAAGAAGCTCACCGGCGGCATCGGCGAGATCATCGAAAGCCCGATCAAGTCGAACTTCCGTGAAGGCCTGTCCGTGCTCGAGTACTTCATCTCGACGCACGGAGCCCGAAAGGGTCTGGCCGACACGGCGCTCAAGACGGCCGACGCGGGGTACCTCACGCGCCGCCTCTGCGACGTCGCGCAGGACGTGACGATCACCGAGGAGGATTGCGGCACGATCATGGGACTCGAGATCTCCGCGCTGAAGGAAGGCGAGGACATCATCGAGCCGTTGGCGGAACGCATCGTCGGAAACGTGGCGGCGGAGGATGTCGAAGATCCGCAGCTGATCGACGATTCGGGCCGTCGCGCGCTGCTCGTCGAGTCGGGTTCGATGATCAGCGAAGATGTGGCCAAGCAGATCGAGGAGTCCGGCATCGACTCCATCAAGATTCGCTCCGTGCTCACCTGCGAAGCCAAGCGCGGTCTCTGCCGGATGTGCTACGGCCGAAACCTCGCGACGATGGCGATGGTGGACATCGGCGAGGCGGTCGGCATCATCGCCGCGCAGTCGATCGGCGAACCGGGCACGCAGCTGACGCTTCGTACGTTCCACATCGGCGGCACGGCGGCGCGCATCGCGGAGCAGACGGCGCGCAAGTCGAAGGTGCAGGGCTTCATCGAGTACGGCGACCGGTTGATTTCGGTCACGAACCCGGAAGGCCAGCAGATCGTCACGTCGTACGAAGGCGAAGTGTTCATCCGCGCCTCGGCCGACAAGAGCGCGATCGTGTCGGCGCGCCTCGCGGTGCCGCTTGGCGCGGTGCTGATGGTGAAGGACGGCGCCGAGGTGAAGAAGGAGCAGGTGATCTTCAGCTGGGATCCGTACACCAACCCGATCATCGCCGACGTCACGGGCGAAGTGCGTTTCGTGGACCTGGTGGAAGAAGAGTCGGTGAGCGAGGAGCTCGACGAACTCACGGGCCTGCGCCAGCGCGTGGTCATCGAAGACCGCGAGAAGAAGCTCCATCCGCACATCGAGATCTGGCAGACGAAGGGCGGCAAGGAGAAGCGCATCCGCGACTTCGTGATTCCGGTGGGCGCACAGCTCATCGTGGAGCACGGGGCCGAGATCGCGGCGGGTACGATCATCGCGAAGATTTCGCGTGAAGCGTACAAGACGCGCGACATCACGGGCGGCCTGCCGCGCGTGGCGGAGCTGTTCGAAGCGCGCCGTCCGAAGGATCCGGCGACGATTTCGGAGGTCGACGGCATCGTGCGGTTCGGCGAGATCAAGCGCGGCAAGCGCGAGATCTTCGTGCAGTCGCTGAAGGCCGACGGCTCGCCGGACGATTCGCAGGAAGCGCAGTTGTACGAGGTGGGGGCGGGCAAGCACTTGCGCGTGCACGAAGGCGATCGCGTGCGGGCTGGCGACCGGTTGTCGGAAGGACCGGTGAACCCGCACGACATTCTTCGGATCAAGGGCCCGCGCGCGGTGCAGGAATATCTCCTGAACGAAGTACAGGAGGTGTACCGCCTGCAGGGCGTGAAGATCAACGACAAACACATCGGCGTGATCGTGCGCCAGATGCTGCAGAAAGTTCGCGTGCTCGATCCGGGCGCGGGCGACTCGGAGTTCCTCGAGGGCGAGAACGTGGACAAGGCGGTCTTCCGCGATGCCAACGACCGCGCGAAGAAGAAGAAACAGAAGCCCGCGAGCAGCGAGCCGCTGCTCCTCGGCATCACGAAGGCGAGTCTCACGACGCAGAGCTTCATTTCTGCGGCGAGCTTCCAGGAGACCACGCGAGTGCTGACCGATGCGGCGATCCGCGGAGCCAAGGACAACCTCATTGGCCTCAAGGAGAATATCATCATCGGACACCTCATTCCGGCGGGTACGGGCATGTACCGGTACCAGGAAGTCGACATGGATGTCGCGCCGCCGCCGATGGCGGAACTTCCGCAGGGCGCGGAGGCGTTCGCCGGACTTTCGGGGACGCCGATGGCGGCGGAGATCCCGTCGCCGTTCGCGGCGCTGCCGGGCGAGGATGCTTAACCGACGACTGAAAACAGCTGTTCTGAGTCTTCAGTTATCGCAACAAAGGGGATGAGTTAACGGTCGTTTGTCACAGGGTGATGAAAAAACTTCGACGGGACCGGTCGGTGCGCCATTCGGCGCTCGACCGGTCCCGTCGCGGTTTGTTCATCAATCGAAGACCTACGACGGTTAACTCATCCCCTTCGTTGTGAAAACCGGTAGCCGGTAACTCGCTTTTGCTGGTGATTCCCCTCACATTCTCCCGATGCCCGCCCCGACCCGTGTCATCCCGCGCCGAGCGGTGATCAGCTGGATCCTCTACGATCTGGCCAACGTCATCTTCTCGATGGGCGTCATCAGCCTCTACTTCTCGCTCTTCGTAAGGGCGGAAGTGGGCTCGGAGCGCGCCGACAGCCTGTTGGGCAGGATCAGCGCGTTGTCGATGGGCATCATGTTCTGCCTCAGCCCGCTGCTCGGCGCGATGACCGACCGGGCGCGCAAGCGGATGCCGTTCCTCGTGTGGGCCACGCTCATCTGTTGCGCGTGCACGGCGCTGATCGCGCGCGGGCCGTTCATGATGAGCGCGATCCTCTTCATCATCGCGAACGGCGGATATCAGGCCGGCGTGCAGTTCTATGATTCGCTGCTGCCCGATGTCACGACGGAAGAGAACCGGGGCCGCATCAATGGCATCGCGGTCGGGCTTGGATATACGGGCTCGTACATCGCGGTCGGCGTCGGATTCTGGATGTCCAGGACGCATGCCGCGTTCCCGTTCGCGGACTACTTCCTCTTCGTCGCCCTCGCGTTTCTCGCGCTCGCGTTCCCCTGTTTCGTGTTCGTCGGGGAGGTTGGCAATCCGCATCCGCGCGAGATCTTCACCTGGAGAGCCGTCACCGAGTCGGCGCGACAAACCCTCCACACGCTGAAGTCGGGGGACAAGTATCCCGGGCTGCTGCGGTTCCTGCTCGGGCGCGCGTTCTACACCGACGCGATCAACACCGTGATCCTCTTCATGTCGTTGTACACGGTGAACGTCGCGATCTCGACCGGCCTCACGAAGGAGAACGGCGAGCAAAAGGCGCAGCTCGTGCTGATGTCGGCCATCACCGCCGCGATCTTCGGCGGCGTCATCTGGGGCTTTGTCGTCGATCGCATCGGGCCCAAGAAGACCCTCACGATCGTGCTCTCGGGCTGGCTTGCCACGTTCGTCCTCGCGTCGTTCGTCGGATTCCTGCACCTTCACATCGGATGGCTGTTCGTCGTCGCGTGCCTCGCGGGCATCTGCCTCGGCGGTACTTGGGCGTCGGACCGCCCGCTCATGTTGCGACTCACGCCGCCGGACCGCGTGGGCGAGTTCTATGGCCTCTACGGAATGGTGGGACGCTTTTCAGCCGTGACGGGTCCGCTCCTCTGGGGAGCCACGACCTGGCTGACGGTGGAACAGGGGCACATGCCGGTGGTACGAGGTGAAGCGTTCGCGATCCTCTCGCTGCTCGCGATGATGCTGGTGGCGTTCACGATCCTGCGGCCCGTGTCGGACGAGGCACGCGACTGGAAGGCGCTCGGCGCAATCGCCGAGGCGTGAGGGCGGCTGGCCGTTCCTGGTGCTGACGGAGGATCCATGCGCGGCGCGCTGATCGTCCTGCTTGCGACCGCAGCGCTCACCGCGACTCCGCCTCGTGCAATCGCACAAGGTCCGCCGACCGCCGTGCTGGTCGGGCTCGTGAAGGACGTCGATGGCAAGCCGTTGCCCGCCGTGATCGTCGACATCAGCGGCGTGAAGCGGCATGCCGTGACGGACGATCGAGGGCGCTTTCGGATCGACAAGCTCTCGACCGATTCGCTGATCATGATCGTCCGCCGCGTGGGCCTCGTGCCGCTCACCTTCGACATGAAGCTCGTGCCGGGCGAGAATGACCTGACCGTCACGATGGAGCCGGTGCCGCAGATTCTCGACGCCGTTCGCAGCGAGACGCAGCAGACCGGGCTGTTCGGCGTCGTTGGTGATACCGCGTTCGACATCGTGGAGGGTGCGACGGTATCCACCGTGGTCCACACGGAGACGACGACGACGAACGAGAGGGGGCAGTTCTTCTTCGATCCGGTGAAGCCCGGCGCGGACATGGTCGACGTGCGCAAACTCGGATATCGCCCGCGAATCGTCTCGTTTACCATGCCGCCGAAAGGCGGCCAGCGCGTCGCGATCTGGCTCACGCCACTGTCGGCCGGTCTCGATGAGGCCGCGATGCGCCGGGCCAGCGCGCCGCCGAACGCGCTGGTGCGGGAGCTCTTCGATTTCGGCCAGCGCCGGCGCTGGGTGAATTCCGCGCGATCCTTCTTCGCGACGCGTGAGCAGCTCGCACAGTACGCGAGCGGCATGCTCGCCGACGAGGCGCTCCGGTATCTCCCGCGTTTCGGCACCGTTCGGTCCTATGAGATCGACTGCGTCATTGTCGACGGCACGATGGCGGCGGGCTTCCTCGACCAATACACCGCGAACGAGATGGAGACGCTCGAGATCACCGCGGTCGGCACGCTCTCGCAGAACGAGCAGAAGAGCTGCCGCTCGAACGGAAGCAACGCCGGGTTCGCGCATCGCCAGCACTGGGCGGCGCTGATCATGCTGCGCCACTAGGCCTCCGTGGTGAGTTCACCGGTGATATGGATCGCTGCCGCCGCGGTCCTGTTCTCAGGCTGGCTCTACTGGTGCTACTTCACGCGCCGCGCCGCGATCCGGGTGGTGCACCGCTTCCGCGCGCGGAACGGCTGGGCGTCATCCAGGCGCTCGCCGACGATGCCATGCGGCGCGTGGGTGACATCATCCCGGTCACACCCGTGCCGCTCGCGTGCGCGTCGATCCAGACGTTCGACGCGCACTTCGTTTCGCGCGCCCAGCTGCTCGAGTGAATGTCCGAGGTCGGTGAATCGCTCGCACATCACGGCAGGCAGGTCCTGAACGCAGGTGAGGAAATCGGCGAGACGCTCGACCGCGCGTACGAACTGCTCCGCCTCCGCCGCGTCGTGTCGCGGGAAGGGGCCGGCTACGCCGTGCTCCCGCGTGGTCGCGAACTGATCAGCTACTACGCGAATTCCATCGCGCATCTGCTCGGCGAGTTCGAATCGGCCGTGCGCGCGCGCGACGCGCTGCCGGTGCACGCGGTGATCGATCTCTGAGTCGGAGCTAATCGGATCGTAATGCGGGCGGGATTGCAGAGGCCGGCGAAAGTCCCGTATCGTGGTGATGTGAACACGCGAATCCGAATTGCGGGCGCGCTCATGGCATCGATGCTCGTGCTCGCCGCCGGGCTTGGTGCCCAGACCGTGCGCGGGACCGTCCTGTTGCCCGACAGCTCGCGGGCGGCGGGTGTCATAGTCATCGCGAACGACGCGAAGGGAACCACGTCCGCGCGCGCGCTGAGCGGCGAGAACGGCGGCTACGAACTGCGGCTCCCCGGCGCCGGCCGCTACGACGTGCGCTTGCTGCGCATCGGATTCCGCCCCACGATCCTGCCGGCGTTCGACATCGGAGCCGGCGAGTCGAAAAGCCTCACGGTGATCCTCCGCGGCGAGGCGATCGTGCTCTCGGCGGTGAAAGTGCAGGGCAGGAGCGTCTGCCGCGTGCGCCAGGATTCCGGACAGGCGGTCGCGCGGCTGTGGGAAGAGGCGCGCAAGGCGATCACGGCGACTCAGCTCTCGCCCTTGGGGACGAAGCAGACCGTGAAGTGGATGACCTACGACCGCAAGACGGACATCACCGGCGATCAGGTGCTCACGCAGTCGACGGCCAGCTACAGTGCTGCGGCCGGGAAGGCGTTCTTGAGTCTCCCGCCGGACTCGCTCGCGAAAGTGGGCTACATGAGCGAGGACGAGAGCGGCACCGTGTATCGCGCGCCCGATGCGGAGGCGCTGCTCTCGGATGCCTTCACGTCGCTGCACTGTTTCCGCGAGGAGCCGCCGACGAAGGACAAGGGCGATTGGGTCGGGATCGGATTTCGTCCCGCCAGGGATCGCGCTCGCATCGCCGACATCGAGGGAACGCTCTGGCTCGACCGGACCTCGAGCGAACTCCGGCTGCTCGAGTTCCGCTACACGAATCTTCCCGAGGACTACGCACACGTGAAGGCCGGTGGCAGCGTCGAATTCCTGCGGCTCTCGACGGGGAGCTGGCTCGTCGGCCGCTGGCAGCTTCGTATGCCGCGGGGCGCGCTGCAGCTGGTCCCCCGCTACACCGGCACCCTCGGCGCGCGCGACGAGTACAAGATGGTCGTGGAGGGACTCCAGTTCACCGGCGGCGAAGTGACGGCGGTGAATCGAGGCGCGGAGGTGCTCTTCAGCAGCGGCGAGTCGACGCACGACTTCTCTCCCACGCTCCTCGCCGAGGACGCGAAGCTCGCGACGTCGTGCGGCACCGACTCGGCAAGAGGAGACTTGGTCGCGCTGCTGCGCGGCACCGTGTTCGAAGGTGAACATGAGGGGCTCGCCAACGCCTCGGTCCGGCTCACCTGGCGTGGCGAGTTCAGGTCGACCGGCCAGGGCACCTACTCCTACAAGAACGAACAGCGCGACCTGACATCGGATGCGTCCGGCAACTGGTATCTCTGCGGCGTGCCGCGGGAGCGCGTCATCACGGTGCGCGCGACGCTGGGCAACCGGAAATCGGCGCCGGTGACGGTCCGCATCACGAAGGAGCGCGCGGCGGCTGGCGTGGACGTCGAGGTGCCTCCAGCTTAGCGGCATGCGCGGTCGTCTCGTTTCATCGGCAGCGGTCCTCATGGCATCCGTGGCGCTCGCGCACATCGCGCGGGCGCAGAGGCTGGCCGGCACGGTTCGCGACAGCGTGAGCAGGCAGCCGATCCCGGGCGTGGTCGTCATCCTCCTCGACTCGGCAGGAGCAACGGTTTCGCGCCGCCTCACGAATGAGCACGGGGAATATCTGGTCGTGCTCCGCGATGCGATGCGGAGCGCGCGATTCGTGCGCATCGGATTCAGGCCGGAAGAAGTGCCGATCCCGCCGCGCGCCGAATCGCTCGCCGGGCTCAACGTCACGATGTTCGCGCTGCCGAGCATGATGCAGCTCGTCCGCGTCGTCGCGAACTCGCGTTGCTCCGTTCGCAAGGACCGCGCGGCCGCGATGGGACTCTGGGATCAGGCACGAGCGGGACTGCTCGCCACGATCGTGGCGCGCGAGTCGAATCCCGCGCGGCTGCACCGCCTCGGCTTCGAGCGCGTCATGGATGGCAACAGCGACCGAATAGAATCGATGCGCGTGCGCGGCGATTCGGCCGACACCGCCGCGACGACCTTCTTCGCGGCGCATACGGCACAGGACCTGGTGCGCTACGGCTTCTCGACGGACAGCACGAGCGCGGGAACGTTCTTCGGCCCCGACGCGGACGTGCTCCTGAACGACTACTTCGCGGGCGCGTACTGCTTCGAGCTGTCGAGCGGCGCGCGCGAGCGCCCGAATCAGGTCGGACTTCGCTTCGTTCCGTCGGAGCACCGGCGCGGCCGCATCGACATCGACGGCACGCTCTGGATCGACACCCTCGCGCGTGCGCTGAAGGACATCGAGTTCAAGTACGTGGGCATGTCGGAGGGTGCCGCGCGATTTCGTCCGGGCGGCCGAATCTCGTTCCGCGCAATGCCGAACGGCGTCGTGCTGATCGATCGATGGTCGCTGCGGCTCGTGAGCGCGCAGCCCGACACGATCGTGAATACCAAGGGCACTCTCGAAGCGCGAAATTGGCTCTACGCCGACGAGACCGGCGGCGAACTCGCGAGCGCCGCGTGGCCCGACGGCCTCGCGTGGAAGGCGCCGCTCGGCGCGCTCCGGATTCAGGCGATCAATCACGAGGGAAGACCCGCCGAGGGGACCGTGGTCGCGCTCGCCGCGACGCACTACTTCGGCATAGCGGACTCGAAGGGTCTCGTCGAGATCAAGAACCTGCTCCCGGGACCTTACGCGGTGCGCATCATCGATCCGCAGGTCGCCGAACTGGGGATCGGCCTGCCGACATCGCTGAAGTTCGTCGCCGCCCGCGACACGACTTCGCTCGCGAGGCTCCTGGTGCCGACCGCCAAGCAGTTCGCGGTGGAACGCTGCATGACGGCCGGGCAAAAGGTCAATTACAATACGAGCACCGGTGGGACGTTCGCCGTCCTCGGCCGGGTGGTCACGCCGCAGGGGGAACCCGTGTCAGGCGCCAAGGTCTCCGTTGCGACACGCATGATGCTTCCTCAAGGCGACGGTTCGAACCTGCTCTGGCTCAAGGACTTCTGGACGACCGGCTCGGACGGTCTCTTCCAGTCGTGCCACAATTGGGATCTGCAGAATGAGATCGTGATCCGGGTGCATCGGTATGGGGCCGAGGACGTGATCGTCGATGGTCAGTTCAAGTCGGACCTCCTGGTCGTCCGGATCCCGGTTCCGCCTATCGCCCGCGCGAATCCTTGACCAGAGCCCCACAGCCGGGTAAGTTGTGAGTCTGTTCCGTGCCGCCCGCCGGGCGATCCACGTATGAATCAGGTCGACGAACACCGCAGGGAAGATGCCAACTATTAACCAGCTCGTTCGCCAGAGCCGGCGCGACGTTGCCCGCAAGGACAAGGCGCCCGCCCTCAAGGCGAATCCGTTCAAGCGCGGCGTCTGCACGCGCGTCTACACCACCACGCCCAAGAAGCCGAACTCCGCGCTGCGCAAGGTCGCGCGCGTGCGCCTGACCAACAGCTTCGAAGTCACCGCCTACATTCCCGGCGAAGGCCACAACCTGCAGGAGCACTCGATCGTGCTCATTCGCGGCGGCCGTGTGAAGGATCTCCCGGGCGTTCGCTACCACATCGTTCGCGGCAAGCTCGACGCATCCGGCGTCAACGGGCGCAACAAGAGCCGCTCCAAGTACGGCACCAAGAAGCCGAAGGGAGGCGCCAAGTGAGCCGCCGCAAGAAGAGCGTCAAGCGCACGATCCTCGCGGACTCGCGCTACGACAGCCAGACGGTCTCGAAGTTCATCAACGTCCTGATGTACCAGGGCAAGAAGTCCACGGCCGAGCGCATTTTCTACGCCGCGATGGACTTCGTCGAGAGCCGCACGTCGCAGCCGGGCGTGAACGTGTTCAAGCAGGCGCTGACGAACCTCAAGCCGGTCGTGGAAGTGAAGAGTCGCCGCGTCGGCGGCGCCACGTATCAGGTGCCGGTCGAAGTGCGCCCCGAGCGCCGCACGGCGCTTGCGATGCGCTGGCTGATCGAGTATTCGCGCGAGCGCAACGAGAAGTCGATGGCCGAGAAGCTTGCCGCCGAGGTCATCGCCGCCTCGAAGGGAGAGGGCAACGGCGTGAAGAAGAAGGAAGATACGCACCGCATGGCCGAAGCGAACAAGGCCTTCGCGCACTATCGCTGGTAGCCGCGACACACGAGTGACCGAAACGCCCCGCCGGTCCGTCGGCGGGGCGTTTTGCGCCTGGAGAGGTTCGGTCAGCTGAGGGCGAGAATGAGTAGCCATCGAGAATGAGTAGCGATGAGAGCTGAGTATGCGACTGGCCTCCCACTTCAACTCCCTCTCATCCCGCAGACTCTCACTGATTTTGCTCCAACGCATCCCTCGCTCTCAAACGCAACTCTCTCACTAACTCTCACTCCGAAGGAGTTGACATCTACCTCCCGCCGGCTATCTTCTTAAGGCTCTGGCCGAACGCGCTTTAGGTCAGTTCAGGGCTGGTGCTTCACCCGGCGAACTGCGTGCCGGTAATTATGGGTCCGCCAACGTCTTCACGACGCGCGGAGACTGTGGGATCAGTCGACCGACAGCAGCCGATTTCATGCGGCCGCCGAGGCTCCCGAAAAGCAACGCAGGACAATTCAACGTCGGGAGCAGTCAGCCCGGCGCGCCGAGGGTCCCCAACCGCGCAGCAGTGGCGGCTGTACCCGGCGAGAGCGGATGGAAACCGGTTCCGCATTCGGCCTGTTGGTTCTGGCCGAGTGACGGGGCGCCTGGTCCAGCCGCGTTTTTGCTCCCACCAGTTCCGAATCTTTGTACAAAACTGCTCGAATACTGACGAGATAAAACCAGACGATGGCTCGCGTTACCGATCTCAAGTTCTACCGCAATATCGGCATCATGGCCCACATCGATGCCGGTAAGACCACGACGACTGAGCGCATTCTCTACTACACGGGGAAGTCGCACAAGATCGGCGAGGTCCACGACGGTGCGGCCACCATGGACTGGATGGAGCAGGAACAGGAGCGCGGCATCACGATCACGTCCGCCGCGACGACCTGCTTCTGGAAGCGGCACGGCGCGACGCACGACACCGGGAGCGCGACGGGCCCCGAGTACCGCATCAACATCATCGACACACCCGGGCACGTGGACTTCACCGTCGAAGTGGAGCGCTCGCTGCGCGTCCTCGACGGCGCCGTGACCCTGCTCGACTCCGTCGCCGGCGTCGAGCCGCAGACCGAGACGGTGTGGCGCCAGGCGGACCGCTACAAGGTTCCGCGCATGATCTTCTCCAACAAGATGGACCGCATCGGCGCGAACTTCGACCGCTGCATGGCGATGATCAAGGACCGCCTCTCACGTGACGCGTATCCGCTGCAGCTTCCCGTCGGGTCGGGGGAACTGTTCACCGGGCACATCGACGTCATCGAACGCAAGCAGTACGTCTTCGACGAAGAGTCGCTCGGCAAGACGTTCACGGTGACGGACGTCCCGCCGGACATGCACGATGCGGTGGAACTGGCGCGCCACAACCTCGTGGAAGCGGCGATCCAGTACGACGACGATCTCATCGAGAAGTACCTGAACCATCAGGAACTCACGAACGATGAGATCCGCCACGCGATCCGCGCGGCGACGATCAAGATGAAGTTCGTTCCGGTACTCTGCGGGGCGTCGTTCAAGAACAAGGGCGTGCAGGCGCTCCTCGACGCGGTGATCGACTACCTCCCGTCGCCAAAGGACGTGCCGCCGATGCAGGGTCACCTGCCGACGCACGACGAGACGTTCGAGGTGCGCGAGGTGAGCGACGAGGCGCCGTTCGCGGCGCTGGCGTTCAAGATCGCGACCGACCCGTTCGTCGGCCGGCTCACGTTCTTCCGCGTGTATTCGGGCGTGCTGAAGGCCGGCTCGTACGTCTACAACTCGAGCAAGGACAAGCGCGAGCGCGTCGCGCGCCTGCTGCAGATGCATGCGAACAAGCGCGAGGAGATCGAGGAAGTGCGCGCCGGCGACATCGGCGCCGCCATCGGGCTCAAGGACACGCGCACGGGCGACACGCTCTGCGACGACGAGAAGCCGATCGTCCTCGAGCGCATGAAGTTTCCGAACCCCGTCATCGACGTCGCGATCGAGCCGAAGACGAAGGCCGACCAGGACAAGCTGGGCATCGCGCTGGGCAAGCTGGCCGAGGAAGATCCGACGTTCCGCGTATTCTCCGATCCGGAGACCGGGCAGACGATCATCTCCGGCATGGGCGAGCTGCACCTCGAGATCCTCGTCGACCGCATGATGCGCGAATTCAAGGTCGATGCGAATGTCGGACGTCCACAAGTCGCGTACCGCGAGACCATCCGCAAGCGCGTCGACAAGGTCGAGGGCAAGTTCATCCGCCAGTCGGGCGGCAAGGGCCAGTACGGCCACGTCGTCATCAACGTCATGCCGGCGGAGATGGGACACGGGTTCGTGTTCGAGGACAAGATCACGGGCGGCTCGATTCCGCGCGAGTACATCAAGCCGGTCGAGGCCGGCATCCGCGAGGCGCTCGAGAACGGCATCATGGCGGGCTACCCGATGGTGGACGTGAAGGTCGAGCTGATCTACGGCTCGTACCACGACGTCGACTCGTCGGAAATGGCATTCAAGATCGCGGGCTCGATGGCGGTGAAGGAGGGCGCGCGTGCCGCGCACCCCGTGCTGCTCGAGCCGGTGATGAACGTCGAAGTCGTTTCGCCGGAAGCGTACATGGGCGACGTCCTCGGCGATCTCTCGGCGCGCCGCGGCAAGATCGGCGGCATGACGCAGCGCGGAGAGGCGCAGGTCATCTCGGCGAGCGTTCCGCTCAGCGAGATGTTCGGCTACTCCACGAAGCTCCGGTCGATGTCGCAGGGGCGCGCGGTGTACTCGATGGAGTTCGCGCACTACGAGGAAGTCCCGAAGTCGAAGGCCGAAGAGATCATCGCGAAGGTGAAAGCTTAAGACGGCAGAAGGCAGACGGCGGACGGCAGCACTGGTAGAACATCAGTTTCAACACTCACTCGGCAGGATTCGACAATGGCCAAGGTAAAGTTCGAGCGCACCAAGCCGCACGTGAACGTCGGGACGATCGGTCACGTGGACCACGGCAAGACGACCCTCACGGCTGCACTCACCAAGGTGTCGGCGGACAAGGGCTATGGTACCAAATACATTTCCTACGACGAAGTCGCGAAGGCGTCGGCGTCGCAGGGACGCCGCGATCCGTCGAAGATCCTGACGATCGCGACGTCGCACGTCGAGTACGAGTCCAAGAATCGTCACTACGCGCACGTGGACTGCCCGGGACACGCGGACTACGTGAAGAACATGATCACGGGCGCCGCGCAGATGGACGGCGCGATCCTGGTCGTGAGCGCGGTCGACGGCCCGATGCCGCAGACGCGCGAGCACATCCTGCTCGCGAAGCAGGTGAACGTGCCGCGCATCGTGGTCTTCCTCAATAAGTGCGATCTCGTGGACGACCCCGAGCTCCTCGACCTCGTCGAGCTCGAAGTCCGTGAGCTGCTCTCCAAGTACAACTTCGACGGCGACAACGCGCCGGTGATTCGTGGCGCCGCGATCCGCGCGATCGAAGGCGACCAGAAGTGGATCGACCAGATCGAAGCGCTCCTCGAGGCGCTCGACACGTTCATTCCGCAGCCCGTTCGCGAAATCGACAAGCCGTTCAGCATGCCGGTCGAGGACGTGTTCTCGATCACCGGCCGCGGCACGGTCGCCACGGGTCGTATCGATCGCGGCAAGATCAAGACGGGCGATGAAGTCTCGCTCATCGGTTTTGGTTCCGACAAGAAGGCGGTCGTGACGGGCGTCGAGATGTTCCGCAAACTGCTCGACGACGGACAGGCCGGCGACAACGTCGGACTTCTCCTCCGCGGCCTCGACAAGAAGGACATCGAGCGCGGCATGGTGCTCGCGAAGCCCGGCTCGATGACGCCGCACACGAAGTTCGAGGCCGAGGTCTACGTCCTCACGAAGGACGAGGGCGGACGCCANNACGCCGTTCTTCAAGGGGTATCGCCCCCAGTTCTACTTCCGCACGACGGACGTGACGGGTTCGATCGAGTTGCCGGCGGGCACGGAGATGGTGATGCCGGGTGACAACATCCAGATGACGATCGAGCTCATCAACCCGATCGCGATGGAAACCACGCTGCGCTTTGCCATCCGCGAGGGCGGACGCACGGTTGGAGCTGGTGTGGTGACAAAGATTCTCGCGTAACTGCAACTGCGAGTTGAAGGTCATTTGTCCCTTGGTTGTTGGTTAACCAATTGGCTGACCAACAACCAAGCGACAAACAACTTTTCACTCGCTTTTCCAAGGAAGTCCATATGGCTGGCAGAATTCGAATCCGACTCAAGGCTTTTGACCACGCGGTGATCGATCAGGCCGCGGGTGACATCGTGCGCACCGCCGAGAAGACGGGCGCGCAGGTGTCGGGCCCGATTCCGCTTCCGACGAAGACGCAGCGGTGGACGGTCCTCCGCTCGCCGCACGTCGACAAGAAGTCGCGCGAACAGTTCGAGCTCAAGACGCACAAGCGCATGATCGACATCCTCGACACGCGCTCGCAGACGGTGGACGCGCTGACCAAGCTCGACCTGCCGGCTGGCGTGGACGTCGAAATCAAAGTGGAGTAGGTGCGATGATCGGCATCATCGGCAGGAAACTGGGCATGACCCAGATATTCAATCAGGATGGCCAGCAGATCCCGGTGACGGTGGTCGAGGCTGCGCCGAATCCGGTGACGAAGGTCATGTCAAAGGAATCGGCGGGCTTTGACTCCGTGGAAATGGGGCTCGGCTCCCAGAAAATCGCGCGCGAATCCAAGAAGGGTGAGCGCACGCCTCGCGGACGCCGCGCGAACAAGGCGGAGATCGGCCACGCCGCGAAGGCGGGGCTCGACGCTCCGCCTGCCGTGCTGCGCTCGTTCCGCCTCGACGACGCCCAGGGGAAGAACCCGGAGATCCCGTCGTTCAAGGTGGGCGACGTGATCACCGTCGGCGTCTTCGCCGTCGGCGACACCGTGAAGGTCACGGGCACGAGCAAGGGCCGCGGATTCCAGGGCGTGGTGAAGCGCTGGAACTTCCACGGCGGACCCAACACGCACGGCAACACGAAGCACCGCCGTCCCGGATCCATCGGACCCGGCACGGACCCCTCGCGTGTCATCAAGGGAAAGAAGATGCCCGGACACTTCGGTGCCGAGCGCTGCACGCAGACGCACCTCCGCGTGGAAAAGATCGACGCAGAGCGCAACCTGATTTACATCCGCGGTTCGGTCGCCGGCCCGAAGAATGGGATCGTGCTCGTCCGCAAGCAGGGATAACCGATGCCTGATACCAAGCACCCCGAATCGAAGAACGTCGACGCGGCCGCGTACTCCGCGCAGGGAACCCCGCGTGATCGCGTGGCCCTGCCGGCGGACACGTTCGACGGCACGGTGAATCTTCCCGTGATGCACCAGGCCGTGAAGGCCTTCCTGGCCAACCAGCGCCAGGGCAACGCGTCGACCAAGACGCGCGGCGAAGTGATCGGCGGCAACCAGAAGCCGTGGAAGCAGAAGGGCACCGGCCGCGCTCGGCAGGGCTCGATCCGCGCGCCGAACTGGGTGGGCGGCGGAACCGTGTTCGGTCCGCGCCCGCGCAAGTACACGGAGATCGTGCCGAAGCAGGTGCGTGCGCTCGCGCGCAAGAGCGCCTTCAATGCACGGGCCCGTGAAGGCGCGCTCTTCGTGATCGACGCGTTCGAGTACGATGCGCCGAAGACCTCCAGGCTGCAGCAGCTGCTCGCGCGTCTCGAACTCGCGCATCGTAAGGTGCTCATCCTCACGGACGGCGTGAAGCCGAACGTGTTTCTCTCCGGCCGCAACCTGCCGCTCGCGCACGTGATGCCGTTCAGCGACGTCTCGACGTACAACATCCTCTGGTCGGATGTGGTGCTGGTCGAGTCCGGCGCGCTCGGCGAAGCGATGGCACCGATGAAGGAAAAGTCTTTGTCGAAAGTGAAGGTGGTCCGCTACGTGGCGCGCGACACGGATGCCGCGAAGCACGCGGCGGATGACGACGCCCCGAAGTCGAAGGCCAAGAAGAAGTCGGCGGTGAAGGCGAAGGCGGCGACGAAAAAGGCCCCGGCCAAGAAGGCGGCGGCGAAGGCGAAGCCGGCGGCGAAGGCTGCGGCGAAAAAGTCACCAGCCAAGAAGTCGGCTCCCAAGAAGAAGGGGAAGTAACCGATGCCGACGCTTCTCAGAACCATCGTGCGGCCGATCGTCACCGAGAAAAGTTCGGCGGCGTTTCAGGACCGCGGTGAATACACGTTCGAAGTGCATCCCGAGGCGAACAAGCAGGCGATCAAGCAGGCGATCGAGTCGCTGTTCGGCGTGCACGTCACCGGTGTCTGGACGTCGCAGCAGCGCGGGAAACTGCGCCGCGTCGGCGGCAAGGCCGGGCTTCGTCCGCGCTGGAAAAAGGCAATCGTGAAGCTGAAGGCCGGCGACACGATCGAGATCTTCGAGGGCGCATAAACATGGGAATCCGCCAATTCAAACCGGTGACCAAGAGCTCGCGTTTCCGCTCGGTCTCGGATTTCGACGTGATCACACGCACGACGCCGGAGAAGTCGCTGCTCGAGCCGATCAAGAAGAGCGGCGGGCGTGACAACCACGGCCACATCTCGATGCGGCGCATCGGCGGCGGTCACAAGCGCCAGTACCGCATCATCGACTTCAAGCGCAACAAGTTCGGCGTGGTCGGCACGGTGAAGGAGATCGAGTACGATCCGAACCGCACCGCCCGCATCGCGCTCATCGAGTACGCCGACGGCGAGAAGCGGTACGTCATCCACTGCAAGGGACTCTCGCAGGGTGACACGATCGTTTCCGGCCCGGGTTCGGACGTGCGCACGGGCAACGCGATGCCGCTGAAGGAGGTTCCGCTCGGCACCGCGGTGCACAATGTGGAGCTCATTCCGGGCAAGGGCGGCCAGATGGCGCGCTCGGCCGGAACGAGCGTGCAGGTCGTCGCGAAGGAAGGCGACTACGTCACGCTGCGCATGGCCAGCACGGAAATGCGTCTCGTGCACGGCAACTGCATGGCGACGATCGGCGAAGTCGGCAACTCGGAGCACGAGCTGCTCAGCGCGGGCAAGGCGGGTGCGTCGCGCTGGGCCGGCAAGCGTCCGAAGGTGCGCGGCGAAGTCATGAACCCGGTGGACCACCCGCACGGTGGCCGCACACGCGGCGGCCGCAACGTGGTGAGCCCGTGGGGCAAGAAGGAAGGCGTCAAGACGCGCGACAAGAAGAAAGCCTCGCAGCGGTTGTTGGTGCGCGGCCGGAAGCGCGGCAAAGCCACGCAGTAACGCGACATCTAAGGACT
Source organism: Gemmatimonadota bacterium (assembly GCA_003171215.1). GTDB lineage: Bacteria > Gemmatimonadota > Gemmatimonadetes > Gemmatimonadales > Gemmatimonadaceae > Fen-1231. The sequence goes on along the minus strand of PMYN01000119.1, from coordinate 90,962 downwards.
CGAGACTATGGCAAGAAGCATTCGAAAGGGGCCCTTCGTTCAGGACAGCCTGCTGAAGCGCGTGCAGGGACTGAACTCGAGGAGCGAGAAGAAGGTCGTCAAGACCTGGTCGCGCGCGAGCACCGTGCTGCCCGATTTCGTCGGGCACACGTTCGCCGTGCACAACGGGAACAAGTTCATCCCGGTGTACGTGACCGAAAACATGGTCGGGCACAAGCTCGGGGAGTTCGCGCCGACGCGGCTCTTCCGCGGTCATACCGCCGCCGGGTCGAAGGCCGCGGCAGAGGCGAAGGCGACGGACCAGAAGGGGCGCCCAGGCGCCTCGGCTCCCGCCGCGGCTCCCGCTGCTGCGCCGGCCGCGTCCGCCGGCAAGGGAGGCAAGTAAGCCATGTCCGAAGCCCGCGCGATCCAGCGCACGGCCCGCCAGTCGCCCTACAAGATGCGGCTGGTGATCGACCAGGTGCGTGGCATGAACGTCAACGAGGCGCTCGCGCTCCTCAAGTTTTCCAAGAAGCACGCGGCGAAGCAGATCGAGAAGGTGCTCAAGAGCGCGGTCGCGAACGCCGAACAGGCGTCGCGCAACGCGAACGAATCGATCGACGTCGACGCGCTGTTCGTGAAGAAGGCCATCGTGAACGAGGGACCGCCGCTCAAGCGCTTCATGCCGGCGGCGATGGGACGGGCGACACCAATCCGCAAACGCACCAGCCACATCGAGATCATCGTGGGCGAGAAGGAAGGTCGATAATGGGACAGAAAACCAATCCGATCGGTTTCCGCCTCGGCGTCTCGAAGCAGTGGCGCTCGAAGTGGTACGCGAAGAGGGACTTCCCGGCGCTGCTCAAGGAAGATGAGCTCCTCCGGAAGTACCTGAAGGCGCGCCTCGCGAGCGCGGCGATTGCCGACATCACGATCGAACGCAAGCCGGGGAAGGTCGTCGTGACCATCCACACGGGCCGTCCGGGCGTGGTGATCGGCAAGAAGGGCGCCGCGGTCGAGGAACTGAAGAACGAGCTCCAGCAGCTGAGCGGCAAGGAAGTCGGGATCAACGTCGAGGAAATCAAGCGCCCGGAGATCGAGGCGCAGCTCGTCGCCGACAACATCGCCGCACAGCTGGCGCAGCGCATCTCGTTCCGCCGCGCGATGAAGCGCGCGGTGCAGAGCGCGATGCGCATGGGCGCCGAGGGCATCAAGGTGAAGTGCGGCGGGCGCCTGGGCGGCGCCGAAATCGCGCGCGTCGAGGGCTATCACGAGGGCCGTGTGCCGCTCCATACGCTGCGCGCGAACATCGACTACGCGATCAGCACCGCGAAGACCACCTTCGGCACCATCGGTGTGAAGGTCTGGATCTTCAAGGGCGAGATCGTGGAAGATCGCCGCGGCAAGACGTACTCGACCGACGCGTAAGGGAGACGACTGACCAATGCTCGCACCGAAGCGCGTGAAGTTCCGCAAGATGTTCAAGGGCCGCACGTCAGGTACCGCGACGCGCGGTGCCACCGTGGCGTTCGGCACCTATGGGCTGCAGGCGCACGAGCCGGGCTGGGTGACGGCGCGCCAGATCGAGGCCGCTCGTGTGGCGCTGACGCGCCACATCAAGCGCGGCGGCAAGGTCTGGATCCGCATCTTCCCCGACAAGCCGGTCACGAAGAAGCCCGCGGAAACCCGAATGGGAAAGGGCAAGGGATCGCCCGAGCTCTGGGTAGCCGTGGTGAAGCCAGGCCGCGTGATGTTCGAGATCGAGGGCGTCACCAAGGAGATCGCGCAGAAGGCGCTCGGTCTCGCGGCGGCCAAGCTCTCCGTGAAGTCGAAGTTCATAGCTCGTGAGGAGGCGCACACCGAATGATGAAGCCAGCACAGATCCGCGAGCTCTCGCTCGATGAAATGCAGGCGCGCATTTCGGAACTCGAGGAGGAGCGTTTCCGCCTCCGGTTCCGCAGCGCAACCGAAGCGCTGAACGATCCGCTTCGCCTGCGGGTCATTCGCCGGGACATCGCGCGGCTCAAGACCGTGTTGCGCGAACAGCAGACCAAGGCCGGCGCCGTACGCGCCGGTGGGAGATAGATATGGCACTCGAGAACGCGGGCACGGCGGAGACGCCGGATCGCAATTCGCGCAAGACGCGCACGGGAATCGTCGTGAGCGACAAGATGCAGAAGACGGTGGTCGTCGCGATCGAACGTCGCGTCGCGCACCCGGTCTACGGCAAGATGATCACCCGGACGAAGCGCCTGAAGGCGCACGACGAGGAGAACTCGGCGAAGACCGGTGACACCGTGCGCATCGTGGAAACCCGTCCGCTGTCGAAGGACAAGCGGTGGCGTGTGGTCGAGATCGTCGATCGCGCGCGCTAAGAGGATAAGCCAATGATCCAGCAGGAATCGATGGTCAAGGTGGCGGACAACTCGGGCGCGAAGACGGCGCTCGTGATCCGCGTGCTTGGCGGAACGCGCCGGCGGTACGCCGGGCTCGGCGACGTCGTCATCGTCGCCGTGAAGAACGCGCTCCCCAACGGCCAGGTGAAGAAGTCGGACGTGGCGCGCGCCGTGGTGGTGCGCACCGTGAAGGAGACGCGGCGCAAGGACGGGAGCTACATCCGGTTCGACGAGAACGCCGTCGTGATCATCAACGAAGAGGGCGAGCCCAGGGCGACCCGCATTTTCGGACCGGTCGCACGTGAGCTGCGCGAAAAGAAGTACATGAAGATCGTCTCGCTGGCGCCGGAGGTCCTGTAACATGCGCGTCCTGACGCACCGAAAGACCCGCGGCAAGCGGAACCGCACGCGGCACGAGATCAACGCCGAGCGCGAGAAGATTCACGTCGTGAAGGGCGACACCGTGCGCGTGGTGCGCGGCGACGACAAGGGCAAGGAAGGGAAGATCATCCGCGTCCACACCAAGACGGGACGCGTCGTGATCGAGGGAGTGAACATCGTGAAGAAGCACCGCAAGGCGCGCCGTGCCGAGGAGCAGTCGGGGATCATCGAGATGCCCGCTCCGCTGCACGCGTCCAATGTGATGCTGCTCGACCCGAAGTCTGGCGCGCCGACGCGCATTCGCGCGAAGATCGACACAGACGGAACGAAGGAGCGCATCAGCGTGAAGTCGGGCGACGCAATCACGCGTCCCGGCAAGAGCTGAGCGGAGACTGACAGATGGCGACGACTGAGAAAGACAAAAAGGACGCCGGCAAGAAGGACGCCGGCAAAAAGGAGAAGTCGGGCGGCAGCAAGAAGCGTCAGGCGACGCAGGCCGCCCCGCCGAAGGAGCACACGGGGGTCGGCCAGCCGGCGCCCGAGCCGCGCCTTCGCACGTACTACGCGAAGACAGTGCGCCCCAATCTGGCCAAGCAGTTCGGCCTGAAGAACGTGCACGAGATCCCGAACCTCGAGAAGATCGTCCTCAACGTCGGCATGAGCGAGGCGATCAAGCAGCCGAAGGTCCTCGATGCGGTCGTCGAGGAACTCGGCATCATCACCGGTCAACGGCCGACGAAGAAGAAGGCTAAGAAATCGATAGCCAACTACGGCCTTCGCCAGGGACAGGAGATCGGCGTGGCGGTGACGCTGCGCGGGGCCCGGATGTGGGAGTTCGCCGACCGATTCATCACGACGGCGATCCCGCGCATCCGCGACTTCCGCGGCCTCTCCACGCGCGCCTTCGACGGCCGCGGCAACTACAGCCTCGGCGTGAAGGAGCAGATGATCTTCCCGGAGATCAACTACGACCAAGTAGAACAGATCCACGGCATGGACATCACGTTCGTCACGACGACGAACAAGGATGACCAGGCGTTCGCGCTGCTGCGCGAGCTGGGAATGCCGTTCCGTGGTGACGACAAGCCGATTGTCGTGAACGCGAACCCCCAAGCCTGACGACGGAAGCCGGAAGCCGGAAGACCCAGCGACAACCAACGCAACTCACGAGACCCCGATGGCGAAAAAGAGCAGCATCGAGAAGAACGAGCGCCGCAAGCGTATGACGCTGCAGTACGCGGCCAAGCGGAAGGCCTTCAAGGCCGTCATGCACGATCCGAAGTCCACCGACGCGCAGAAGCTCGCGGCGCAGACGGGACTGCAGAAGCTGCCGCGCAACTCGTCGCCCCAGCGCGTGCGCAACCGGTGCTCGATGACCGGGCGGGCCCGTGGCTACGTCGCGACATTCGGGCTGTCGCGTATCGCGTTCCGGGAAATGGCTCTCATGGGACTTATCCCAGGGGTTCGGAAAGCTTCGTGGTAGTGAAGGGAAGGACGTGGAAACGTTTTTGGTCGCTTGGTTAATGGTTGTTTCTAGGTACGAAGAACCAAGAACAAGGCTACCAAGAACGGCTTAACCCGCAGTTACAGCACTCTCACTTCCTAGAAGTCCGCGGTTATAGCGGAAACCATAGGAAAAACAGGAAATCGCTCTATGAGCATGACTGATCCAATTGCCGACATGTTGACGCGGATCCGCAACGCGTGCGGATCGAAGCATCGCCGCGTCGACATCCCGGCATCGAAGATGAAGCTCGAAATCGCGCGGCTGCTGAAGGCCAACAACTTCATCACGGACTACAAGACTGTCGCGGCTGCCGATGGCAGGCCGCTGCTCCGCGTCGTGCTCAAGTACGCGCAGGGCGGACAGCCGGTGATTCGTGAGCTGAAGCGCGTGTCGAGCCCCGGCCTCCGGAAGTACGTCGCGGTGACGGAAATCCCGCGCGTGCGCAACGGCCTCGGCGTCGCGATCCTCAGCACCTCGAAAGGGCTGATGACCGACCGCGAGGCACGCGCGCAGCGCACCGGCGGCGAACTTCTCGCTCTCGTCTGGTAAGGAGAACGAGAACATGTCACGTATCGGCAAGATCCCGATCCAGATCCCCAAGGGCGTCACAGTCACCGTGAAGGGACACGAAGTTACGGTGAAGGGACCCAAGGGTGAGCTCCATCGGACGATGCACTCGGATATCGGTGTCACGCTGGAAGGCGAAGTCCTCACGGTTTCGCGCCCTTCCGACGAACCGATGCACAAGTCGTTGCACGGACTTTCGCGCACCCTCGTCGCCAACATGGTCGAGGGCGTGACCAAGGGCTACTCGAAGCAGCTGGAGATCACGGGCGTCGGCTACAAGGCTGAAGTTCGTCCCTACGGACTGCAGCTCGCGCTCGGCTTCTCGCACCAGATCGAGTACAAGGCGCCGAACGGCATCAAGCTGCTCGCGCCGGTGCCCACGCAGGTCGTCATCGAAGGCGCGGACAAGCAGGTCGTGGGACAGGTGGCAGCCGAGATTCGCTCGCTGCGTCCGCCCGAGCCGTACAAGGGCAAGGGAATCAAATACGCCGGCGAAGTGATTCGCAGAAAGGCCGGAAAGGCGGGAGGTAAGTAATGCCTGGTCAACGTGTACCAAAGACGCGCGCCGGTCTGCGCACGCGACGCCATATTCGCGTTCGCGCGAAGGTGAAGGGCACGCTCGAGCGTCCGCGCCTGGTCGTGTTCCGCTCGGACAAGCACATCTATGCCCAGCTGGTGAACGACGTGTCGCAGCGCACGATCGCGACGGTGTCGGACCAGGGCTTCACGGGCAAGAAGAGCGAGAAGTCTGTTGCCGTGGGGAAGAAGATTGCCGAGAAGGCCAAGGCCGCCGGCATCAGCAAGGTCGTGTTCGACCGCGCTGGGTACCAGTATCACGGCCGCGTGAAAGCGGTGGCCGACGGAGCCCGCGAAGGCGGGCTGGAGTTCTAAATGGCTGACAACGAAGGAACGAGCGAGCCGGCGGCAGCAGCGGCGGCAGCTGCGCCGGCCGAGACGGCTGAAACGCCTCGACAGGCGCCGCGCACGGGCGGCAGCGCCCGGAGTGGCGGCGGCAGCGCGCGCAGCGGCGGCGGCCCGGGCGGGCGTGGCCGTGGCGGACCGGGCGGCGGCGGCGGTGGTCGCGGCCGTGGTGCGCCGGGCGGCGGCGGGCCGGGTGGCGGTGCGGGCGGTCGCGGACGAGGTCCGGGCGGCGGTGCCGGTGGACGCGGCGGGCCGGGCGGGGATCGCGGTGGACGCGGCGGCCCCGGGCAGGATCGCGGTGAAGGGAGCGATCTCGTCGAGAACGTGATTGCGATCAACCGCGTCGCGAAGGTCGTGAAGGGCGGCCGTCGCTTCTCGTTCAACGCGCTCGTCGCCGTCGGCGACGGGCAGGGCAAGGTCGGCATCGCGACCGGCAAGGCGAACGAAGTGTCCGAAGCGGTCCGCAAGGCCGTCGACGGCGCACGCCGCCACATGGTCTCGATTCCGATGACGGGCTCCACGATTCCGCACGAGATCGTGGGCAAGCACGGCGCAGGAAAAGTTCTGATGAAGCCCGCAGCGCCCGGAGCCGGTGTGATCGCCGGCGGCGCAGTGCGTGCCATCATGGAATGCGCCGGCATCACCGACATCCTCACCAAGTCGCTCGGTTCGACGAACCCGCACAACATGGTCCTCGCGGCGATGGAAGGGCTCGCCGCACTGACCACGGTCGAGCAGATCGCACGCGAGCGCGGCGTCGAGCCGAACTCGCTCGGCTACCGTTCGCGCGCCAAGTCGAAGGAGGCAGCACATGCCTAGGACATTTGTTTGGCACCGTTCGCGCGGCCCCAAGACGACCGCGCCGAACACGCTCACGAAGGGAAAGGTGCTGATCCGCCAAGTGAAGAGCGGTCTCGGCCAGACGGCGCGGATGCGCGCGAATCTCGAGGCGCTCGGCCTCAGGCATCACCAGAGCGAGGTGACGCACATGGATTCGCCGTCGCTGCGCGGCATGATCAAGAGAGTCCGTCACCTGGTGACGGTGACCAAGGTCAAGGAGTAGTCCCGTGTCTGAAGAAAAGATCGGCCTGCACAACCTGGCGCCCGCGCGCGGTTCGCATCGCAACCGCAAGCGGCTCGGCCGCGGCCCGGGGTCGGGCACCGGCAAGACGTCGGGCAAGGGCCACAAGGGCATCAAGGCGAGGTCGGGCCACCACGGCCACGGCGGAAACAAGCCGCACTTCGAGGGCGGGCAGATGCCGCTCACGCGGCGCGTGCCGAAACGCGGGTTCACGAACCCGTTCCGCATCGAGTCGCAGGTCGTGCACCTCATGGATCTCACGCTGCTGCCGAAGGGCGCAGAGGTGACCCGCGAGACGCTCGCCGCGGCGGGGCTCATTCGCTCGGCGAAGGGCCACGCGAAGCTNNCGGCCCGCGAGAAGATCGTGGCGGCCGGCGGTCGCGTCGAGGAGTAAGAGAAGCACATGGCCCAGGCCAATCCGACTCAGGCGCTCTCGAACATCTACAAGACGCCGGAGCTCTGGCAGAAGATCACGTTCACGTTCATCTGCCTGGTGATCTACCGGGTGGGCTCGCACGTCGCGACACCGGGTGTCGACGTGCAGGCGATGATCGACTACTTCTCGTCGCAGAACAAGGGCGGCGGCGGACTGCTCGGTCTCTACGACCTGTTCGTGGGCGGCAACCTGTCCCGTGCGACGATTTTCGCGCTGGGCATCATGCCGTACATCTCGGCCTCCATCTTCGCGCAGATCGGCGCGGCGGTCATCCCGACGCTAGACAAGATGCAGAAGGACGAAGAGGGCCGGAAGAAGATCACGCAATGGACGCGCTACGCCACGGTCGCCCTGGCGATGGTCCAGGCGTGGGGCTTCGCGCTGTTCACCGAGAGCGTACAGGGCGCGGTCTCGACGCCGGGCCTGGGCTTCAAGATCGAGATGACCTTCGTGCTCACCGTGGGCGCGATCTTCGTGATGTGGCTCGGCGAGCAGATCACGGAGCGCGGCCTCGGCAACGGCGCGTCGCTCATGATCTTCTTCTCGATCGTCGAGCGCTTCTGGCCCGCGATCGGCGACACGTACCGCTTCTACACGACTGGCGCGACGAACCTGCTCGGGCTGATCGCGCTCGGCTTCCTGATGGTGGCCGTCGTCGCCGGTGTGGTGACGATCACCATCGCCGCGCGGCGCATCGCCATCCAGATCCCGCAGCGCTCGATGGCGCGGGGACGGATGCGCGAGGCGGCGAAGAACTTCATTCCGCTCCGCATCAACTCCGCGGGCGTCATGCCGATCATCTTCGCGTCGTCCCTGATCGTGGTGCCGGGCGCGCTGGCGCAGGTGAGCGGCAACGATTTCTTCAAGAATCTGGCCGACTACCTGATGCCGGGCACGTGGGCGTACCTCCTGCTCACGGCCGCGCTCATCATGTTCTTCACGTACTTCTACACGTCGATCATCTTCAACCCGATCGACCTCGCGGAGAACCTGAAGAAGCAGGGCGGCTTCATTCCGGGCATCAAGCCCGGCGCGAAGACGGCGGACTACATCGACCACGTCGTCATGCGCATCACGCTGCCGGGCGCGATCTTCCTCACGCTCATCGCGCTGCTGCCGGTCTGGATCGGCAGCTTCATCAACGTGAACTTTCGCTTCGGCGGAACGTCGCTGCTGATCGTGGTCGGCGTCGCGCTCGACACGCTCGCGCAGATGCAGCAGCACCTGCTCCTGCGGAAGTACGACGGCTTCATGAAGAAGGGGCGCGTGCGGTTCCGCGGGCGCTCGCAGGGCGGCTTCTAACGAACGCCCCGATGATCGTCGTGCTGCTCGGGCCGCCGGGCTCCGGCAAGGGGACGCAGGGGGATCGCATCGCCGTTGACCTGGGCGTCCCCAAGATTTCCACCGGGGACGTGATTCGCACGGCGATCGCCGCGGGCACCCCGCTCGGCCTCAAGGCCAGGGCCGCGTACGACCGCGGCGACCTCGTCCCCGACGACGTGATCATGGGCATCATTCGCGAGACGATCGCGGCGCCGCAGCAGGCGCGCGGCGTGATCCTCGACGGCGTCGTGCGCACCGTCCCGCAGGCGGAAGGGCTCGCCCAAGTGCTCGCGGCGCTCGGCCGGAAACTCGACGTGGTGATGCTCTTCGAGATCCCCGACGAGCTGCTCGTCTCGCGCCTCAGCGCGCGCACGATGTGCGACGCGTGCCAGATGACCTTCACGGGACGCGCGCCGGGACAGGCTCATGAGGAATGCGTGAAGTCGCCCAAGGGCACCCTCATGCGCCGCAAGGACGACGAGCCCGACGCCGTACGCAACCGCCTGCGCGTGTATCAGGAGCAGACGGCGCCGGTGATCGCGTGGTACGAGTCGCACGGCGCGAACATCGCCCGCGTCGATGGCGTCGGCAGCATGGATGAGGTCGCGGGCCGCGTCCGCAAGACCGTCGGTTTGAGCTGATGGTACAGCTCAAGTCCCCGAGGGAAATCGAGACGATGGCCGCGGGAGGCAAGATCCTCGCGGCGGCGCACGAGAAGGTTCGCGCCGCGGTTCGCCCCGGCGCCACCACGATGGATCTCGACAAGGTCGCCGAGGACTTCATCCGGTCGCACGCAGGCGCCACGCCGAGCTTCAAGGGACTGTACGGATTTCCCGCGAGCATCTGCGCCTCGATCAACGAGGAGATCGTGCACGGCATTCCGTCGCCGAAGCGCGTGCTGAAGGAAGGCGACATCATCTCGGTGGACATCGGCGTCTTCTACGGCGGGCTGCACACCGACTCGGCGAACACCTGGCCGGTGGGCGCCATCGACGAGAAGACGACGAAGCTTCTGCGCGTCACGAAGGATGCACTCGAGGCAGGACTCGCCGCCGCGACGGTCGGCAACTACGTCGGCGACATCGGCCATGCGATCGAGACGGTCGTGCTCAAGGGCGGATTCTCGGTGGTGCGGGAGCTCGTCGGCCACGGCGTGGGCCACCTGATGCACGAGGAGCCGCAGGTGCCGAACCACGGCAAGCCGAAGCGCGGGATGCGGCTCGTGAACGGGCTGACGCTGGCGATCGAGCCGATGGTGAACGTGGGGAGCGCCGCGACCCGCACGCTCGGGGACAAGTGGACGGTGATCACGGTCGACGGTTCGCGCTCGGCGCATTTCGAGCACACGGTGGCCGTCACCAACGAGGGGCCGCGGGTTCTCACGCGGTAGGATCTGCGCGCGGGCTGTGATTCGCCGAGATCTGTTCGCGGGCGCGGCGCCGAGACATTCGCCTGCGCCGCCTAGTCCTCGCTGCGCTGCGGGCGGCGGCTTCGGCGAACGTCTCACCGCCGCGCCCGCCGGCTTTATCCGCTGTTCTAGGACACAACCACCGAAGGCTTTCCATCGCCTTGAACTCGGATGATTTTGCCGGTCGCGTCGAACAGTACGAGTCGTGTCTGCTCGAAGTACATCGCGCACAGCATGCCACACCAGTACGACCAGCGCAGCGTCAGGTGAACCACGTACGCGACGCCGGCTGAATCCGCGTGGCTCACACTCGCGGTATATCGAAGCTCGCCGTGATGCTTCGTTGCGCCCGCGGGTAGTTTCTCAGCGAACAACCCGTCACGCTCGCTCAGTACTCGCAGACGACCGAGGTAATACGTGACGGCCGCTCCCGTCACTGCAAACGGCGTCCACGTCGAATCGAAGTCGGTGTACCACCACCTGTCGCCTGGTACCGCCGCCGCGCGACTCAACGACTCCAGGAGTGGACCCCGAGTCTCCCCGCTATCTGCGCGAAGGATCGTGATCCGGTCCGGCGTCAGTCGTTCGGCCGATTCAATTAACTGAACCTCGCCAGGATCCCGCGCAGTCCGAACGATCTCGGCGCGGAACCGTCCCTCCGCCCTGACCTCCCTAAGAGAATCGGGCAGATGCAACAGCTCGCCGAGATGGTATCCGGCGGGCGCTTGTCCCGCCACCGGCGTGAACGCGACGATCAAGAGGGCGAGAATATGCCGATGCCGAACCATCATGTCGATTGCCTCGGTAGGCGCGCGATCACCCGGCGCCCGCCAGCTGGCTTCCCACCGGCAGCGATCGTATGCGCTTCCCCGTGGCCGCGAAGATCGCGTTGGCGAGCGCGGGCGCGACCGGTGGCACGCCCGGTTCGCCCACCCCGCCCGGCGGACCGCCGCTCGCGGCGAGGTGTACGTGCAGCTCCCGCGGCGCGGCGCTCATCCGCAGCACCTTGTACGTGTTGAAGTTCGACTGCGCGACGCGACCGTTCTTGAACGACAGCTCGCTCGTCATGGCATTGCTGAGCCCCATGATCACCGCGCCCTCCGCCTGCGAACGCACGCGCTCAGGGTGCACGACGAAGCCGCAGTCCATCGCGATGTCCACCCGCGGAAGTACGATCTCGCCCGTCGCGCTCACCCTGGCGTGCACCACCACGGCGACGTAGGTGAGGAAGCTCCGGTGCACGGCGAGGCCGAGCCCTTCTCCCTTGGGGAGTTTCTTCCCCCAGCCTGCCGCCTTCGTCACGAGCTCCACCACCTTGCGGTAGCGCGCCGTGTCGATCGGATGCGCCGCCCACGTGTCGCCGTAGTTGTCCACCGGCTTCACGGCGCCGGCGTTGGCCATATCCACGATGTGGTCGGGGCCGAGCAGCTCGAGAATGAAATCGCGCGGATCGCGCCCCGCGGCGTGCGCGAGCTCGTCCACGAAGGACGAAATGGCGAAGGCGTGCGGGATGTTGCTCACCGAGCGGTACCAGCCGATGCGCGAGTGCCCCTCCGCCCTGCACGACTCGACCTGGAGGTTCGGAATTGCATACGGAAGATCCAGGATGCCGAGCGCGAGTTCGCCGTCGCTCAGGTCCGTCACGCCTGGGGCGAAGGTGCTGTTGATCGACGGTGAGGCGACGCGGTGCAGCCACGCGCCGACTCTGCCTTTCGCGTCGAGCGCAGCCTCGAGATGCTGGAAGGCGACCGTGTGCGGGAAGCCGTTCTGGATGTCGTCCTCGCGGGTCCACACGACCTTCACTGGCGCCTTCATCTCCCTCGAGAGGAGGGCGGCCTCGACGATATAGTCGGGCTTCGACTTCCGGCCGAAGGCGCCGCCGAGGAGCGTGACGTGGCAGATGACCTTCTCCTTCGGGATCTTGAGCGCGGTGGCGACTTCGTTCCGCGCCGACTGGGGATCCTGCGTGCATGTCCAGATCTCGCAGCCGTCGGCCGACACGTTCGCCACGGCTGCCGGCGGCTCCATGGGCGCCTGGGCCAGGTGAGGTGCGTAGTACTCGGCGGTCACCTTCTGAGCGGAACCCGACAATGCGGCCGCCACGTCACCTTGCTTGCGCACGACGCGTCCCGGCGCGCGCGCCGACGTCTCCAGTGCGGTGCGATACGCCTCGGAGTCGTGGGTGTCGTTCGGGCTCGCCGTCCATGTGACCTTGAGCGCGCGCCGTCCCTGCATGGCCGCCCACGTGCTGCCTGCGATCACTGCCACGCCGCCCAGCGGCTGGAAGCCCGAGGGGATCGGCGTGGTGGCCAGCGTGATGACCCGCTCGACGCCCGTCACCTGCAGCGCCGCCGCGGAATCGACGGTGGCGACGCTCGCGCCGTACACGGGCGGATGGAGGATCACGGCGATCTTCATCCCGGCCATCTTCGCGTCCTGCCCGAAGGTCGCCCTGCCCGTGAGGATCGCGTGCATGTCGAGTCCGGTGACATCCTTGCCGATGAACCGGAATTGCGACGCATCCTTGAGCCTGGGTGCGGCGGGAACCGGGAGCGAGCGCGCTCGGGCGACGAGCCTGCCGAACGGCAGCGAGCGTCCCGTCGTCGCGTGCACCACGGTGCCGTTGCGCGCGCTGACCTGGGTTTCGGGCACGCTCCACTCCGCTGCAGCGGCGCGTTCCAGCATCTCGCGTGCGGCTGCGCCAGCGGTACGGAGCATCGCGTACTGTCCCGTGCGGATGCTCGAGGAACCGTCGGTGTTCTGGTTGCCGTATTTTGGATCGCCGATCGCCTGTTCGAGGCGGATCGTGGTCCAGTCGGCCTCGAGCTCGTCGGCGATCACCATGCACAGCGCCGTGCGCACGCCCTGCCCCATCTCGGAGCGGTGGCAGGTCACGGTGACCAGGCCATCTTCGCCGACGCTCAGGTATACCGACGCCTGGAGCGGGTCGCCGGCGGCGAAGAACGCCGGCAGCGCCTTGAGCCCGCGGATGCCCGCCGGACCGACGGCGAGCACGAGACCGCCGGCGGCGAGCCGGCGCAGGAAATCGCGACGCTCGAGATTGGATGGAGTCGACATGGTCAGCGCCCTCCGGCCGATGCGGCGACGATCGCGGCACGGATGCGCGTGTACGTGCCGCACCGGCAGATCACGGCCGACATCGCGTGATCGATGTCGGCCTCCGTTGGTTTCGGCGTCTTCTCGAGGAGCGCCGCCGCGGTCATCATCTGCCCGCTCTGGCAGTAGCCGCACTGGGGCACGTTCGCTTCGGCCCACGCCTTCTGCACCGCGTGATCGCCGTCGGCGCTCAGGCCCTCGATCGTCCGCACCTGCTTGTCGGCCACCGACTTCATCGGCGTCACGCAGGAATGAATCGCGGTGCCGCCCACGTGCACCGTGCACGCGCCGCAGGCGGAGATGCCGCAGCCGAACTTGGTTCCGGTGAGTCCAAGTTCGTCGCGCAGGTACCAGAGCAGTGGCTGCAGCGGGTCGCCGTCGTACGTGTGGGGGGTACCGTTGACTGTGATGAGCATGGGCGGTTCCGATGGCTTGAGGTTCGGCTACGGTGACTTGCTCTTGGGCGCGGGCCTGAGCAGCAGATCCTGGAAATCGAACGAGAAGTCCACATCGGGCGACTCCGGCGCCATCTTCAGCGCGTCGATCGTGCCGTTGGGGTTGAGCGAGAAGGTCGCATAGGCGTCCGCGCGCAGCTCGCGGTCGCGCCAACGCACGAGGAAGGTGTCGTGCTGCCAGTGCACGAGATCCCCCACCAGCTGCGGCGTATGGCCGAAGCGCATCACGAGCGTGCCGGCCTCGAGCGCGAGCGTGACGTCGCCGTACCACGCGTCCTCGTAGCGGCCCGCGAAACCCGCAAGCGGCAGCGATGGCCCCGAGGTGGAATCGCGCGCGGCGCTCGCCTGCTTCGCGTCACGCGCGAGCCGCGTGCGGGCCGAGTCGCGCAGCGCCGCGAAGCGCGCGAGATAATCGATGGCCGGTGCACCGAGGAAGTGGTCGATGGCGGTGAGCGTGATGGCGTTGAACGCGTCGGTCGATTCCTGGTTCGTGAGCACCACGACCCCGAGTCTCTGCGAGGGGATCATGGTTACGAGCGACACGTAGCCGGGCAGGCCGCCCGAATGCTGCAGGCGCAGCTGGCCGCGATAGTCGGAAATCCCGAAGCCGAGCGCGTAGCCGGAGAGATTCGGCCGCAGGTGCTCGAGGCCGGGGATCGTTCGTCCGGCGACGGGGATCGGCGTGACGATGGACCAGAGCTGCCGCGTGCTGGCCGGCGTGAAGAGGCGCCGTTCGGGCGCACCGTTCGACGCTGTGGCGAGCCGTCCCGAGTCCATCTGCACGATCATCCACTTCGCCAGGTCGGCCGCAGACGAGTTGATGCCTCCAGCCGGGTTGGTGTTGTTGCTGACCATCGGCTCGATGACGCGCAGCTTGCCGCCGACCTCCGCGTGCGTCGAGGCGACGTTGCCGCCGGCCGCGGCGTCCGCGTGCCGCACGGTACTTCCGGTCATGCCCACCGGCACGAGGATGTGCGTGCGCACGAAGTCCTCCCAGCTCTCGCCCGACACCTTCTCGATGAGCTGGCCGGCCACGAGATACAGCACGTTGTCGTAGGCATAGGCACTGCGGAACGACGTCGCGGGCCTGATGTAGCGCAGCCGTCGCGCGATCTCCGCGCGATCGTACGTGGACGCGGGCCACCAGAGCAGGTCGCCGGCGCCGAGTCCGAGACCGCTGCGATGCACGAGGAGGTCGCGGACGCTGATCTCCCGCGTGACGAACGGGTCGTACATCGCGAAATCGGGGAGATAGCGGATCACCGGCGCGTCCCACTCGAGCTTCCCGGCCTCGACGAGCATGGCGATGGCCGTCGCGGTGAATGCCTTGGTGTTGGACGCGATGCCGAAGCGGGTGGCCGAGTCCACTCGTTCGGGCTTGCCGAGGGTGCGCACGCCGTAGCCTCTCGCGAGGACGACCTTTCCGTCCTTGACGATCGCGACGGCGGCGCCCGGCACGTCGAACGTCGTGAGCACGCGCTCGACGTACGCGTCGAATCCGGGCGGCGGCGCGGCAGGCGCGGGCCGCTGCGCGCCGAGCGGCGCCGTGTGGCAGAGGAGAGCGAGTGCGAAGAGCGCGAACGAAGATCGGTGTGACGTACGGCGGCGGGTCATGGCGGGGCGGCAGAGGGGCTCGCAGATCTTCAATCATCCGACCGAGCGCGTGCGTTGGCAAGCTTGGTTGCGATGCTTTCGGGCTGGATTCGCGCGCGGTCGCGTCGCCGAGGCATTCGCCTGCGCCGCCTAGTCCTCGTTGCGCTGCGGACGGCGGCTTCGGCGAACGCCTCGACGCTGCCCCCACCCAACTTCGGTGTTATGCCGCGTCGAGGTCCCGCTCGAGCAACTGGATTCTCTGCTGCGCGAGCTCCGGGGGCTCTGGGTTCGTTGCCGGAGGCCGCCGCCGCAGGTTGCGTCCAACGACCAACCCCAGGCAGACGCCACAGGTCAGCACGAGCGCGCCGTAGAACTCCGGAAGGCCGTGCGGGAGCGTCACGAGATCCGTTGGTCTGCCTCGCCGAGGTGAGACTGAATCTGCAGGTGTCGCCAACTTCGCGGACGTGCCCGGCTGGCGGCATAACCCGCGGCGCCCCCGCGCACTAAACTCTCCGAAAACAGCCGGCTCTAAACAATTCCGAACGCCCGCACGGGAAACGTGCCGAACCCTTTGACCTTCACCGGGACCGCAAAGAACCTCGAACCGCGTTCAGGAAGCGCGCCGAGGCCGCACATGTGCTCGACGATCGGGGTCTCGCGGCCGAGTAGTTCCGTATGCACCGGGCGCTCGCCGGTATCGGTGCAATCGATGTTGTGCGAGTCGATCCCCACGAGCACCGCGCCGGAATCGGCGAGCCATCGCGCCAGATCGCCGGTGAGATACGGATGGTTCTCGAAGTATTGATCGGTGCGCCAGTGGCGGTCCCAGCCCGTCTGCACGAGGACGGCTTTGCCGCGCACGTCGGCGGCGCCGAACGGAAGCGAGTCGATCGCACGCTCGCGCGTTGGCGCGATCCGCGCGACGAGGCAGTCGAGGTCGGCGAGCGACGTGAGCGGAAGGCCGGCGAGGTCAGTGCCGTCGGCGTAGCGATGGAACGGGCTGTCGAGGTAGGTGCCGGTGTTCGCGACCATCTCGATCTTGCCGATCTGGAACTCCGTGCCGGGCGCATACCGTTGCCTCGATTCTTCGCGGCTCAGGTAGTCGCAGATGAGCGGGGCGGGAAGTCCCTTGTACGTCACCATGCCGTGCTCGACGGTGTGGCTGACGTCGATCAGGCGCCGCGCCGCTCCCGTCATGCGCCGATCGCTCGCTCCACGGCCGATTGCGCGTCGATCGCGGCAGAGGCGCACTCGTGCACGAGCGCGGCCGCCTCGTCGGCGAGCTTTCTCCCCGCATGCGGGTCGCTCATCGATGAGACGTTGATGCGCACGTTGTACGCCGCGCCCTTGCACGCGGCCTCCGCGAGCAGTGCGGCGACGCCGGCGTCACTGACGGCGTTCGTGTTTCCCCTTTGCGCGCACGCCGCCGCAAGCTTGGCGACGGCGACGCACGCGCGCGCCGTTTCGAGCGGCACGGCCGCCGCCTTCATGAGCGCGGCCTGGATCGCGGCGTCGCGCGCGGCGACCTGAACCGCGGTTTCCTTCGGCAGCTTGTACGCGGCACTCACGAGCGCGTACGAATCGGAGTCCTCCTTCACGAGTGCGGCGAGACGCGCGCCGAGCGTGACGGTTCTCGCAGCGAGCTCCTTCATCTCACTGTCGACGGCGACGTATTTCTTCCGCCCGATCGTGAGCCCCGCGACCATCTCCGCGAGCGCGGCACCGAGCGCGCCGACGTGCGCGGCGACCGAACCGCCGCCCGGCATCGGCGAGCTCGACGCGACGGCTGCCACGAAGCCGCTGAGCGTTTCGCCGCCGGTCATCGCTTCGCGCACCTTGTGCTCCAGCACTCTCTCGCTGGAGAAACCCCTCAACTGGATGTGGTGCACAGCGGTTTCGAACAGGGCGTGAGCGGGGACGAGTCCCACGATCTCGCTCCAGGTTGGGCTCACGCCGCGCTTCTCTGCCTCGAGCTTCACCGCGTCATACGCACGCCAGATCGGCGTGGTGTCGGTGTCGGTGAGATTCATCGAGACCTGCGCCTGGCCGTCCACCTCGAGACCGAGTCCTTTCACACTCGGCAGTCCGCCGCCCGACGCGCGAACGACCTTTGCGACTTCCTTCGCGACGGCGAGGTTCGCCGCGGGTCCCAGGTAGACGTTGTACGCGACGAGGAACGGCCGCGCGCCGATCACCGTGGCGCCCGCGGTCGGATGGATCTTGTTGGGCCCGAAGTCCGGCACGCGATCCGGATTCGTTCCGATCTCGTCGCGGGCCTTCTCGAACTCCCCGCGGCGGATGTCCGCGAGGTTCGCCCGATCCGCACGTGTCGCCGCGCGCTCATAGAGGAACACCGGGATGCCGAGTTCGGTGCCGACCCGTTCGCCGAGCGCGCGGGCGAGCGCGACGCAATCGTCCATCGTCGCGCCCTCGAGCGGGATGAACGGACAGACATCGGTCGCACCGATCCGCGGATGTTCGCCGGTGTGCGCGGTGAGATCGATCAGCTCACGCGCCTTGGCGATGCCGTTGAACGCGGCACGCACGGCCTGCTCGGCCGGCGCGGCGAACGTCACGACCGTGCGGTTGTGCGACGGATCGGACGACACGTCGAGCATCGCGACGCCGGGAACGGAGGCGATGGCGTCGCGGATCTCGGCGATGACCTCGGGGCGGCGGCCCTCGGAAAAATTCGGAACGCACTCGATCAGTTTCATGGGCAGAATCTAAGTGTTGTTTACCGTTCTCAGGAGCCACCGATGCATTGCCGCGCTCCCCGCCACCACGCTCGTCCGCGCAACCGGGCACTCCGCGCCCTCGAACGTGGTGACCACGCCGCCGGCCTCGCGCACGAGCAGCATGCCGGCCGCGATGTCCCAGGGCGAGAGCTGCATTTCCCAGAATCCCTCGAAGCGTCCGCAGGCCACGCTCGCCAGGTCGAGCGCGGCGGCGCCCGCCCGCCGGACGCCGGCGGCGCCGGCCATGACGCGGGCGAGCTGGGCGACATACGGCGCGATCTCCTCGTTGCGCACGAACGGGAAGCCGGTGCCGAAAAGCGACCGTTGGGGATTGTCGATCGCCGAGACGCGAATCGGCGCGCCGTTGAGGTGCGCGCCTCCGCCCGCCGTCGCCGTGAAACACTCGTGAGCGGGAACGTCGAGAACGACACCGGCCGCGAGCGAGCCGTCCACGAGCACACCGATCGAGACCGCGTACTCCGGATATCCGTGCAGAAAGTTCGTCGTGCCGTCGAGGGGGTCGATCACGAACACGACCCCGCTGCGCTGGCGCTCCGGTGAAATCGTGGACGCCGTCTCCTCCGCGAGGATCGCCGCGTGCGGGATGTGGCGCTTCACCACCTCGAGAATGCGCATCTCGGCGGTGAGATCCACCTCGCTCACGAAATCGGTCGCGCCCTTCTCCCGCCAGACGATGTCGTGAACGCGGGGCATCGCGTCGCGAATGACCGTCGCGGCGGCCTGCGCGGCCTCCAGCGCGACGGTGAGCAAACTCGCGGGCGTCGGCGGCGCGTCAGGGGCAAGTCGTGGTTGTTCCGGCACTCTGCACTCCGTACTTTTCGATGATGGCACGCATCTTCAGCGGCATTCAGCCTTCGGGCGAGCTGCACATAGGAAACTATCTCGGGGCGGTGAAGAACTGGGTGCAATTGCAGCACCAGTTCGAGTCGTACTTCTGCGTGGTGAACTACCACGCCATCACCGCCGCCTACGACCCGCCGGAACTGCAGCGGCGCACGCACGAGATGGCAGTGGGCCTGCTTGCCGCCGGCGTCGACCCGTCGAAGGCGACGCTCTTCCTGCAGTCGCAGGTACCCGAACATACCGAACTCGCCTGGATCTTCAACACGATCACGCCGCTTGGCGAGCTCGAGCGGCAGGTGGCGTTCAAGGAAAAGGCGGCGAAGCAGGAGCAGGTGATGGCGGGGCTCCTCAACTATCCCGTCCTGCAGGCGGCGGACATCCTGCTCTATCTCGCGGAGCTCGTGCCCGTCGGTGAAGACCAGGTTCAGCACCTCGAGCTTTCGCGCGTCATCGCACGAAACTGGAACGCGCGCTTCTCGCCCGAGCCGCCGTACTTCCCGGAGCCGCAGCCGCGCCTCACGCACACGCGCCGCATCGTCGGACTCGACGGGCAGTCGAAGATGTCGAAGTCGCTCGGCAACACGATCGGGATTCTCGAGGAACCCGAGTCGATCTGGGAGAAGCTGCGACCGGCCGTGACGGATCCCGCGCGCCAGCGGAAGACGGACAAAGGCGAGCCCACGAAATGCCCGGTGATCTATCCGCTGCATCAGGCATTCTCGCCCGAGGCAACGGTGCACGAAGTGGAGACGAATTGTCGCCAGGCAAAGTGGGGATGCATCGACTGCAAGAAGTCGCTCCTCACGAACATCGTGAACGAACTCACGCCGATCCGTGAAAGGGCGAGGGACTTGCAGTCGAATCCCGCGCGGGTGACGGAAACGCTCGAGGCCGGCGCCGCCAAGGCGCGCGTCGTGGCCAGCAAGACGATTCGGCACGTGAAGGAGAAAATGGGTCTCCCACTCGCCAGCAACGGAGGCTAGCGTGGTTCTCGACGCCCCGAAGTTGTCATCGATGTCGGACATGGTCACGGTGCTCCGCCTCGACCTTGCGGTCAAGCTGGTTCTGGCGGTGCTCATGGGAGGCGCAATCGGCCTCGAGCGGCAACTGGCCGGCAAGGCGTCCGGACTGCGTACGAACATCATGATCTGCCTGGGCTCGGCCCTGATCATGGACCTCTCGATGAATCTCGGGACGAGCTTCGGGGGGGACGTTCGCATCGGAGATCCGGGACGCATCGCGGCACAGGTGGTGACCGGCATCGGATTCATCGGCGCCGGCACGATCATGCAATCGCGGGGCGCCATCACCGGACTGACCTCGGCGGCGACCATCTGGATGGTGGCCGCCATCGGGCTCACGGTCGGAGCGGGCTTCTACGTCGAGGCGCTTGGTGCGACGGCGCTCGTGATGATCGTGCTCGCGGGACTCGGCAGGCTCGAATACAAGCTGCTGCGGGTGCGGCGCACGCATAACTGCACGATTCGAACGAAACCCGGCACCACCCTCGACTGGCTGAAAACCGCCCTCTTCTCCGATGGACTCCGCGTGGTGAAGGCGGAACTGTTCGACCACAATGACGACCGCGTGTTCGAGCTCGTGCTGACAGGGCCGGCGCGACAGTTCGATATCGCGCGAGCAGAACTGCTCGATCGCGCCGAAGTGCTGAACGTGATGCTCGATTGAGCCGACGTTGAGCATACGCAAGCTGGTCGTCGACCTTCGTTCGCGCACGCCGGCATTCCGTCTCCCGGACGACGTCGCCGCCCGGCTCGTCAGCGCGACGCCGGCCGGCTGGACGACGCAAGTCGTGCAGGCCGACACCGAATCCGCCGGCGACGGCTCGCTGCAGCCGAGCGACGAATCGCTCCGCGCCATGGCCGACGCCGAGGTGTATCTCGGGTTCGGCATGCCGCGCCCGCTCTGGAGCGCGGCAACGAGACTTCGGTGGATTCACTCGGCGTCGGCGGGCGTGGCCTCGCTGCTCTTTCCGGAGATGCTGGCGGGTGACGTCGCCCTGACGAACTCGGCGGGCATCTACGGTGAGCCGATCGCCGAGCACGTGCTGGCCGGCGTGCTGTTCTTCCTGCGTTCGTTCGACGTGGCAGGCACGCTGCAGCGCCGGGTCGAGTGGAATTCCATGGTGTTCGGGACCGACGTTGCGCCGATCCGCGAGGTGAGCGAGTGTCGCGTGCTCGTGGTCGGCACGGGCGGAATCGGCACCGCAGTGGCGCGCAAATTCTCCGCGCTCGGTGCGATCGTCACGGGCGTCCGCCGCAATCCGGCCAAGGGGGCTCCGCCGGGCTTTCACCGCGTCGTCGGCCCGTCATCCCTCGACGCCGAGCTGCCCGCCGCCGACGTGCTCGTCCTGGCGGCCCCACTCACGCCCGAGACGCGCGCGCTGCTCACCGCCGAACGTCTCGCCCTGCTTCCGCCGGGCGCGATCGTCGGCAACATCGGGCGGGGGGCGCTGATCGACGAGCCGGCGCTCGCCGCAGCCCTCAAGCGCGGCCGGCTGCGCGGTGCGGTTTTGGACGTTTTCTCACGCGAACCGCTGGCGTCCGATAGTCCGTTGTGGCACCTTCCTCAGGTGCTGCACACGCCACATGTGGCGGGGGTTTCGCCGCGCCTTTTCTGGGGCCGGCTGAGCGCACTTTTCCTGGATAATTGGACGCGGTACCGCGCGGGAGACCCGCTGCGCAATCTCGTAGACAAGCACGCCGGATACTGATATGGAAAAGATCATCAAGGCAGCGGTTGACCGTGGCGCGAGCGACCTGCACATCAAGGCGGGCGACGTGTTTCGCGCGCGCATCGACGGCAAGCTCGTGCCGCTCACGAAGCAGGCGCTGACCCCTGAACAAACGCGTTCGATCGCGATGAAGTTCATCCCGAACGACGAGGACCGGGCGCGCATCGACAAGATCCAGGATTACGACTGCTCGTGGGGCGCGCAGGGCATCGGCCGCTTCCGCGTGAACATCCTGCGCCAGCGCTCGAGCTTCATGATCGTGATGCGCGTGATTCCGTTCGAGGTGCCGACCTTCGAGAAGCTCACGCTGCCCCCGGTCCTGAAGACCATCGCAGACGCCGAGCGCGGCATGATCCTCGTGACCGGTGTGACGGGCTCGGGCAAGTCGAGCACCATGGCCGCGATCATCAACCACATCAATGCCACCAAGCACAAGCACGTGGTGACGCTCGAGAATCCCCTCGAGTTCCTGCACCGCGACATCCAGTGCTCCATCACGCAGCGCGAGATCGGCGTCGACACCGAGAGCTTCCGCATGGGACTTCGCGCGGCGCTCCGTCAGGATCCCGACGTGATCCTCATCGGTGAAATGCGCGATTCGGAGACGATCGACACGGCGATGAAGGCGGCGGAGACGGGACACTTGCTCATCTCCACCGTCCACACGCCCGACGCGCAGAGCACCGTGATGCGCATTCTCGCGATGTTTCCGCCCGAGGAACAGGACGTCGTACGCGTGCGTCTCGCCGAGTCGCTTTACGCCGTGGTCTCGCAGCGGCTGCTGCCGAAGAAGGACGGACATGGGCGCGCGGTGGCCTGCGAGGTCATGATCGTGACGCCGACGATCAAGGAACTGATGCTCGACCGTGACCGCGTGTCGGAGATTCGCGATTACATTGCCGACGGACGCGAACAATACGGCATGCAGACGTTCGACCAGCACCTCGCCGATCTGGTGCAGAGCGGCGAAGTGGAGTTCGAGGTCGCGCTGGCCGCCGCGACGAAGCCGAGCGACTTCGAGCTCAAGATGCGGACGTTCCGCCGACGCTCGACGACCAGTCGCAAGGCCGTTGCCGATCCCATTGCGGAACCGATGACGGGAGCGATTTCTCTTGGCGTGTCGAGTTCCGCGGTGACGGGCGCGCAGCCGGTCGTGCCGCCGGTCGTGCCGCCGGTCGTGCCGCCGGCGTCCGCGAAAACACCGGAGTCCACGCAGACGATCAAGGGACTATCCACAGGTTTCGATTTCTAACGGAAAGTGAAGATGAGTTTGCGACTCGATGGTGTGTTCGGTCCCGTGGTCTCGACCTTCAAGCGTGATTCGGGGGACATCGACAGCGCGGCGTTTGCCGACAACGTGAAATCGCACATCACCGCGGGCCTGCTTGGCGTGGTGGTGTGCGGATCGACCGGTGAGGCGGCACTGCTCAGCGAAGAGGAGCGGCTCGAACTGCTCGAGACCGCGCGTCGCGCGGTCCCGCCCGAGCGGATGGTTCTGATGGGCACGGGCGCCGAGTCCACCCGGCTCACGGTCCGCCGCTGCCACGAGGCGCAGACGGTGGGCGCGGACGCCGTGCTGGTCGTCGCACCGCACTATTATTCCAACGCCATGACGGTCGATGCGCTTCGTGCGCACTACCGGCGCGTGGCGGACGAGAGCCCGCTGCCGGTGCTGCTCTACAACATTCCGAAGTACATGCACTTCAAGCTCGCGCCCGAGCTCGTGGCGGAACTCGCGCAGCATCCGAACGTCGTCGGCATCAAGGACAGTTCCGGCGACCTGGACCTGCTGAAGTCGTACCTGCAGGCGCAGAGCGAATCGTTCTCGGTGATCACGGGAAACGGCGGGCAGCTGCATCCGGCGCTGATGGCCGGCGCGCGCGGCGGCATTCTCGCGGTGGCGCTGTTCGCCGCGGAGCGCTCCGTGGCGATCTTCCGCGCGCATGCAAAGGGCGATCACGCGACCGCCGATCGCCTGCAGGCGGAGATGAAGCCGCTCGCGGCGACGATCGTCGGCGAACTCGGCGTTCCGGGCGTGAAGGCTGCGCTGGACGCCGTCGGACTTCACGGTGGGCCGGTGCGTGGGCCGCTGCTCGATCTCGATGCGGCTGGACGCGCTCGCGTGTCCGCGCTGATGAGCGGGCTCAGCGCCGCCGCGGCGTAGCGCCGCGATGTTCGACTCCAAGACCCACACGATCGTCGTCGTCGGTGCCCAGTGGGGAGATGAAGGGAAGGGCAAGCTCGTAGACGTCCTCGCCGAACGCGCCGACTGGGTGGTGCGCTACCAGGGTGGCGCCAACGCCGGCCACACGGTGCACATCGGCGACCGGTCGACGGTGCTCCACCAGATTCCGAGCGGCATCCTGCATCCGGGAGTGCGCTGCGCGATCGGCAACGGCGTCGTGCTCGATCCGGAGACGCTCTTCACGGAAGTGGACGAGCTGGTGCGCGACGGCGTGGACGTCGAGGGACGTCTCTACGTCAGCGATCGCGCGCATCTCGTGCTCGCGTACCACAAGCTGGTGGACAAGGAGAGCGCCGCGAGCAAGGCGATCGGGACGACCGGCCGCGGGATCGGGCCCGCGTACGAGGACAAGGTCGCCCGGCGCGGCGTGCGCGTGCTGGATCTGCGCCACCCGAAGCGGCTGCGCGCGCTGGTAGAGCGCGGCACCGAGCACGCGAACCAGCTCCTTGCGGGCTTCGGCTCGCCCCGGCGCGCGGAAGTCGAAGTCACGCTCGGCGTGCTCGAGGCGCTCGCGCCGCGCCTGCTGGCGATCGCCGACGACGTGGGGCTCGCCGTGCACCGGGCGATCAAGAGCGGCGCGTCGGTGCTGCTCGAGGGTGCGCAGGGTTCGCTGCTCGACGTGGATCACGGCACGTATCCGTTCGTGACATCGAGCAGCACCACTGCCGGCGGCGCGTCCATCGGCGTCGGGATCGGGCCCCGCACGATCGACGAGGCGATCGGCGTGGTGAAGGCGTACACGACCCGTGTGGGTGCTGGACCTTTGCCTACGGAGTTCGACGAGGCCATGGGCGAACACGTGCGCAAGCTCGGCAACGAATTCGGCGCGACCACCGGCCGTCCGCGCCGTTGCGGCTGGTTCGACGCCGTGGTGGTCCGCTATGCGGTGCGCATCAACGGGCTCACGTCGCTCGCGGTCACGAAGCTCGACGTCCTCGACACGCTCGACAAGGTCGCGATCTGCACGGGGTACGAGTTCGACGGCGACGTCGTAGAAGAGTTCCCCGGCGACATCGCGGAACTCGAGGGCATCAAGCCGCGACTGGAGTGGTTCGACGGGTGGAAGCAGTCGACGTCCGGCGCGCGCAATCTCGAGGATCTTCCCGCGAAGGCGCGCGCGTACCTCGACCGGATCGAGGCGCTGGTGGAATGCCCGATCGAATTCGTGTCGGTCGGAACGAGACGCGATCAGATTATCGGGTTGTAGGACCGAAGACCGAAGATGGAAGATGAAAGATGGATGGTGACGGATGAGTGAGCTTCCTGTTTGCGTCGTTGGCGCGGGGCCGTGCGGACTCGCGGCCGCTGTCGCGCTCGAGGAGGCCGGGATTCCCGCGATCGTATTCGATCGGTCGTGCGTGGTGAGTGCGATTGCGCGCTATCCCACGTATCTCACGTTCTTTTCCTCACCGGAACGGCTCGAGATTGGTGACGTTCCGTTCGTCACTGCCGGCGAGAAGCCGACGCGGCGTGAAGGCCTCGCGTACTACCGCTCCGTGGTGGATCGGTGGAAGCTCACGGTGCGCCAGTACGAAGACGTGATCGCCATCGAGCGAACGGACCACGGCTTCGCGGTGCGTTCGCGGCCCGCGCAGGGCGCGGAGACGGTGACGCAGGCTCGCGCGGTGGTCGTCGCGACGGGATACTTCGCCTCGCCGAACATGCTCGGCGTGCCCGGCGAGAACCTGCCGCACGTGTCGCACGAGTTCCGCGAGGGACACGAGGCGTTCCATCGGCATGCCGTCGTGGTCGGCGGCGGAAACTCCGCGGTGGAGTGCGCGCTCGAGCTTGCGCGCTGCGGGGCGCTCGTGACGCTCGTCCACTTCGAAGCGGCTTTCTCGCACGTCATCAAGCCGTGGATTCTCCCGGAGTTCGAGGAGCGCGTGGGCAGCGGGTCGATCTCGCTGAAATGGAACGCGCGCGTGGCCTCGATCGAGCCGGGGTGGCTGCACCTGAACACCGAGACGGGGCCCGCGACGATCCCGGCGCAGCATGTGTACCTGCTCACGGGATATACGCCGGCGCCCGGGCTGCTCGGCGACCTGGGCGTGCCGTTCGACGAGGCCACGGGCATTCCCGCGCACGATCCCGCCACCATGGAAACGCCGATTCGCGGAGTGTTCGTCGCGGGGGTGCTGACGTCGGGGAAGAAGGCGAACGGGGTGTTCATCGAGAATGGGCGCGGGCACGGAGCGCTGATCGCGGCGGAGTTGCGACGGCGGGATGTCTGATGCTTGATGCGGGATGCGGGGTGGAATGCGGGGTGCGGGATTTCGACCCGATGCAGGGTGCGGAAGAGGAATGCGGGTACCAGGATTAAGTGGGGAGAAACGAGAAAGGGCGTGAACTCTGTTGAGTCGCGCCCTTCGTCGTTGCCTGCACCCGGATTCCACTCAAGTCTCATCTCTGATCCAGAATCCCGCATTCCTCCTCTGCACCCTGCATCGGGTCGAAATCCCGCATTCCGCATCCATCTCAGGTCTCACCTCTTGTTCCCGCAGTCAGCCTCACCAGATCCGCGCGCGCAACGCTTCGGGCCTGACCATCGGATCGCCGTCCTTGCATCCCCACGCCGCCTTGAACTCCGGCATGTTGCTGAACGGCCCGTTCACGCGCCACATCGACGGGGCGTGCTCGTTGGAGTTCACCTGCGTGCGCAAAGCCTGCGGACGGTACACCTCACGCCATACCTGCGCCCAGCCGAGGAAGAACCGCTGCTCGGGCGTGAATCCATCGATCTTCGCGCGCGGGGCTGAGCCAAGCGCCCTCTCCATTGCTGCGTACGCGACGGTAAGGCCGCCGAAGTCCCCGATGTTCTCGCCGAGCGTGAGCTTCCCGTTCACGTGCGTGGAGGTGTCGAGCACGGTGTACGAGTCGAACTGTTTCACGACCTTGTCGGCCTGCACGGTGTACTTCGCGGCGTCTTCCTTCGCCCACCAGTCCTTGAGGTTGCCGTCCTTGTCGAACTGGCGGCCCTGGTCGTCGAAGCCGTGCGTCATCTCGTGCCCGATCACGGCGCCCATCGCGCCGTAGTTCACCGCGTCGTCGGCGTCGGGACTGTAGAACGGCGGCTGCAGGATGCCGGCCGGAAAGACGATCTCGTTCATCTGCGAGCTGTAATACGCGTTCACCGTCGGCGGCGTCATCCCCCACTCGGTGCGGTCAACAGGCTTGCCGATCTTGGCCCAGTCGCGCGCGGCGGCCCACTGATCCGCGGCGCGAACGTTCACCAGGTACTGGCCGGCCGTGATCTTGAGCGCGGAATAATCCTTCCATTTGTCGGGGAAGCCGATCTTCTTGTTGAACGCGGCGAGCTTCGCCAGCGCCTGCGTCCTGGTCGGCGCGCTCATCCACTCGAGCCGCTGGATCCGGTCGTGCAGTTCGCTCACGAGATTGTTCACGATCTTCACCGCCCGCGCCTTTGCCTCAGGCGTGAAGTTCTGCTTCACGTATTCCTGCCCGAGCAGCTCGCCGAGCCGGTCGTCGGTGGACTGCAGGCAACGCTTCCAGCGTGGGAGCATTTCGGTCGCTCCGCTGAACACGCGATCGAACGCGAAGTTCTCCTTCACGAACGGCGCGCTGAGCGATGGCGCGGCGGCGTGGACCAGCCGCCAGCGCAGGAACACCTTCCAGTCGGCCAGCGGGATCGTCGCGAACATCTTGTTCACGGCTGTGAAGAACTCCGGCTGGCCCACGTCGACCGACGAGATCGCCGGCGAGTTCTGCGCGGCGAAGAACGCGGGCCACGGGAATCCCGGCGTGAGCTTCTGGAGTCGTGCGACCGACATCTTGTGATAGTTGGTCGTCGGGTCGCGCAGCTCGACGCGCGTCTTCGATGCGAGCGCGAACTTGGTCTCCACCGCGAACACCGTCCTCGCCTCGGCGGCGGCAGCGTCCTTGCCATCGCCGAGCAGCTCGAACATGCGCGTCATGTGCGCGACGAAACTGTCGCGCGTCTTCTTCGAGTTCGAGTCGGTCTTGGTGTAGTACTCGCGGTCGGGGAGGGTGAGGCCACCCTGATAGAGGCCGGCGATCACGGAACTCGCGTTCT
Source organism: Gemmatimonadota bacterium (assembly GCA_003171215.1). Classification (GTDB taxonomy): domain Bacteria; phylum Gemmatimonadota; class Gemmatimonadetes; order Gemmatimonadales; family Gemmatimonadaceae; genus Fen-1231. The sequence continues at coordinate 63,148 of PMYN01000119.1, read as the reverse complement.
TCGCGTCCTGCGTCGAGCCGTCCGCCCATGGGGCGAGGCCCGTGCGATGCTCGAGCGTGCCGAGCTGCTGCTTGAGTTCGTCCGGCGACTTGATGCCGGCGATGAGATCGAGCTCGGGCTTCAGCGGCGCGGCCCCCAGCTTGTCGATCGCGGCGCTGTCGAGGCAGCTCGCGTAGAACGCGCCCACCTTCCAGCCGGCGTCGGTCGGCGTGCCCTTGCCGGCGTTCGCGGCCGCCGCGTCGGCGTCGAGGATCTTGTGCAACTGGGCCTCGTTCCGGTCGGCGAGTTCGCGGAACGAACCGAACGACGAATACGCGGCCGGGATGGTCGTCTTTTTCAGCCAGCCGCCGTTCGCGAACTGGTAGAAGTCCTTGCACGCCGCGCAGGTGGTGTCGAGGTTGGCGCGGTCGAGGGCGTGGTTCTGGGCCTGGGCGGAAAGCGGCACCGCGGCGGCGAACAGGGCTGAGACGGCGAGATGGTAGAATATGGGTCGCATTGGTGTGCTGAGAGTGTGGTATAGAAGGGTACGGCTCTCGTCCGCCGGCGCAAGCGAACAGCCAAACGGCAACGCTCTCGCCTGACAGCTGCCAGCGAATAGCTGTCGGACAACGACCTCATTACGATTGGCGGGCCGAACGGTAAAGTGGCGGTTGTCTGAGAGCTTGGCTCTGACGGCTGTCAGCTGACAGCGTTGCCGTTAAAGCCGCTGAAGATAGTGGACGTTTGCCTCCCGCAAGGCGAAATTACGGGCAAATCCAAGCGCCTGCCCGTTCCCGTCTCCCGGCCCTCATGTCCTTCCCCGATGTCATGGAAAAACTCGTGTCGCTCTCCAAGCGGCGCGGATTCGTTTTTCAGTCCTCCGAGATTTACGGCGGCCTTGGCTCCGTCTGGGACTACGGTCCGCTCGGCATCGAGCTGAAGCGCAACCTGCAGGAGCGCTGGTGGCACGCGATGGTGCGCTCGCGCGACGACATCGAGGGTCTCGATTCCGCGATCCTGATGCATCCGCGCGTGTGGGAGGCGAGCGGGCACGTCGGTGGGTTCGTCGATCCGCTCGTCGACTGCAAATTCTGCCAGGGCCGCTTTCGCGCCGACAAGCTGCAGGACGCCCAGTGCCCGCGGAAGCCGAGCAAGAAGCCTGGCGAGCACACCGAGTGCCAGCTGACGGAGCCGCGCCAGTTCAACCTGATGTTCAAGACGCACATGGGTCCGGTGGAGGACACCTCCGCCGCGATCTACCTGCGTCCCGAGACGGCGCAGGGATCGTACGTGAATTTCCTCAACGTGCAGCAGGCGTCGCGGCAGAAAGTGCCGTTCGGCATCGCGCAGATCGGGAAGGCGTTCCGCAACGAGATCACGCCGGGGAATTTCATCTTCCGCACGCGCGAATTCGAGCAGATGGAGATGCAGTTCTTCGTCGAGCCCGGCACCGACATGGAGTGGTTCGAGAAGTGGAAGGCCTCCCGCATGGCGTGGCATCGCGGGCTCGGGCTCGACGAGTCGCGGCTGCAGTTCCATCAGCACGGGGAAGGGGAACTGGCGCACTACGCCCGCGCCGCGTTCGACATCGAATTCGATTTCGGCGGTTCCCTGGGATCGCAGGAGATCGAGGGCATCCACAATCGCGGCGACTTCGACCTCGGCAAGCATCAGGAATTCTCGGGAAAGCGGCTCGAGTACGTCGATCAGGCGAACAACAAGCGCTACCTGCCCTTCGTGATCGAGACCGCCTGCGGCCCGAATCGCACGCTGCTGGCGCTGCTCGTGAACGCGTACCGTGAGGAGTCGGTAGCTGGTGAGGAGGAGGGACGCGTCGTGATGGGCTTCCATCCGGCGCTCGCGCCGGTGAAGGCCGGGGTGTTTCCTCTCACGAAGAAGGACGGGCAGCCCGAGATGGCGCACGCCGTCGCCAACGACCTGCGGAAGCGGTTCCCCGTGTTCTACGACGAGGCCGGCGCGATCGGCAGGCGCTATCGCCGTCAGGACGAGGCGGGCACGCCGTTCTGCATCACGATCGACCCGGAATCGACGAAGAACAACGACGTCACGATCCGATTCCGCGACGACATGGGGCAGATTCGCGTGGGGGCGTCGCAGGCGGCCGAGGTGATCGCGCGCTATCTCGCGACGGACATCTCCGTCGCGGACAGCCGCCGGGTTCCGGCCCCGTGACCGACGCACTCGGGGCGCTCGACGCGATGCGCGCGAGGGGAGAGTCATTCCTTCGGGACGTGTCGCGCGAGTACTACTCGTCGCACGCGGGACTGAAGCCGGCGGCGGAGCTGCAGCCGATCTACGAACGGCATCGCGAGGCGTACGGCGACCAATCGCTCGAGCTCGCCCTCGGGCTGCTGAGGGGTTCGCAGCCCGGTTCGGACGAACACCGCTCCGGCCGCATGCTCGTCGAATGGCTGCTGGAATCGCGCGTGGGCCGTGAGCTTGCGCCGCTCGAGGAGCGCGAAATCTCGTGGGAGGGGGAGGCGGTGGTGCACCTCGCGAACGGCGGCGGGGAGCCGTACCGCCGGACGTCGATCACCATTGCGAACACGCGCGATGCGAAGGAGCGGCGCGCGATCGACGACGCGCGGGCGTCGCTCGTCGAGGCCGAGCTCTCGCCGATGCGCCAGGAACGACTTTCACGCGAGAAGGACCTCGTCGAGAAGATGGCGATCGGGCCGGACTACCTCGGTACGTTCGACGCCCTCGCCGGGATCTCCGTGCGCGGCCTGCGCGACGAGTGCGCGGCGTTCCTGCGCGACACGCAGCCGATGTGGGACGACGTGCTCCCGGAATTCCTCAAGCGCGGGCTCGGCATCACGCCGGCGGATGCGACGCGCGCCGACGCGCTCGCGCTGATGCGCGTGCCGGAGTTCGACGCGGGATTCCCGGCCGAGGAGATGGAGCGGCGAGTGAAGGGACAAATTGTGGAGATGGGCGCGAGTCCCGACGCGAATGGACGCGTGCACTACGACACCGGCGAACGCGCCGGGAAACGGGCCCGCGCATTTTGCGCGCCCGTCGCGATTCCCGACGAGGTGTATCTCGTGCTCCGTCCGCACGGCGGCCAGAACGACTGGCGGACGCTGCTGCACGAGCTCGGGCACGCGCTGCATTTCGCCAACATCGACCCCCTGCTGCCGTTCGAGTATCGCTGGCTCGGCGACAACTCGATCACCGAGGGATACGCGATGCTGTTCGACCACCGCATGCAGGACCGCGGATGGCTGGACCGGTACACGCAGCTGGACAAGGGCGACGTGCCGCGCTACCTGCGCGCCGCGGGATTCGAGGAACTGCAGTTCCTGCGGCGCTACTGCGCGAAGCTGATCTACGAAGTCGAGCTGTACGGCGGCCGCGTGTCGTGGTCGGCGCTGCCGGACCTGTACGTGGCGACGCTGACCGGAGCCACCGGGTTCAGGTACCAGCGCGCCGACGCCTTCGTGGACGTGGATCCGCACTTCTATTCGGCGCGCTACCTTCGCGCGTGGCAGCTGCAGTCCCTGCTCGCCGAAACGCTCGTCGAGCGATTCAACGCGGACTGGTGGCGCAATCCGTCGGCGGGGCCGTGGATCGTGGAAGAGTTGTTCGCGCGCGGACAGCGCGAGCTCGCCGAGGAGCAGGCCCAGCGCGTGGCGAAGAAGTCCCTTTCGTTCGCGCCGCTGGTGAAGGCGATCGAAGGACTGCTGACCTGAGAGGAGTGATCATGACGACCGTTTACCTGAATGGCGAGTTCATTCCGAAGGAACGCGCGACGATCTCCGTCGAGGATCGCGGCTTCATCTTCGGCGACGGCATCTACGAAGTCGTGCGCGTCATCGACGGCCGGATCTTCGAGTGGGGCGCGCATGCCGCGCGGCTCGCGCGGGGGCTGTCGGGGATTCGCATTCCGCTCGACGCGTCGTCGATCGAGGCCCTCAAGGGTGTGTGCGAACGGCTCGTGAGCGACAACGGACTCGCCGACGGTGAGGCGACGGTGTACATGCAAGTCTCGCGAGGGGCCGCGCCTCGCACGCACCACTTTCCGCCCCCGGGCACGCGGCCCACCGTGTACGCGTCGGCGTCGCGATTCGTCGTGCCGCGCGACCAGCGCGAGGCGGGCGTCAACGCGATCACCTTCCCCGATTTCCGCTGGCTGCGATGCGACCTGAAAACGGTGAACCTGCTTGGCGCCGTGCTCGCGCGCCAGGCGGCCACCGAGGCCGGGGCGTACGAAGCCATCCTGTTGCGGGATGGGATCGTGACCGAAGGCGCCGCGACGAACGTGTTCGCCGTCGTGGACGGCGTCCTGCGGACGCATCCGCTGGGCAACCTGGTCCTGCCCGGGATCACTCGTCAGGTGCTCGTCGAGCTCATGAAGGAGAATGGCGTCGCGCTCGTCGAGAAGCCCGTCACGCAGAGCGAGCTGTTGCGGGCGACGGAAGTGTTCCTGTGCGGCACGACGACCGACGTCAATCCGGTGATCGCACTCGACGGCAAGCCGGTGGGCGCGGGCACGCCCGGTCCGGTCACGAGGCGCCTGCAGGCCCTGCTCGATTCACGCCTCTACGCCGCGGTGGGAGCCGGACGCTAGGCCGATGCCGCGGCGCCGCTACGCCACGCGCACGCCATTTGCGCCGGCCATCGCCGAGCCGCCGGCGCACCGCGAGCTCGTCGCGGTGCGCGAGATCGTGCACGCATTCCTGCGCGCCGACCGTCCCGAGGACGTCTTCCAGTTCGCGCTCGATCGGGTAAGCCCGGTGGTGGGCGCGAGCTTCGCGTCGGTCTACCTCGTGGACGGCG
>PMYN01000119.1:52056-58292 GCA_003171215.1 Gemmatimonadota bacterium | reverse complement strand
GGCTTCACGCCGGAGAAGCGCGGCCTGCTGAAAATTGTGGCCGATCAAATGGCCGCGACAGCGGAGAAGGCGGGGCTCGTCGACGAAATGCGCCGCACGAACGCGGCGCTCGTCGAGGCGAACGCCGAACTCGAGCGGCAGTATGTCGCGGTGGTCGAGGCGCGGCGCGTGAAGGACGAGTTTCTCGCGAACGTGTCGTACGAGCTTCGCACACCGCTCACCGCCGTGATGGGCTACCTCTCCATCCTCAGCGAGCAGATCTCGGGGCCGCTGACGGCCGAGCAGTCCGAGGAGCTCGGCCAGGCGAGGTCCGCGAGCGGGCGCCTGCTCGAGCTCATCGACGCGCTGCTCGAGTTCACCGCGCTGCGCCGCGGGACGCTGGAGGTGATGATCGAGGAGTTCGATCCGCGCGTTCCGCTGCGCGAGGCAATGCGAGTGGCGAAGGGGCTGCCCGCCGGCGTGCAGCTGATCGCGGAGGAGCCGGTGCTCGCGCTTCCGGCGGTCCGCTCCGACCGCCGGAAAATCACGCGCATCCTCGTTAGCTTACTCTCCAATGCGTTCAAGTTCACCGCGAAGGGCGAGGTTCGCGCCTCGGTGAACATCGCCAACGGCAGGGTCGTCTACAGCGTACAGGATACCGGCATCGGCATCGAGCCATCGGCACAGGTTCTCGTATTCGACGAGTTCCGCCAAGTCGACGGGACGGCAACGCGGCGCTACGGCGGTTCCGGGCTCGGACTGGCGCTCTCCCGCGGCGTGGCGCGCCTGCTGGGCGGCGACATCGAGCTCGTGTCGGCACCCGGACAAGGATCGACGTTCACTCTCAATCTTCCGCTCGAGTACGCACCTCCAGGGGATCGTCCGTGAGAAACCAACAGCGCAGTCGCACGCATCAGCAGGTCCGCACCACGCTCGCGCCGGCCGACGTCCTCGCCGCGGCGAAGGAATTCTTCGCGCAGCGCTCGGGCATCTATTCGGCATTTCCCGAGAAGGTCGGACCGGCGTACCTCACGCTCCGCGGCCTCGGCGGCGAGGAGATCGCGATCGGAGTGGCGCCCGCAGAGGGCGGCACGTCCGTCTCCGCGTCGTCGTACATGTTCGACCAGCAGGTGGCGCGCTTTCTCTCGTCGCTGCCGCCGGTTGCGGAGGCCGTCGCATGAACGTCCGCGTGCAGCTGCTCGAACGGTGGGACCGCAAGGCGTTCGACGTGCGGCCGGAAACCCCGGTCGCGACCCTCAAGCGTGACGCGCTGGCGGCGTTCGGTCTCGCCGATGCCGCGCCGTCCGATTACGTGGTGAAGCTGCGCGGATGGGAAGTGCTCGGCGAGCAGGGCTCCGTCGCGGAAAGCGGTGCGCGCGACGGTTCGACGTATCTCATGACCTACCGGCGCCGCCGACCCGTCCGCTGAGCGCCGCCGTCTCTGCCCGGGCAGGCACCGACCGCGAGGCGTTGCTCGCGGCCGCGGTGCGCCTGCGCTCCGAAGTCGCCAAGCGCATCGTCGGACAGGGAGACGTCCTCGACGAAATCCTGATGGCGATGGTTGCGGGCGGCCATGCGCTGCTCGTGGGCGTCCCCGGGCTCGCGAAGACGCTGATGATCCGTTCGGTGGCCGAGGCGATGCACCTCGACTTCCGGCGCATCCAGTTCACGCCCGACCTCGTGCCGAGCGACATCACGGGCACGGAAATTCTCGAGGAGGACACTGCCACGGGACAGCGCACGTTCCGATTCGTGCGCGGCCCGGTGTTCGCCAACATCCTGCTCGCCGACGAGATCAATCGCGCGCCGCCGCGCACACAGGCGGCGCTGCTCGAGGCGATGCAGGAGCATCGCGTGACGGTGGCGGGCGATTCCATGCCGCTCCCCGAGCCGTTCTTCGTGCTTGCCACGCAGAACCCGATCGAGCAGGAGGGCACGTATCCGCTCCCCGAAGCGCAGCTCGACCGCTTCCTCTTCGACATTCGCATCGGGTATCCGGGTGAGGACGACGAGATCGCGATCCTGCGCGCGACGACCGGCGTCGAGCTGGCGCCGCTCTCGCCGGTGATCGACGGCACGGAAGCACGCGCGCTCCAGCGACTCGCGCGCGAGGTGCCGGCCGCGGAGCCCGCGCTGCGCTACGCGGCCGCGCTCGCGCGCGCCACGCGCCCGGACTCGCCGACCGCGACCGACCTCGTGCGGAAGTACGTGCGGTGGGGCGCAGGTCCGCGCGCCGGCCAGGCGCTGATTCTCGGCGCGAAGGCCGCGGCACTGCTGGCCGGACGCCTCACGGTCGCGCCCGAGGACATCAGGCGCGTCGCGCGCCCGGTGCTGCGCCATCGCGTGCTCCCGAACTTCGCCGCCGAGGCCGAGGGAGTGACCTCCGAGCGCATCGTGGAGGATCTGCTCGCGGGCATCGGCGCGCCGCGCAGCGACCTCAGGCTCTAGCGATGGCGGTCGGCCCGTACGGCGCGCTGCTCGAGTCCGTGCGCGGCGTACGGTGGCCCGCACGGCGGCCGGTGCTCGGTGGTGCGCCCGGCGCGCATCCGGCGCGCACGCGCGGCGTCGCGAGCGAGTTCGCGGAATATCGCCCGTACCGCCAGGGTGACGATCCCCGGCGCCTCGACTGGAAGCTGCTCGCGCGCAGCGACCGCGCGTTCATCCGGCTCGCGCCGGATCGCGCGGTGCTCGGCACCCTGATCGCCGTCGATGCCTCGGCGTCGATGGCGTATGCCGTTGAACGCGCCGGAGAGCCGGCCAAGCACGGATGGACGAAGTGGCGCGCGGCCAAGGAGATCGTGATCGCGTGCGCGGCGGTGGCGCACGCCGGCGGCGATCCCGTCGGGCTTGCGGCCGCGGCGCAGGGCGGGCTCGCGAGACTTGCGCCCCGCACGCGTCGCGGCGTCGTGGCCGAAATCGCGCGCACGCTCGACGCGACCGTTCCGTCGGGCTCGGCCTCGCTCGCCAACGCGCTCGTGGGCGCGCCGGCGCGCGTGCTGCTCGTGACGGACTGTCTCGGCGATCTCGCGGCATTGCGCCGCGCGGCCCGGGCGCACGTTGCCGCGGGAGGGGAGGTGCACGTGGTGCACGTCGTCTCGCGCGCCGAACTCGAGCCGCCGCGCGCCGCGATGCTCGCGACGGATCCGGAGGACGCGTCCATGTCGCGTCCGCTCACGGCCGACACGCGCGGCGCGTATCGCGCGGCGTTCGATGGCTGGCGCGGCGAGGTCGCTCGTGCGTGGCGCGACGACGGTGTGGCGTATCACGAGATCGTGGATGACGAACCGGTCGACGTGCTCGTGCGCCGTCTCGTGGCGCTCCCCGGGGGGACGGGAGTGCGCACGTGAGTTTCCTCGCGCCGGTCTGGCTCGTTGCCGCCGCGATCGCCTCGATTGGAGTCGTCGCGCTGCACCTGATCACGACGCAGCGTCCGCCTCCGCTGGAGCTGCCGACGGCGCGCTTCGTGCCGCAGGGCGATGCGCGGGCATCGTCGAGAGCGGCACGGCCAACCGACCTGCTCCTGCTGTTGCTGAGGTGCCTCGCACTCCTGCTGATGGGTGCCGCCTTCGCCGGGCCGGTGACGCGTGCGAGAGGCGCCTCGCTCGCGCGCGTGGTCGTGGCCGACCGGTCGCGCGGAACGCTGGCTGACGTGCGCGACTCCGCGATCGCACTCGCGCGATCCGGCGATGCGCTGGTGCTGTTCGACTCCGCCGCGACGATCGTGACGTCGGGAGCGGCGGATTCGTTGCGTGCGCTCGCCGCGGGCCATGCGCGCGGATCGCTGTCGGCGGCGCTCGTGGGCGCGCGGCGGGCGGCCCGCGACCTTTCGCGCGGAGCCGATTCCGTCGAACTGGTGATCGTCTCGCCGCTGACGGCGGATGAACTTGACGCCGCCAGTGCCGCCACGTTCGGGCTATGGCCCGGCCGCGCGCGGCTCGTGCGCACCGCGGCCGCGCGGCCCGTGGGCGCCGCCGTGATCCTCGTGAGTGACGACCCGGACGATGCGCTTCGCGCCCCGATCGCGGCGCTGAACGCGACAGCCGCACGCGGCGCTGCGCCCGCGACGGTGCGGGTCGTCCGCAGCGGGCCGTCAGCCGCGGATTCGGCGGCGGCGCGCGACGGCGCTGCTCTCGTGTCCTGGCCTCGCATCGGAAGCGCGACGCCGTCGGCGCAGGGATTGTGGGCAGGCCGCGCGACGCTCGTTGCGCCGCTCGCGCGGCTGGCAATTCCGGCGGCCGGCCGGCCGGTGGCGCGCTGGGCCGACGGCCAACGCGCGGCTGCGGAGTGGCCGCTCGGGCGCGGATGCGTTCGTGCGGTGGGTGTCGGAGTTCCGTCCGCTGGAGACGTCACGCTGCAGCCCGCGTTCGGCGCCGTCGCGCGCTCGCTCCTCGCGCCCTGTGATGGCGCGAACCTGTGGGCCGCGGCTTCCGACTCGCTCGCGAAATTGTTCGAGCGTCCCGGCGCGGCGGCGACGGCGGCGGCGCTTCGTTCGACGGACGAGGACTCGCCGCTCGCGCCCTGGCTGCTTGTGGTAGCCGTGCTGCTCCTTGCCGGCGAATTGTTGGTTCGGCGCGTGCCCGCGAAGCCGGCGGCGTGACGACCCTCGAGCGCGTCGAGCGCGCGCGGCGCACGCTCCGGGCCACCGCGATCGTGGCGGCGGCGCTGCGCGGCCTCGCGGCCGCGCTCGCGCTCCTGCTGCTCTCGGCGACGGTCGACGCGTTCGTCTCGCTGCCGGCCGGCGCCCGGCGCCTCGTGCCGTTCGTCGCCGCCGCCACCGCGGTCGCGCTCTTTCTGCGGCGCCTGAGCCGGGCGGGAGTGCGCTCGGACGCGGGGAGCGCCGCGCTCTGGGTCGAGGCGCGGTTTCCGTCGCTTCGGTACGCGCTCGTCACTGCCGTTGATCCGCGCTACGAAGGGCGGGTGCCCGAGATCGAGCGCGCGGCCGCGCAAGTTTCGTTCGAGCCGGTGGTGCGCAGGGCGGCGCGTCGCGCGCTCACGGGCCCTTCCATCGCCGTGGCTGCGTGCCTGCTCGTGCTTCTCCTGCTTCCGGCGGGCGCCGTCGCGCGCGTCATCCGGCCGGCCGCGGGCGATGCGCTGAGCCGCGTTCGCGCGGGATCGCGCACGAATCCGCTCGCGAGCATGGTCGTGCGCGTGTCGCCGCCCGCGTATGCCGGTCTGCGCGACGAATCGTTCGACAACCCCGCTTCGGTTCGCGCGCTCGTCGGCAGCTCCGTCACACTCGAGGGCGTCGCGGGCGACGGACAGGTCGCGGCCACGCTCGGCGAGAGCCGGACGCCCGCGAGTCCATCGGGCGACCGCTGGCGACTCGTGCTCGTGATGCCTTCCGCTCCCGCGGCCGTGCGCTTGCACGCCGCGGCACACGAGCGGCTGCTGGTGCTGGAGCCCGTGCCGGATTCCGCTCCGGTGGTCGTGCTCACGCTTCCGGCTCGCGACTCGATCCTGCGCAAGCCGTCCGGCCGCATCCGGCTCTCGGCGACCGCGAGCGACGACTACGGCCTCGCATCCGGGGCGTTCGAGCTCATCGTGAGTTCCGGCGGCGGCGAGAACTTCACCTTCAAGTCGCGCACGATCGGCGCCGCGACGTTCTCTTCTCGCCGCGGCGAACTCGCCGCCACGATCCCGCTCGACTCGATCGGTCTGCAACCGGGCGACATGCTGCATGTTCGGGCGATCGTGCGCGATCGCAACGACGTCACCGGTCCGGGCACGGGAACGTCGGACACCCGCACGCTGCGCATCGCGCGCGCTGACGAATACGATTCCGTCGCGGTCGATCCCTCGCCGCCGCCCGAAGCCGAGAAGTACGCGCTCAGCCAGCGGATGCTCCTGATGATGGCGCAAGCGCTCGAGAAGAAACGGCCGCAGATCTCCCACGCGACGCTCGTGGGCGAATCACGCAGTATCGCGCTCGATCAGACGCGGCTGAGGAAGCGCGTCGGCGAGATCGTCTTCACCCGTCTCGGCGAGGACACGGGCGAGGAGGGCGACGCCGTCCAGAAGCGGCTCGACCAGCCGGTGAATCCCGACTCCGTGCTCGCGGCCGCGGATCGCGCGGCGAGTGCGGCGGCCGGAACCGCGCTCGAGGGCGACCACGATGAGACACCGCTTCTCGCCGTGAACCGCCCGCTCCTCGAGGCCTACAACGCCATGTGGAGCGCGTCGAGCGAACTCGAGGTGGGCGAGCCCGGGAAGGCCATTCCGTTCATGAAGAAGGCGCTCGACGCCCTTCAGGCCGCGCG
>PMYN01000119.1:5257-51921 GCA_003171215.1 Gemmatimonadota bacterium | reverse complement strand
CGCCGTGAGCGACTTCACGTTCTGCACCGTGCAGTACGACTCCGGTGACTGGGATTCCGCGCCGCTCGTGCCCGCGAACCTCATCGACTCGGTGGCGCGTTACACGTCCATCAGCGTCGCGCCGACCGGCGTCACCGTCCCGCTCGGCTCGATGGAGCTGTTCAAGTATCCGCTCGCGTACCTCACGGGCCATCTCCCGGTGCGCCTCTCCGAGCTCGAGCGGCGCACGCTGGGCGAATACTGCGCGCGCGGCGGCATGCTGTTCGTGGACGACCACAACCACGACATCGACGGCGTGTTCCACAAGAGCGCCCACGAGGAGATCGCCCGCGCGGTCGGCCCGCTGAAGGAACTTCCGAACACGCACGCGCTCTACTCGTCGTTCTTCAAGTTCGACGACGGTCCGCCCACCACGACCCACGAACTCAACGGCTGGGGCGACAACCTCGTGCACAAGCACCTGCTCGCGGTGATGCGCGGCGATCGCATCTCCGTGCTCTACAGCAGCAAGGACTACAGCTCCGAATGGGGCTATCATCCCGACAACAAGCGCTTCCTCTCGGTGGACAACACGAAATTCGGTGTCAACATCGTGGTCTATGCCCTCACGCGCTGACCGCGCATCGCGCGGCGCGCTCTTCGAGCGGGCGCTGCGCGCCCTGTCGTTCGCGCTCATCGCGTTCGCGCTCTGGCGCCTGTTCGCGGCGGCCGGCGCTGGCGACGTCGTACGGGTGCGATCGTCGTCGCTTGCGCGCGACCTGCCGTCGATCGAGTCGGCGCGCACGGCGGCGCTGCACGTCGAGATGGATGCAGCGCCGCCGCCGGCGGAGCGCGACGCGCTCGCAGCCGTGGCGCACGCCGGCACGCGCGTGACTTGGAGCGCGCCCCGCCCGACGCTGTCACGGCAAGGCGCCGTGATGCCGCCGCTCGCCGCCGTCGCCGAGCGTGCGCGCGAACCGGGAGGTCCCGTGCGCATCGCCGTAACGTCGGAGGCCGAGGTGGCGTTCTCCGACGGCCTGGCGGCGCTCGACACCGTGCGCGCCACGGGCGCGACCCGCGGCGCCACGGTCAGCGTGGGCGAGCCGTCGGGCGCGCTCGGCGCGGTCTCCGGCGCTGCGCGCGCGTTCATCGGAGTCCCGGCCGCCGCCACATTGCATCCTGTGCTTGTCGTCGGGCGCGTGGGATGGGAGGCGAAGTTCGCCATCGCCGCGCTCGAGGAGCGGGGGTGGACCGTCGATGCCCGGCTCTTCGTCGCGCCCGGCGCGGACGTGACGCAGGGCTCCCCCGGTGCGATCGACACGAGCCGCTACGCGGCGATCGTCGCACTCGACACGACGCTCGGGTCCGTGGCGGCGTCGGTGGTGCGGTTCGTGCGACAGGGCGGCGGGCTGGTGTTGCTCGCGGGCGCGGCCAACGCGCCGGCGGTTCGCGCGATCGCGCCGGCGCGCGCCGGCGCGAGGCGCCTCGCCGACGCGCGAGCGTTCGACGTGGCCGAGCCGGTGAACGCGATGGCGCTGTATCCGCTGGAGGGGCTGCGTGGCGACGCGGTGCCGCTCTCGACGCGCGGCGCGCTGGTGACCGCGGCGGCGCGGCGCGAGGGCGCCGGACGCGTGCTGCAGGCCGGCTTCGACGAGACGTGGCGCTGGCGCATGCAGGGCGGGGCCGATGCCGTTGCAGCGCACCGCGCGTGGTGGTCGCGCATGGTGGCGAGTGTCGCCGCCGCACCGCTCCCTCCCGCTGATGAATCACCGGCCGCGGAGGGCGCACCGCTGGCGCGCCTCGTGGACGCACTCGGGCCGGCCGTGGCGATCGCACCGGATTCGTCGGGGCCGCACCGATTGCCGGGGTGGCTCCTCCCGGCAATATTGCTCTGCCTGCTCGCCGAGTGGGCATCACGACGCTGGCGAGGTGCCCGATGAAGAAGACCGTCGCGTTCATCTCGCACGCCGACTGCGGCCGACATGACACGGGCTGGGGTCATCCCGAGCACGTCGGCCGGCTTCGCGCGATTCCGCGGGCACTGCGCAACGATTTCGAGCTGTATGAATCGCTCGATCATCTCGAGGGGCGGCACGCGAGCGTAGAAGAGATCGCCCTGGCGCACGACCCGTCGTATATCGCGGCCGTTCGTGCGCTCGCGGAGAAGGGCGGCGGCAGGCTCGACGCCGACACGGTCGCAAGCCCGGGTTCTTGGGATGCCGCCTCGGCGGGCGCCGGCTGCGTCCTCGACGCCGTCGATCTCGCGCTCGCGGGTGCGACGACGCGCAGCTTCTGCGCGGTGCGCCCGCCCGGCCACCATGCGCTTCGTGGATCCGCGATGGGATTCTGCCTCTTCGGAAACGTCGCCATCGCCGCGCACTACGCGCGCCGGGTCAAACATCTCGACCGCGTGCTCATCGTCGACTGGGACGTGCATCACGGCAACGGAACGCAGGCGCTGGTCGAGAACGACGCGAATATCCGCTTCGTCTCGATGCACCAATGGCCGTGGTATCCGGGGACGGGCGCTGCGGATGATCGTGGGCCGAAGCACAGCGTGTGGAACGTGCCGCTTCCACCGGCGCTGCCGCGGGAGACGTACGTCGGCGAATTCCTCGCGGCGGTCGATCGAGCCGCCGTGGAATTCACTCCTGATCTCCTGCTGATCTCTGCCGGCTTTGATTCGCTCGCCGGCGACCCACTCGGCGGATTCACTCTCGAGATGGAAGACGTGGCGCGGCTCACGCGTGAGATGGTGAGCCGGGCCGAGCAGTGGTGCGGCGGCCGGCTGGTGAGCTCCCTGGAGGGTGGATACGCACCCGACCGTCTCGGGGAGGCAGCGGTGGTGCATATGAAGGCGCTGCTCTAAGCGAGCGTCTCGCAGCTCCGAGCTCTTGGCCGTCAGCGCCTGGCTGCGAGGCCACGGAGACATGACCGAATTGCTCGCCGCATCGCGTCAACACCACTAACTTTCGATTCCCTCCCAAGCCGTCGGAGTCTCCCCCTGTTCTGTCCCGATTGCGGAACCTGGAATCGCAACGCCGCGCGCAACTGCACGAAGTGCGCGGGGCCGCTTCCTCAGGTCCGCGCGGCGACGGAGGCTCCGGACGCGCTCATCACGGCGCTGCGGCAGGCAACGGGGAACCGCTACCGAATTCTTCGTCGCGTCGGATCGGGCGGCATGGCCGACGTGTACGCCGCCGAGCACGAACGGCTCGGGCGCCCGCTCGCCGTGAAGGTCGTGCACTCGCATCTCGCACGAGACGAAGAGATGCGCACCCGCTTTCGCCGCGAAGCCGAGGCGTCGAGCCGGCTCGTCCATCCGCTGATCTGCACGCCGATCGACTACGGCGAGGTCGGCGAGGTCGTGTACCTCGTGATGCCGTACCTCGGCGGCGGCTGCCTCGCCGACGACCTCATGCGCGATCGCACGATCTCCGCCGAACGCGCCGCGTTCATCGCGAGCCAGGTGAGCTGCGCGCTCGACTACGCGCACCGGCACGGCGTGATCCATCGGGACGTGAAGCCCGACAACGTGCTGTTCGACGACGATGGCAACGCGATGCTCACGGATTTCGGGATCGCGACCGCGCATTTTCACGGCCGGCTCACCGCGGGCGGCCGCGCGATGGGGACGCCGCACTACATGGCCCCCGAGCAGGCGATGGGGAAGATGCTCGACGGCCGCTCCGATCTCTATGCGGTCGGCGTGATGCTGTACGAGTGCCTCGTGGGCTTTCCGCCGTTCGACGGCGCCGACGGCTACTCCATCGGCTACAAACACGTGCACGAGGCGCCGGTCACGCTGCATGAAGTCGACTCGCGAATTCCCGCCACGCTCGCCGGCATCACGATGCGGTGTCTCTCGAAGGATCCCCTCGCCCGATATCAGACCGGCCGCGAACTCACCGACGCCCTGCTCGAGTTTCTCCACGAGGTGAATGCGCGCACGCCGGAGCGCGTGCGCGTCGCGGCTGCCGAGGAAGGGGAGCGCACCGGGGGACAGGAAAGCAAGACGCCGACGGCATGACGTCGCGTCCCGTGCCCGAACGGCGGCTCGTCGACGTCGCCCTTCCGCTGCCGCTCTTCCGGAGCTTCACGTACGCGGTCGAGGGNNCACCAGGCCGAAGGTCGTGATCGACGTGCCCGACGCCGAGCCGGCGTTCCGGCCCGACTTGCTCGCCGTGTGCCGCTGGATGTCGGAGTACTACGTCGCGCCGCCCGGCCTCGTGTTGCGCGCCGCGCTGCCGGCGGCGCTCGGCACGTCGAAGCGCCCGGAGCCGCCCGTGAAGGCGCGCCGCATGCTCGCGCTCGCGCGAGACCTGCCGTCGTTGATCGAGCGGGAGAAGACGTTCGCGCGATCGCCGCAGCAGCGCGCACTGTACGAGCTCGTCGAGTCGCTGGGCGGACGCGCGTCGGTGGAGCAGGCCGTGGCGACGCTCGCGTGCTCACCCGCGGTCGTGAGCGGCCTCGTGAAGCGCGGGCTCGCGCGGCTCGAACTCGAAACGGTCGCGCGCGATCCGTTCTCGCTCCGCGACGCGCCGCCGGCCCAGCCGCACGACCCCTCCGCCGCACAGCGCGACGCGATCGCGGCGCTCATCGCGGCGCGCGCGGGCGAGGTCGCGCTGCTGCACGGCATCACGGGAAGTGGAAAGACGCTCGTGTACATCGAACTGCTCAAGCACGTGGTGCAGCTGCAGCGACGCACCGCGATCGTGCTCGTCCCGGAGATCGCGCTGACGCCGCAGGCCGTCGACCGATTTCGCGCCGTGTTCGGGCAGCAGGTGGCCGTGCTGCACTCCGGGCTCAGCGATGGCGAACGCTACGATGCATGGCTCGCCCTGCGCCGCGGCGAGCGGCGCATCGCGGTCGGTGCGCGCTCCGCGGTGTTTGCGCCGCTGCCCGACCTCGGCGCGATCGTCGTCGACGAAGAGCACGAGGCGAGCTACAAGCAGGGCGAGTCGCCGCGCTATCACGCGCGCGAGGTCGCGATCGTTCGGGCGCGCGAGGCGGGTGCGGTGTGCGTGCTCGGCAGCGCGACGCCGAGCCTCGAAAGCTGGGAGAACGCGCGAACAGGGAAGTACCGGCTGCTCTCCCTGCCCGCGCGCGTGGGCGGCGGCGCGCTCCCGCTCGTCGAGGTGGTGGACCTGCGGACGAACACCCGCGCCGCGCACCTCACCGCCGCCGAGCGCCAGGTGCGCGGTGTCCTCAGCGAGCCGCTCGAGCGCGCGCTGGTCGAGCGGCTGTCGAGGGGTGAACAGAGCATCCTCCTGCTGAATCGCCGCGGCTACGCGTCGTTCGTGCAATGCAGCGCGTGCGAGTGGGTCGCGGCGTGTCCGGACTGCTCGATCTCGCTGACGCTCCATCGGGCGCCCGAGCGCCTGGTGTGCCACTACTGCCGGCGGCAGGAGCCGGCCACCGACACCTGTCCGCAGTGCGGCGCGCTCACGCTGCGGCAGCGCGGGCTCGGCACGCAGCAAGTGGAAAAGCTCCTGTCCGAGCAGCTCCCCACCGCGCGCATCGCGCGCATGGACGTCGACACCACGAGCGGGAAATGGGCGCACGCCGACATCCTCGACCGCGTGGGACGCGGAGAGGTGGACGTCCTGCTCGGCACGCAGATGATCGCGAAAGGTCTCGACTTTCCGAACGTCACGCTCGTCGGCGTGATCGACGCGGACGTGGGGATCAACCTCCCCGACTTTCGGGCGTCGGAGCGCACGTTCCAGCTGCTGAGCCAGGTCGCCGGCCGCGCGGGTCGCGGTCCGAAGGGCGGACTCGTGATCATACAGACGCGCGTGCCGACGCACCACGCGGTGCGCTGCGCGGTGACGCACGACTATGTGGGGTTCGTCGCGGAGGAACTGCCCGGCCGCATAGACCCGCCGTATCCGCCGACGGTGCGCCTCGCGAACATCGTCTTCAGCGGAGTGGAAGAGCCCGAGACCGTCGCGTTCGCACTCTCGGCCGGCGCGTGGTTCGAGGAGGCGCTGGCCGGGACGGGGCAGGGAACGGTGAGGATGATCGGGCCCGCGCCGTGCCCCGTGGAGCGGATCAAACAGCGGTGGCGCTGGCACTTGCTGCTCCGGAGCACCAGGCCCGGAACGCTCACCCGCCTCGCGCGTCGTTTCCTGACCACGTTCGACGTTCCCTCGCGCGGCGACCTCCGTGTGACGTTCGACAGGGATCCGGTGGTAATGCTGTGAGGGCTTCGGCGCCGGTCCGCGAAGCTCGCTGACACTCGCGGTCTCGTTCGCCGGTTTTGCACGCGCATTACCCCGGCAGTCGCTCCTGCGTCACGTCCGTAAAACTACGGATTGTGAACAGGTAAAGCATTTCGACAGCGTGTTCCCACCTCAGATCAAGGAGTGGCGTATGAAACGACTGGTATTCGCAGGTTGTGCCACGTTGCTGCTCGTCGCGTCGGCCTGCAGCGGCGGCGGCAGCACCGCTCCCGCCACGAACACGGGCAACGGAACCGGCACGGGCACGGGCACGTCGCAGGTTCCGGCGAACACCGTGATCGCGCGCACCGGCAACAACTTCGATCCGCCGTCGCTGACCGTCACGGTCGGTACGACGGTCAGCTTCACGTTTGAATCGGTCGGCCACAACGTCACGTTCAACGCCGTGAACGGCCGGCCCGCCGACATCCCGACCACCTCGGGCGCGACTGTCACGCGCACCTTCTCCACGGCCGGCACGTTCGGCTATCAGTGCACCATTCATGGTGGAATGACCGGCACCATCGTCGTTCAGTAGTCGCGGGTCAGTACAGGTCGGCGGGCGGCAGGCGGCGTCACATGGGGCGGGGGGCGTCGTCTGTCGTCCGTCGTATTTTGCTATACATTGACCCCATGCTGAACGAGACGGGTGAGCGATTCCTGAAGGCGATTCTCGAGCGCGTTCCCGTGGAGCGCATCGTCGAGATTCACCTGTTTCCTGCGATCCGCCAGGGCCAGCTCGAGACGGGCGTGGCCGTCGTGGCCGCCGAGCCGCCGCCGGCGCTCGAACTGCAGCTCCAGTCGCCGCGGCTCGAAGTGCACACGGCGTGGTATCGCCTCACGAGAAAGGGGCCCGAGCGCGGCAAGTGGGAGATCGAAGTGAAGACGCAGGCCGACGCTCCGCTCGAGACGGTGGAGACGGTGGTACGCGGGGTTCAGGAGCGCACGGGCGAGGCCATCGAACCAACGCGGCTCTCCGGTCGCGAGTTGATTGCGCTGATGAGCGAGCCGGCATGGCAGACCAGCCCGTAGTCGACCGCTTTCGCGCGTGGCTGAGCGAACAGCACCTGCCGCTCACCCCGCAGCGACTGGCCATCGCGGATCTCCTGCTGAGTTCCGACCGTCACCTGTCCGCCGAGGAACTCATCGACGCGTTGGCCGGGAAGGGACTCAAGGTGGGGACCGCAACGGTCTATCGCACCATCGACGTGCTTCTCGAGGGCGGCTTCATCGTCGAGCGCGATCGCGGCGAGGGATTCCGGCGGTTCGAACCGATGCGAGACCTTCCCCATCATGAACAGCTGCTCTGCACGGCGTGCGGGCGCGTGGAGGAGTTTCGCGACCCGGCCCTCGAACGCATGACCCACCGCGTCGCCGACGCGCACGGATTCGTGCGCGAGCGCCACCGCCTGGTCATTTACGGGATGTGCAACGAGTGCCAGCCCGCGGACGCGGCCGCTTCCGCGGGAGCGCACTCGTGAACGACGCGGCGGGCGGACTCGGCATCGTCATCGCGTTCACGGCGGGCCTGCTGAGCTTTCTGTCACCGTGCGTGCTGCCGCTCATCCCGAGCTACGTCACCTTCATCACGGGACTCTCGCTCGAGGACGTCACCAGGGCGCGGCGAACCGCGCTCGTGCATGCGCTGCTGTTCATCACGGGATTCACGCTGATCTTCGTCGCGCTCGGCGCGACGGCCACCGCGCTCGGCCGGCTGCTGCTCCGCTACCGCTACCTCGTCTCGAGCGTGGGCGGCGCGCTCGTGATCGTCTTCGGTCTCTACCTTCTCGGCGTGCTCAACATCTCGGCGCTGATGCGCGAACGGCGCGTGCATCTTGCGGAGAAACCGCTGGGGTACCTCGGCACGGTCGTGGTGGGCATCGCGTTCGGCGCGGGGTGGAGTCCGTGCCTCGGGCCGATTCTCGGTGCGATCCTCGCGCTGGCGGCGAACACCAACGAACTCTCCCGCGGCATCCTGCTCTTGTTCTGCTACTCGCTCGGGCTCGCCGTGCCCTTTCTCGTCGCGGCGATCTTCGTGGAGCGTTTCCTCGGCTTCTTCGCGCGCCACAAGGGGAAGATGATCTGGGTGAACCGTGCGGCGGGCGTGCTCCTGATCGGCGTCGGCGTCCTCATGGTCACGAACAGGTTCGCCCTGCTCGCGACCAAGCTGCAGCAGTGGACGCCGGAGTTTCTCCTGCGGCGCCTCTGATCAGAGGCGGATGCCGAAGCGGAGCGGCACGTATGCCTTGCCGGGCCCGGGAGTGAACAGCTTCACTCCACCGACCTCCAGGAATCCCTGCCAGCGGAACACCGGGATGTTGACGCCGAGCGCGGCCTGAGCGCCGAGATACTGCCGCTGGTCGTTGACGTTGTGTCCGGAGATCTGCGTCTGCGCGGTCGACTGATAGTATCCCGGTCCCGCAGCCAGGTAGAACATCGAGCCGAAATCGCCCATGACGCTGACGGTTTCGGCCGAGAGCGTGGTGTTGGCGACCCCGCCCTTGCCGGAAAAACGGTCGTAGCCGATATCGATCCTGAGCGCCAGCGGGCCGATCATCGGTTCGGTGCGTACCTGGAGGTCGAGATCGATTCCCGTGCCGGCCGCGGTCGAATAATCGCTTACGGGCACCGCGGCGCCGACGGCGAGGCTCGCGCGTTGCGCGCGTGCCTCGCCGGCGAACAGCAATAGTGTGAACGTCGCGAGCGCGAGTGTGCCACGTCGGGTCATCGGGCCTCCTCTAGAGGTGTAGCGCAACTTGCCGGCATTTCGGCGGTACTACATTTCAGGCAGTGATCTCAACCAACAGCCATCCATGCGATCAAAATACACCTCTCGTTCCGCGACGTTGCTTGCGATCGTGTCGCTCTCAGCCGTCACCGCGTGCGGCGACAAAGGTTCGCAGCAAGCCGGCGGCACTCCGGCGCGCGAAATCCAGCTCGCGCCGAGTGCGCCGGCGCAGCCGCAGCTGAACGACGTACCGGCACCGGCCTCAGCGGCAGCACCTGCCGTGACGAAGAAGCCCGCTCCGAAACCAGAGCGAGTCGTGAAGGCGCCGCGGCCAAGCGAGCCGACGCAGCCGCAGGTGGTTGTCCGCCCGCTGAACGCGCAGGACAACGCCGGCGCCGCGGCCTCCGCGGTGCCGGCAGCGGCGTCCGCTGGGACGTCGCCTTCGCCGAGCGCGCCTCCGTCCCCTGCGACGGGAACGCTGAACGCCGGCACGTCGTTCGCGGTGCGCCCGCTCGCCCGGGTCTGCACGAACACGTTCAAGCCGGGCGACCGGTTCACCGCGACGCTCAGCGAGCCGGTGGCGGGCTCGGACGGCGCGATGATTCCCGCGGGAAGCAGCGTGGTGCTCAAAGTGGACGAGTCCACCCGCAGTGAAAACTCAAAGGACAGCCTGAAGCTCACGTTCAGCGCGGTCTCGCTGCGCATCGGACAGCAGTCGTACGACCTGACCGGCCACGTCTCGCAGACCACGCCGCTNNNGGGGCAGTGGGCGCCGCCGCCGGTGCGGCTGTGGCGGCGGGGACGGCAGACTATGACGGGTGCGTGCCGACGACGGCCAACCTCGTGGTTAATCTCGACGCGCCCCTGCGGATCAGGCTGCTGCCGGACTGAACCGATGAGCGACGGGCGACATGTGAGGGGCGATCTGGCGAAGAGCTACGGGTGAGCGGCGAGGAGACGTTCTCCGCGCTCCTTACGCGTCGCTTTTCGCCAGATCGCCCCTCACTCGTCGCTCGTCGCTTTTTCTAGTATCCCACCGCCCCTCCCACCGACCGCGGCTCGTACACCCCGTGCCACCCGCCCGGCACCCGCAAGATCGAGTTGACATTCGCCAGCCCATTCTGCGAGCTCACCGTGTGCCCCATCGCCTTGAGCGAATCCACGACGGCCGCGCTCAGCCCGTTCGGTTCGTAGCGCAGCGCATCCGGCAGCGCCTGGTGGTGCAGCCGCGGGGCGCGCATCGCGTCGGCGAGCGTCATGTGATGCTCGATCACGTTGAGGATGACCTCCATCGTCGCCGTGATGATCGTCGGGCCGCCGGCGGCGCCCGTGACCATCAGCAGCTTGCCCTCCGGATCGAGCACGATCGTCGGATCCATCGCGGAAAGCATGCGCTTGCCGGGGCGAATCGAGTTCGCCTCGCCCTGCACGAGCCCGAACATGTTCGGCGTTCCCGGCTGGGCCGCGAAATCGTCCATCTCGTTGTTCATGAAGAACCCGCCGCCGCGCACCCAGACGCCCGATCCGTAGCCGCCGTTGAGCGTGGTCGTCGTTGCGACCGCGTTCCCCATGTTGTCCACCACCGAATAGTGCGTGGTCTGCATTCCCTCAGCCCTGGTTTCGAAGGCGGGCGTCTTCGACGCATGGTTGAGGTCGATCTGCGTCGCGAGCACCTTCGCGTATGTCTTGCTCGTGAGCTGGTGCAGCGGGTTCTTCACGAACGCGGGATCGCCCAGTTTCGAGTTGCGATCCATGAACGCGCGCCGATAGCTCTCGGCGAGCAGGTGCGCGTATTTCACGCTTCCCGCGGGCGGGAGCGGCGCGAAGTTCTCGAGGATGTTCAGCGTCTCGGTCATCGTGATGCCGCCCGACGACGACGGCGGCATCGCCAGCAGCGTGTATCCGCGATAGGTGGACTTGATCGGCGTACGCCATTCCGGCTTGTAGCGGCGCAAGTCTTCCTTCGTGATGATGCCGCCGCCACGCTGTTCCTCGGCCACGAGCGAGTCGGCGATCGGGCCCTCGTAGAACGCTTTCGGTCCCTTCTCGGCGATGAGTTTCAGCGTGCGCGCGAGGTCGCTTTGCACGAATCGCGCGCCGGCTTTGACCGCCTCGCCGCCGGGGAAGAACACGGCCTTTCCCTCGAACGGCGTGATTGCGCGACGGCTGTTCTCGATTCCTCTCGCGAACTGACTGTCGACCATGAAGCCCTGCTCGGCGAGGCGAATCGCCGGCGCCATCACCTGCGCGAGCGTGAACGAACCGTACTTCTTGAGCGCCTCGCTCATTCCTGCGACGGACCCGGGCACGCCGCTCGCCAGATACCCGACGGTACTCTTGTTCGTGAGTTTGCCGTTGGCGTCGATGTACATGTCGCGCGACGACGCGAGCGGAGCCATCTCGCGATAATCCAGCGTCATCGAGCGACCGTCGGCCATCCGGATGTTCATGAAACCGCCGCCGCCGATGTTGCCGGCGCTCGGATACGTCACGGCGAGTGCGAAGCCCGTCGCGACCGCGGCGTCCACGGCGTTGCCGCCCGCCCTGAGAATCTCGATTCCGGCTTCGCTCGCCAGGCGGGAGTTGCTCACGACCATCGCGTGCTCCGCTTCCGTCGGCTTCACTCCGACCGGGAACCGCCAGCCGCTGGGGAACGCCGCGGCAGCGGCGGCCTGGGCCACCCGCGTCGCGTCGCGCGGCTCGACGATCGCCGTGGGCGCAGGCGCCGCGGAAGGCTGGGGATGGCAGGCGGCCACCACGAGGAGCGCCGACAGCAGTGCGGCGCGCGAGCGATGCAGGGAATCACGCATGTGAACTCTCCGTCTGCCCAGCAGGAAATGTTCGTGCCCGGTTGGCCCGCTGTTGGCTGAGGGGCGCACGATCCGTAACTTAGCGTGGACTGTTGATGCCGGACATGAGACTGTACGTATCGTCAGCCCTTCACGCTGGACCGTGACCTTGGCCGCGTTGACCGAACGACGGAACCCGAAGACCGCGGCGATCGATCTGGCCAGCGCGCTGGAGATCGTCGATCTCATCAATTCCGAGGACCGGACGGTCGCCGGAGCGGTCCACGCGCAGCGCGAGGCGATCTCCGCGGCCATGTCGACGGCCGAGCAGGTGATCCGGGCGGGTGGGCGGCTTTTCCACGTCGGCGCCGGCACCTCGGGACGGCTCGGCGTGCTCGACGCGAGCGAGATCCCACCGACGTTCGGCGCGCCGCCGGAGCTCGTGCAGGGGATCATCGCGGGCGGCCCCGCAGCCCTCACGCGCTCGCAGGAAGGCGCCGAGGACCGCCCCGAGGGCGCGCGCGACGATCTCGACATGGCCGGCGTTCGCCCCGGTGATTTCGTGATCGGCATCGCCGCGAGCGGTACCACGCCCTACGTGCGCGCCGCGCTGCAGCATGCGAAGAAGCTCGGGGCGCGCACCGCCATTATCGCCTGCTCGCCGCCCCCCGCCGACACGCTCGCCGCGGCCGACATCGCGATCGTCGTGCTCACCGGCCCCGAGGTGGTGACCGGTTCGACGCGCATGAAGGCCGGCACCGCCACCAAGCTCGTGCTGAATACGATCACGACGGGCGCGATGATCCGGCTCGGCAAGACCTACGGAAACCTGATGGTCGACCTGCAGGCGTCGAACGCGAAGCTTCGCGATCGTGCCGAGCGCATCGTGCGTGAAGTGTGCGGCGTGCGGGCGGACGAGGCCGGCGACCTGCTCCGCGCCGCGGACGGAAGCGTGAAGCTCGCGATCGTCATGCAGAAGTTGAACCTCGACGCCGCCGGCGCGCGCACGGCGCTCGAGAACGAAGGCGGCGTGATCCGCCGCGTCGTGAAGGGCCCGCCGCCGCCGGTCGAATAGTCGTGACCGTTCTCGTCGGCCTGATGTCCGGCACCAGCCTCGACGGCATCTCGGCGGCTGTCGTGCGCTTTCGCGAATCCGGCGGCGAGATCGGACTGGACCTTCTCGCCTTCGTCTCGACGCCGTACTCCTCCGTCCAGCGTGAACGCATCGCCGCCGCGCTCGTCGGCGCGACGCCCCAGGAATACGCGCGACTCGACTTTGACATCGGCGCGTGGCTCGGCGACGCGGCCGTCTCCGCGATCGCAGAGGCCGGAATCGCGCGCGCGGACATCGCGGCGATCGCGTCGCACGGGCACACCGTGTGGCACGATCCGCCGCGCGCCACCTGGCAGATCGGCAACGCGGCCGTGATCGCCGAGCGCACGGGCATCTCCGTGATCTCCGATTTCCGTTCGCGGGACGTCGCGGCCGGAGGGCAGGGCGCTCCGCTCGTCACGATCGCCGACGCGATGCTGTTCAACTCGCCGGCGAAATGGCGCGCGACGCTCAATCTCGGCGGAATTGCCAACGTGCAGCTCATTCCGCCGGGCGGCATGCTGGAGAGTGTTCGCGCCTTCGACACCGGCCCCGGCGTCTGCGTGATCGACGCGGTGGTGCGCGCGCTCGTACCGGGACTCGCTCATGATGTCGGCGGAGCACTCGCACGTGGCGGCACGCCGGTCCCGGCGGTCGTGGACGAGTTGCTCCACGATCCATACTTCAGCGCTTCACCGCCGAAGAGCACGGGCCGTGAGCTGTTCACGCCGCGGTATGTCGCACGGTTGATCGAGAGCTGCCGCGCCGTGAAGCCCGGCTGTTCCAACGAAGACATCATCGCGACCGCGACATCGCTCACGGCCCGCAGCATCGCGCTCGCGTTCGAGAATTTCATTCCTGAGCCCGTGGACGAGGTGCTCGTCTCAGGCGGCGGCGCGAAGAATCCCGCGCTGTTCGATGCCATTCGCGAAGCGATAGGCCGATCGGCGCGAGCGTCATCGTCGCCCGTTCCCTCGATCGAGCCGTTCGAGCGCGTCTTCTTCGACGGCGAAGCGAAGGAATGCGTCGCGTTCGCGTTCCTCGGGTGGCTTCATCTGCGGCGGCGCGCCGCGAACGTCCCGGGCGCCACCGGCGCGCGCGGCCCGCGCATCCTCGGCTCCTTCACCCCGGCGTGACACTCGCCTCGCTCCTCGTCCCCGCGCTGCGCTGGGACTCCGAGCACGGATACTCGCATCTTCGGCGCACGATCGACGAGGCGCTGGGCGCGGGCGTCGGCGGATTCCTGTTTTTTGGCGGCCCGCGCGCGGCGGCCGCCGAGCTCGCGGCGGAACTGCACGCGCGTTCCGCGATCCCGCTGCTGCTCGCCGCCGACGCGGAGCGCGGCGCGGGCCAGCAGTTCGACGGTTGCGTCGCCTTGCCGCCGCTGGGTGCGCTCGGATTCCTCGATGACCCGGCCGGCATGCGACGGGCGGGCCAGGTCACCGCACGCGACCTCAAGCGAACTGGGCTCAACTGGGCGCTCGCACCCGTCTGCGATCTCGATTTCGCGCCGGGCAATACGATCATCGGAACACGCGCCGCGGGCCACGACCCGGAAGGCGTCGGCACCCTGATCGCCGAGTGGATCGACGGCTGCCAGTCGGAGGGCGTGATGGCGTGCGCGAAGCACTTTCCGGGGCACGGTCGCGCCGACGCCGACTCGCACCAGACACTGCCATCGGTGACGATCAGCGCCACCTGGCTCGAGAAGGATGACCTGGCGCCGTTCCGATCCGCGCTCGACGCCGGCGTCGCGTCGGTGATGACCGCGCACGTCGCGTATCCCGCGCTCGATCCATCCGGCGCACCCGCGACGCTCTCCGCGCCGATCCTCACCTCGTTGCTGCGAGGTGCCATGGAGTTCGATGGCCTCATCGTGAGCGATGCGCTCGAGATGCGCGGAGTGCTCGCGGCGGGAACCGAACAGGAGATCTCGATTCGCGCGGTCTCGGCAGGGTGCGACGTGCTGCTCGCGCCGGCCGACGCCACCGGTCTCGCGCGCGCGCTCGATCGCGCGGCGCGGCGCGGCGAACTGCTGGAGGAGCGCGTGCGCGACGCGCTGGAACGGCGCGATCGCTGGGCCCTGTGGGCGCGTCCGGTCCCCGGCCGCGAGCCCTCGCTCGACGACGAGATGTGGTCGCGGCAGGTGGCCGACGCGACCGTCCACGTCGTCCGCGGCGCCATTCCGCGGGTGGGACACGCCGTGGAAATCGTGCACGTGGACGACGACGCGAGCGGTCCCTGGCCGGTTCCCAACCGCGCGCATTTCGTGGAGGCGCTCGGTGCCCTGGAGATCGAGGCGAACGTGATCGACATGCGCTCGACGGGCACGCGCGTTCCGGTGCTGATCGCGGCATTCGCCGATGCCGTCGCAGGCAAGGGCGAACCAGGCTTCTCGCGTGCGAGCCGCGACCGCATCGAGCGCGCGGCCGCGATCGCGCACGAGCAGAAACGGGAGTCGCTGGTCGTGCTTTTCTCTCACCCGCGCCACGCGGCCCAGGTGCCCGCCGTGCCGAACGTATTGTGTGCATGGGGCGGCGAGAAGCCCATGCAGTCCGCCGCGGCGCGAGTGATCGCGCGCGTGTCCTCCGGCGAGCGTCGTCGATAGACGCTCGCTTGCCCGGTGTCAGCCGACGGGCGCCTTCTCCGTCTTCACCGGACGCAATCCGGCGGCAGACATCCGCACCCGCACTTCGTCGGCGAACGCGGCGATCCGCGCGCCGGCCTCGGGAGTGCCCAGCTCTCGCTCGCGCACGGACACCACCGCGAGAGGGGAGCGGCCGCTCAGCGCCGCCAGCGAACCGAACACGCGATCGCGCGCGGAGCCGCCGTGCGTCAGGAAGAACGCGACCGCGTGAAGCTCGCCGGCGTGCGCGATCAGCCAGGTGCGCACCGGACTCGACGGGGCGCCCACCCATACTGGTCCGCCCACGACCACGAGGTCGTAGTCGCCGACATTCCTCCCGGGGTTCACGAGCGCCGTCGTGCGCTTGCGCATCGCGTCGCGGAACGATCGCCAATAGCCACGCAGGCCCGCGCGGTCGACGGTGTCGCGGATCTCCTCGACCTCGGCGCCGCCGAGAGTACGCGCGATTTCCTCTGCCACGGCTCGCGTGTGCCCGCTGCGCGAGTAATAGACGACGAGCGTTCGGATCTCACGCACCGGATTCTCCTGATGAATGACCTCCGGTAATGTGGCGTGCGTCGTCCGGGATGGGCGTCCGGACAGTGCCATCAATACGGTCGGGAGAAGGCTTACATCGCAGCTGCGGTGCAGGGCGGCCGGGGATTCCCGCGATATTTTCAGGGATCTCCCTGCTTACAACGATGGCTGTCGACTACAGAGTGAGGACAACCTCGCACCGAGGACCTCATGCCGACGCCCCCCGACATCCTAGCGCCTCTCAACCCGAACAGCCCGTTCACGGAGGTTCTCTACCGCCGGCGCGCCGTTCGCGCGTACAAGGCGGATGTCATCGAAGAGCATCGGTTGAGGAAACTGCTCGACGCGGCGGTCCATGCTCCCACCGCGCGACATCAGGAACCGTGGCAGTTCGCCGTGGTGCAG
This sequence comes from Gemmatimonadota bacterium, assembly GCA_003171215.1. Classification (GTDB taxonomy): domain Bacteria; phylum Gemmatimonadota; class Gemmatimonadetes; order Gemmatimonadales; family Gemmatimonadaceae; genus Fen-1231. Next base: position 35,540 of record PMYN01000119.1, on the reverse strand, counting down.
AACCGCGAGCTCTTGAAGCGGATTTCCGACCGGGCCAAGGAGCTGGCGCGTGCGAACGCGGCGCACCACGGCAACGTTCTCAAGCCGCCGGGCTCCCCCGGCGACGGCGTGGCGTCACCGCTCGCGGACCCCGACTTCAACATCTTTTACGATGCGGGGACGCTGGTGGTGATCTGCGCGCGACTGACGCCGGAGTTCTTCTCGCCCGACGCCTGGCCGGCACACTCGTTCGTCGTCGCCGATTGCTGGCTGGCGGCGGAGAACCTGATGCTGGCCGCCTGCGCGGATGGGCTCGGCACCTGTTGCATCGGCTTCGCGGTGCAAGCGCTCAACGATCCCAACATCAAGGCGGAGCTCGGTATGCCTGCCGGAGTGGAGGCGTTCGCACCGGTCATCGTCGGCGTTCCATCGGGCGTGACTGCTCCGGTGCCCCGCAAGCCGCCGGACGTGCTTCGCTGGATTCGCTGACGCTAGCGGACGATCGCGGTTCCTTCCGGCGGCATCTGCGCGGCGAGCTTGTCGCTCGGCACTGCGTACACGATGCGGCCGTTGCTCTCGGTCTGTCCGCCGAAGAGCACGCCGACCACGAACCCGCGCGCGTCGAACACCGCGCTTCCGCTCGATCCCGGTGCGGCGAACGCGTCGAACTGCAGCGTGTCGGCCAGCAACTTGCTCACGGTGCCGAGCCCGAGCGTGCTCTTGGGCCGGATCTTGTTGATGTCGCCGCCCATTCCCGCGGTGCTGGTGCCGAGCGGGTAGCCCAGCAGTGCGACAGGCGTGCCCACGCGCACGGACGGCTGCTTCGCGACACCGGCGACCACCGGATAGGTGCCCGGGTCATCGATCTTAATGAAGGCCAGCTCGTCGGTGGTACTGACCTTCAACACATGAGCCGACTTCCATGCGCCGCTGGTGCCGTCGAAGATCACCTTCACGCGCTTCGCCGGATGGCCCTGCGCGTCCTGCACGACGTGCCGGTTGGTGACGATCAGGCCTGACGGCGACACGTTGAAGCCCGAGCCGCTCATGTACGCGCCGCCTGCCTCCTCGACCGCGATGAACACGATCGCGGGCCCGTTCTTCGCGGCGATGGACTCGTAATCCACGTTGCCCGCCGACACGAGCGCGTGCTGCCGCCGCTCGGCCTTGTCGAGTCGCGCCGAAAGGTCCTCGACGTTCGCGTCGGCGCCCTTTTGCATCTCGCCCTTGATGCGCGAGCGGATCTGGTCCGTTTCCTTCCTCGACGCGGCGAGCGCCGAGTCGAGTCCCGCGACGCGTCCCTTCATGGAGCCGACCGTCTTCTCGAACATCGCGCTCAGGGAATCGTTGCGCTTGAGCAGCTCGTCCACGCGGGCCTGCGCCTGCGCGGAGTCGCGGTGGCCGATCCAGTACGCCGTTCCAGCGCCGACCACGACGAGCACGCCCAGCCCGATCACCATCTTGCGGAGCGTGCCGGTCTGCGCGTGAACCGCGTCCGCGATTCGCGCGCCGGTGTCGCGGCGCGGCGGCGCGGCTGACGCGGCAGGAGCGGACGGAGCGGATGGCACGGCGGCTGGCGTCGCGGCGACGGCGGCGCCGGAAGCGCGTGTGCGGTCGGTCGCGGCCACGGCGGTCACCGTATGGAACTCCACCGCCGGCCCTTCGCGTCCGAACGACATGAGATCGCCGTCGAACAGTGCGCGTTCGCCGGCAATGCGCTGGCCGTTCACGAACGTGCCGTTCGTGCTGTTGAGATCGTGCAGCGTCGCCTTGTCGCCGAGGATGCGGATCTCCGCGTGGCGCGACGAGGCGTCGGGATCACGCTCCGGATCGAAGCGCAGGTCGTTGAGTGGGTGGCGGCCGATGCTGATGACCGACTTGTCGAACAGCTCGCGCTGGCCAGCGCGCGACCCGCTGGTGATGCGCAGCTCGACGCGCATCAGCTGCGGAACTTGTAGTAGAGCCAGCCGATGATGATGAGTGCGATCGCGCCGAAGATCAGGCGCAGCAGGCTCTTCGGAACGCGTCCTTCGGGGAGCGGCGCGCGCGCGCGGGGCTCCATCGGCGCGGTCGGCGAGTTCGAGGCGGCCGGCGAGCGGCGCGGCAGCGTGACCGTACGGTCGGTCTTCGATGCGCTGTCGGCTGCATCTTCCAGCGCCTGCACCGCGCTCAGGTTGACCGGCATCGTCGTGCGCGATTCGGACTCGCTGGTGTACGGCTGATGTCCCACGCCTTCGCCGGCCGATGCCGCGCTGAGTCCCGCGCCGTCGAAGCGCGCGGCGATCACCGTGATGTTGTCGGGGCCGCCGGCCTCGTTCGCGAGATCGATCAGCTGCTTGCAGACGTTGACGAGGTCGGGCTCTTCCTCGACCACGCGCGCGATGTCGGCGGTGCGGATCTGGCCCGAGAGGCCGTCGCTGCAGATCACGAGCACGTCGTCGCGCCGCACCTGCTGGTGTGTGAGATCGACCTTCACCACCGGCTCGGGGCCGAGCGCCTGGAGAATGATGTTGCGACGCTCGCTGACCTCCGCTTCCTCGGCCGTGAGCTCGCCCGCCTCGACGAGCTTCTGCATGAGCGACTGGTCTTTCGTGATCTGCTGGGCGACGCCGTTGCGCACGAGGTATGCGCGGCTGTCGCCGACCTGCGCGAGATAGAGCGTGTCGGCGAGCAGGCCGGCGATCGTGGCGGTGGTGCCCATCCCGCGATTCTCGGGATGTTCGGTGGCGTAGCGATGAATGCGGGCGTTGGCGGTTTCGGTGGCGGCCTTGATGGCGCGCGCGAACGTCTCGGAGTCGTGTTCCGCGGCGTGCCGCCAGCGCGCATCGAGCTCCTGAAGCACGACTTCCGTGGCCATCGCGCTCGCGATTTCGCCTGCGGCGGCGCCGCCCATGCCATCGGCGACCATGAAGAGCGATCCCATCTTGCCCGGATGGTGTGTGCGCACCTCGGGCTGGAGCGTCGCATTCATGGTGTTGAGGTCCGCGACGACGAACGAATCTTCGTTGTGCTCGCGCGTGCGCCCCACGTCGGTCCTGCCGAAGACGTGGACGATGATCTCGCCGGAATTGGGGGTGCTGTTGGCGGTCACGAGGGCGAGGTTACGTGGCGGGCTGATTATTGGACAGTGGAACCTAACGCGGCAGTCGGAGGGTGCGCGAGGAGCAGAGCTTCTATTTGCTGGTGATGTGGATCACAAGAGCGATCACTTGCAGTTTCGGCCCTGCTGCGCTCCCTTCGCGCCTTCCGCTCTACTCGCGTCGGGATTCCCTGCGAGAATTGCTTTTGAGATTCTGCAAACCTGCGCGTCGTCGTCCAGCCGCACGTACGCCACCATCTGCACGTATAGAGCAATACTGCGTTCCTGGCCTGTGAGTTTCTCGAGCAATGGATTGATCGCCTCAATGGCATTGGTAGCATCCGTGGCACTCGGATCCGAATTCACGATCTTTTGCCACTTGGCGATCGTCTCCGTTGCGCTGACCGCGGGAGCCGCCGCACCTGCCGGGGGATTGGTCGCAGGCGCGGTCACCGCCGGTTTCCCCATCATCGTTACCGGCGCCTTCGGATCCGCCTTCTTCGTGTCATTCTGCGGCGCCGAGGCCTTCGACTGATCCCCTACCGGCGCGGGAGTCCCCGCAGCCGGCACCTCGGCTTTCGTCGGCGGTGCTCCGGCGCCTCCATTCCTCTTCATGAACATCACCCCGCCCCCGATCCCCGCGAGCACCACCACCGCCGCAACAATCATCATCACCGGACTCTTCTTCGCCGGCGCCGCCGCATCGGGAACAGGCGCGGCCGCCTCGATCTTCGCCGTCGCCCCACCCTTCGACGCCATCCGCGTCTTCGGAACGTCCGCGGCAGCCGCGCCCATCACCATCGTCCCCGCCGCCGCCGCGACCGCCGCCGGCATGTTCTCCACCGCCTTCGCGATGTCGCGGCCGAACTCCGCCGACTTCTGATACCGCTCGTCCGCGTCGCGCGCGAGCACCTTGTCCATGACGGCCTGCAACTCCGGCGGCCAGTCGATATCGGGCTTCATCTCGGCCAGCGTCTTCGGCTGGTCGGTGAGCCGCATGATCATCGCTTCCTGCGCCGAGTTGCTCTGGAACGGCAGCTGGCCGGTCAGGCAGTTGAAGGCCACGAGCCCGAGCGAATAGATGTCGCTGCGGCCGTCGAGCTTGTCGCCCGCGAGCTGCTCTGGACTCATGTACTCGGGAGTGCCCACCACCAGCCCCGTCTTCGTCACTTTCTGCGCGTCGCTCGAGCTCGCCTTGGCGATGCCGAAGTCCACCACCTTCACCATGTCGCTGCCGTCGCGGCCCTTTGCGATCATGATGTTGTCCGGCTTCAAGTCGCGATGCACGATCCCGTAGTCGTGGGCCACCGCCAGGGCGTCCGCCGCCTGATGGATGATCGACGCCGCGCGCGGCGCCGGCAGGAACCCGTTCTTCTCGATGAGGCTCGTCAGCGATTCGCCCTCGATGAACTCCATCGCGAGGTAGATCAGCCCCTCGGGCGTCTCACCGAAATCATAGATGCCGCAGACGTTCGGATGATTGAGCCGGCTCGCGTTCGCGGCCTCCCTGTTGAACCGCGCGATCGCGTCGGGATCGGAATTCATCCCGGGATTCATGACCTTCAACGCGGCCTTCCGTCCCATCTTCACGTGCTCGGCGAGATACACCGTGCCCATCCCACCCTCGCCGAGCTTCTTGAGGATGTGATAGCGCTCGGCGACGATCGATCCGATCAGGTCGCCCTGCGCGTTCGAGCTGCGCAGGGCCGTTCCATCCCGAGGGCAGAACCGCTCCGACAGCGGATACTCGGTGCCGCACGTCGGACAGACTTTCTGGTCGCTCACACGCTCTCCACGCGCAGTGTCTGGTCGCCGATCAGGAAGCGCTGGCCGGGCTTCACCGGTTTCTCGCCTCGCACCGCGACCGCGATGCCGTTGCGGCTCCCGTCGTCGAGCACGATGAACTCGAGGTCTTCGCTGCGAACTTCGGCGTGCTTGCCGCTCATGGTCTGGTCGTACGGAAACACCCAGTCGCCCTGGTCGCGGCCGATCTTCACGCTGCGCGCGGGCGAAAGGTGCATCGTATCGCGCGCGCTGCCGTCGGCGCGCAGCTGCGCGAGCACCGCGATGTCGGCGCTCGGCGTGAACGATCCGAGGCGGCGCGTCTGGTCTGCTTCCGGCGGGTGAGGGCCTGGATAGCCGAGCCGCCTGAACCGAATCAGCTGCGAGCCGATGAGGATCGTGTCGCCGTCCTGCAGGCGGTACGGTCCGTCGGTGAAGACCCACGTGCCGTTGCGAGAGCCGAGGTCGCGGACGAGGAGCAGGCCGTCACGCATCGAGATCTGCGCGTGAACCGGACTCAGGAACACGTCTTCCGGAAAACGAATGTCGCCTTCGCTGCGGCCGAACGTGGCTTCACCGCGATCGAGTGTGAACGACTTCTTCACCTCGCCCGCTTCGTCGAGCAGCGAGAGCTTCGGCCCCGTTCCGGTGCCACGGGCGGTGAAGGTCGCGGTGCTGCTGCGTTTCGTGGGCGCACCGTCGACCCGTGTGCCGCAGTGCGGGCAGAACGGCAGCGAGGAATCGACCGCCTTTCCACAGCTTGCACAGGCTTTCACCATCCCTCCCTTCGGAGCCGCGGCGGACGAGACGCGGGTATCGGGAATTCCCTTCGAGGCGTGGACGGGCTCGGAACCGGCCGGACGCTCGACCTGCGCGCCGGACGGCTTGAGCATCGCGGGCACGGAAATGACACGAGCCCCGCCCTTGACCACGGGCTTGCCGCAGTCGATGCAGAACTTGGACTGCTCATCATTCTCACGGCCACAGAAGCCGCAGCGATTCACGCGATCATCTCCGATAGCATCCCGCGACGCGGCGCGGGATGGTCATTTTGTCCTGAGCGGGGCGAATATAGACCGGGGTTCGGGTAGCGGCCAGTCGAACGCCACCACTATAGTTTTCGCGCATGCGACTGGCACCACTTTGTCGAGCCACGGCGCTCGTAGTTCTGGTTGCCTGTTCGCGGGCGCCGGAGCCCGTGCTCGCTCCTCCCCCGGCTGCCGCCCCCGTCCCGCCAGCCGCCGCCCCTGCCGGCGCGCCGGCTCGATCGGCAACCACGGACGTCCCGGTGACCGCTCCCTCGCTGCCGCCCATTCCGACCGTGGATGGTCCACTGAATCTACGTGTCGTATACCCGGCTCCTAAGCAGGTACTGACCGTTCGCGACTCGAACTTCATTTTCGGATCCACCGGCTCCGGCGCGGCGCACCTGATGATCGACGGATTCGAGGTCCCGGTCCTGCCTAACGGTGCGTTTCTCGCCTGGTTGCCGGTGCCGTCGGGCGACGCTCCCCGATATGAGCTGCGCGCGGTGAAGGGAGAGTTCAGCGTGGACGCGACGGTTCCGGTTTCGCTCCGACCTCTTCCCATGCCGCTCCCCGACACCGGACCTCTCGCGGTCGACCCGGGCAGCGTGACACCATCGGGAACGGTCGGACTGCGCGGCGACGAACGCGTGCGCGTCTCGGTCCGGGCGCCTGCGAACGCGAACGTCTTGCTGCAAGAGGGGGATGGAACTTCGCGTCCGCTGATCCACGGTGCGGGCGTCACATGGAGCACGGATGTGAATGCGCGCGAACTCGCGCACGCCGGAACCATCGTCGTGCGCCGCGGTCGCGATTCGGTCACCGTTCAGACGGCCGCGGTCGTGGCGATGGACGCGGCGCCCAGCCGCTATGTCTCGCTGCTGAACGCCGATGTCGATGCGGCCAGCGACACCGACCAGGTGAGCATCCTGCGCCCGACGCCCAACGGCACGTACAAGTGGCTCCTTTTTCCGGGCACCGTCCTGGAACTCACCGGAATGCGCGGAACTTCGTACCGCGTCCGGCTCGACGCGCAGCTCGAGGCATGGGTCGACCAGAAGGCCGTCCAATTCGTCGACCCGGCTGCCTCGCGTCCGCGGCGCACGGCGTCCAACTCGCGGGTGGTCTCCAACGAGCAATTCACCGACCTCCGCATTCCGGTGACGGAGAAGCCGGCCTATCAGGTAGAGGTAAATGGGGATGCGCTCATCCTGACCCTCTACGGTACAGTCTCCAACGTCGACATCGTGAACTTCGCCACGAACGATCCCACCGTTCGCGACGTGACCTGGGAACAAGCGTCGTCAGACCGCGTTCGCTTCACGGTGCACCTCCGCCAGCAGGCGTTCGGCTGGCTCGCACTGTGGGATCGCGGAGCGTTCGTGCTGCGCGTGCGGCACGCGCCGACCGTCGACGCAGCGCGCCCGCTCGCGGGCCGCGTGATAGCCGTCGATCCCGGACATCCGCCGATCGGCTCGACCGGCCCGACCGGATTGTACGAGGGCGACGCGGTGCTCGCGGTCGCACAGCAGCTGCGCGCCATGCTCGAGGCCAGGGGCGCCACGGTCATCATGACGCGCACCACGCGCGCCCCCGTTCCGCTCGGCGACCGCCCCATCTCGGCCCGCCGCGCAAGCGCGGAAGCATTCGTCAGCGTTCATCTCAACGCATATCCCGACGGCGTCAATCCGTATCGCACGAGAAACGGCACCAACACCTACTTCTTCTTCGATCAGGCCGAACCGCTCGCACGCGCCGTGCAGCGCGGGCTCGTGCGCCGGATCGGGCTCCCCGATATGGGCATCAACTACGACAACCTCGCGGTCGTGCGGCAGAGCTGGATGCCGGCGATTCTCTGCGAGGGAGCGTTCCTGATCGTCCCTGAGCAGGAAGCGGCGCTTCGCGACGAGAGTTTCCAGAAACGATACGCCGCGGGAATCGTCGACGGCCTCGAAGAATACTTCCGCTCGTTCGCGGCCAGGCAGTGACGGTCCTTCTCCGCCGCTGGCCGGCGCTCGCGGTGCGCGCGCTGTACGCGATCCTGTTCTGCACGGTCTTCGTCGCGTCCGCTTCGCACGCGCAGGTCGCGCCCGACCTGCACTGGCGGACGATCGCCACCGAACATTTTCACATCAACTTCGCGCCGGGACTCGAGCCGGTCGCGCGCCGCGCCGCCGGCAGCATCGAGCGCGCGTACGGCCGCCTCGCGAAGGAACTGCATGAACCGCGCGGTCCGATCGATCTCACGATCGGCGACAATCTCGACGTCTCGAACGGGTACGCGACGGTCTTCCCGACGAATCGCATCGTCATCTACGCGCGCCCGACGGTCGACGCGACGTCGCTGAGTTTTCTCGACGACTGGATCGACCTCGTCGTGACGCACGAGCTCACCCACATCTTCCATCTCGACCGCACGGCCGGCTGGTGGCGTGCGGCGCAATACGTGCTCGGCCGCAACCCGTTCCTCTTCCCGAACCTGTATACGCCGAGTTGGCTCGACGAGGGGATTGCCGTCTACTACGAGTCGCGGCTCACCGGCTCGGGCCGCATCGTCGGCACCGACCACGCGATGGTCGTGCGCGCGCAGGCGCTCGACAGCGTCACGCCCGCGCTGAACGCGCTGTCGGCGTCGACCCTGAGCTATCCGCTCGGACAAGTGGCGTACGCGTACGGATCGCTCCTGATGGACTTCGTCGCGCGCACGCAGGGGCCCGCGACGATGCGCGACTTCGTGGACGTGAGCGCGGGGCGCACGATTCCCTTTCTGCTCAACGCGAACGCGAAGCGCGGATTCGGCGTGTCGTTCGACAACGCGTGGCGCGTGTGGACCGACTCCATCCGCCGCAACGCGTTCTCGCTCGCCGCGAAGAGCACGCCCATTCGCGACATCACCGGTCATGGATGGACCGCGGAGCGTCTTCGATGGATCGATCCGGGTCACATCGCGTACGCCAACGACGACGGTCGTTCGCTTCCCGCGCTGCGTGAGGTGGCGACGACGGGCGGCCAGCCAAGGCTTCTCGCCGTGCGGAAGACGCTCGACATCACGTCACCGCTGAAGAACGGCGCGCGCGTGTTTGCCGAAGCGGATTTCGTCGATCCGTACACGCTCCGCAACGATCTCTACCTCGAGAAGGATGGAAAGACACGGCGGCTGACGAACGGCGCGCGCCTCATGCAGCCGGACGCGATGCCGGCAGGCCCGGCGCGGGACCGGAGCTCGGGCGACGTTGACGTCGTCGCCGTGCAGGTGACGCCGGGCGCGGACCGGCTCGTGCACGTGAGAGTGTCGGGCGCCTCGGTCGAGATATTTCCGCTGACGAGTTCGAGCCCCGACACAGTCTGGTCGGAGCCGCGGTGGTCGCACGACGGCACGCGCATCGCGGCGACGCGATGGACGCATGGCGCAGAGACCGAGATCGTGATTCTCGACGCCGCCGGCCGCGTGATCAAGACGGTCGGGCACGCGCACGCCGTGAACAACGCGCCGAGCTGGGCCGCGGACGATCGCATGATCTATTTCACGAGCGATCGCAGCGGGCGGTCGGCGCTTTATCGCGCGACCGTCTCAGACGGTTCGCTCGTGCGCATCGCGGAATCCGCGACGGGGCTGTTCGAGAACGAGCCGAGTCCCGACGGCACGCAGCTCGCGACGCTGCATTACAGGGGCGACGGGTTCCACGTGGCGCTCGTTCCGGCGCAGGGAGCCTTTCCCGCGGCGGATTCCACCAGTGTGCTGGCGAAGTCGCGGCGCGACACGAGCGTCACGGTCAGCGCGCCGGCGCGATCGTACTCGCCGTTTCGGTCGATGCTGCCGCGCTACTGGCTTCCCGCGCTCGAGCAGAGCGACGACCGCCGCCCGATGTTCGGCTTCCTTACGAGTGGAAGCGACGTAATCGGCCGTCACGACTACGAACTGCAGCTGACGTACGAGCCGCGTCACCAGGAGCCGAACTGGAACTTCTCGTACCAGTACGCCGGGTTCGGCAATCCGGTGCTCGGCGTGACGACGCAGGAGGACTGGGAGCATGGGACCATCGTCGGCACGAATTCGGCCGGAACGAAGATCCCCGCCGGCACGATTGCGCGCCGGCGCAGGATCGTCGACGTCGCGCTCACGGGTTTGCGGCCGCGGGTCACGTCGAACGCGTACCTCTCGGTGGGCGTGGAGACGGAGTGGCAGGATTACCGAACCGAGCCGCGGTCCTTGATTGCGAAGCTCGACACGGGATTCACGACGGTGTACGCGTATCCTGCCTTCTTCGTGAACGCGGGATGGAGCAATGCGCGCCGGCCGGCTCTCGCGATCTCGCCGGAGGACGGAATACAGCTTGCCATGTCGGCGAGGCAGCGCTGGCTGGCGGACGATCCGACGGCCACGCGAAGCACGAGCGTGATCGGTGTGGCGTCGGCATTCAAGTCGCTCGACTTGCCGGGGTTCGCGCACCACGTGCTGGCATTTCGGGTCGCGGCCGGCTGGGAAGACGAGAAGGCCACCGACGAACTCAAGGCGGGCGGTATCAGCGGATCGACGCTGAGCATCGCGCCCGGCGTCACGCTCGGCGATCCGCAGCGAACATTTTTTGTCCGCGGGTTTCCCGCCGGAGTGCAGCAGGGGACGCGCGCGCTCGGGGCGAACCTCGAGTATCGCGCGCCGATCGCCGTGCCGGCGGCGGGACTGAAGATGCTCCCGGTGTTCCTGCAGCGTGTGAGCGCCATCGTGTTCGCCGACGCGGCGAGCGCGTGGTGTCCGTACGGGCTCACGGCGTCCGTGCTCTGCCCCGACGGGACGCCGCACGACTGGATGGCGAGCGCGGGTGCCGAGCTGCATCTCGATACCGCGTTCGAGTACGACGTGCCGTACACGTTTCGTTTCGGCATGGCGACGCCGTTGGCGGGGCGTCAGTATTTTGGGGGAGGGAACGTCGTCGTGTACTTCGCGCTGGGTCTCGCGTTTTGACCGGCCGCGAAGAACGAGTCAACGGTTTTCGGTCGTCAGTTTTCCATGGTCAGATTTTCAACAACACCTTCATGATAGATCCGACGGCGTTCATACATGAGACCGCGGTAGTCATCGGCGACGTGCACCTCGGTGCGCGCGCGAGCGTCTGGCCCACCGCGGTGCTGCGCGGCGACGTTGATCGCATCGAGGTCGGCGAGGACAGCAACGTGCAGGATGGAGCGGTGCTGCACTGCGAGGAAGGAATCCCGTGCATCATCGGCAAGCGCGTGACGATCGGGCACAGGGCGATCGTGCACGGCGCGCTCGTGCAGGACGATGTGCTGATCGGGATGGGCGCGGTGGTGCTGAACAAGGTCGTCGTGGGGCGGGGGAGCCTGATCGGCGCCGGCGCCGTGGTATCGGAAGGCACCGTGATTCCGCCCGACAGCCTGGTGCTCGGCGTTCCGGGCAAGGTGGTGAGGACGCTGAACCCCGAGCAGCGCGCCCGGCTCGCGAACGGGCACCTTTCGTACGTGGAGATGCAGCAGCGGCATCGGGCCGGCGAGTTTCCGCGGCACCGATAAGGACGGATGCGGGATGCGGGGTGGAGACAGGAGTGGGGAGATTCGACCCGATGCGGAGTGCGGAAGAGGAATGCGGGATGCGGGGTGTAGACGGGAGTGGCGAGTGAGCGGGGAGAGATGAGAAGGGCGCGACCTTTCGCGGACGCGCCCTTTTCGCATTCCGTATCCGAACTCACGTCTCATCTCTACTCACGTCTCATCTCTCGACCCCGCGTCCCCATTCCTCTTCCGCATTCCGCATCGGGTCGATTCTCGTCCCTCCCCTCTCCTTTTCGTGACGTTACCCCGTGCCCGCTTCCTCGTCGCTTAAGGCGGCTAACGAGTGACGTGCGAGCGAGCAAGCCACTGGCGAAGCGGTCCCGAAGGGCATACTCTTCCGTCCCCCCGGTCATCACGGCTGGAATCGAGTCATCGCGGCCGGAATCCATGTTTTCATGTTCATCGACACCGGCGTCACCGATCTGTGACTTTGCGCTTTCAAGTGATTGATTTGTAAGAAGTTACGTCCTTATGGCGCGGACTCACGACTGCCCATAGCTTCATCCCCCTTGGCTCTGGCTCCACCGGAACGGCCCGACCAAAGCTCCCCCCGTCATAGATTTCATAAGCTCACCCCGTTGGAGAAGTCGGAATGCCGCTGCCTGCCACCCCCACCACCACGCTCGCGTCGCTGAGCAGCAACGCCCGCACCGTTCTCGAGAAGCGCTACCTCGTCAAGGACAAGACAGGCAAGCCGGTAGAGACGCCGGAGGACATGTTCTGGCGAGTGGCCACGGTGGTGGCGGAGGCCGACAGGCGATACGGGGCTACAGACGAACAGGTCTCGGCAACGGCAGCGACGTTCTACGCGCTGATGACCCAGCGCCGGTTCGAGCCGAACTCACCGACCCTCATGAACGCCGGCCGTCCGCTCGGCCAGCTTTCGGCGTGCTTCGTGCTGCCGGTCGACGATGCGCTGAGCAATGGACACGCCGGCATTTACGACACGCTGCGCTCGATGGCGCTCATCCATCAGAGCGGCGGCGGTACCGGGTTCTCGTTCTCGCGTCTTCGCGGGAAGGGTTCGATGGTGCGCTCGACGACCGGTGTCGCGAGCGGCCCTGTGAGCTTCATGAAGCTCTACGACGCGAGCACCGACGCCGTTAAACAGGGCGGAACCCGTCGCGGCGCGAACATGGGAATCCTGCGCGTCGATCATCCGGACATTCTCGACTTCATCGCCTGCAAGGAAGATCTCACGCAGATCGTGAACTTCAACATTTCCGTCGGTGTCACCGACGCCTTCATGAAGGCGCTCGAAGTCGACGGCGAATACGATCTCGTGGATCCCGTCAGCAAGAAGGTGACGGGCCGGATGCACGCAAAGGACGTCTGGGACAAGATGCTCGTCGGCGCGTGGCGCACGGGCGAGCCCGGCGTGTTCTTCATCGACGAGGCGAACCGTTACAATCCGGTTCCGCACCTCGGCGCCTACGAGGCGACGAACCCGTGCGGCGAGCAGCCGCTGCTCCCGTACGACGTGTGCAACCTCGGCTCGGTCAACGTCGGTTACTACGTCAACGATGGCGTGGTCGACTGGGATTCGTTCGCGAAGGACATCCATCTGTCCACGCACTTCCTCGACAACATCATCGACGTCAACAAGTACCCGCTGCCGGAGATCGACGCGCTCGCGAAGCGCATTCGCCGCATCGGACTCGGCGTGATGGGCTTCGCCGACGCGCTCGTGCGCCTCGGCATTCCGTATGACAGCCCTGAAGGAGTCGCGTTCGGCAAGAAGGTGATGGAGTTCCTCGATGTCGAGGGAAAGAAGGAAAGCGAGCGCCTCGCGACGGATCGCGGCGCGTTCCCCGAGTGGGCGCAGAGCATCTGGGGGCCGGATGCCACGTGCGCACGCGATGCTTCGGGCGCCCGGATCCGCCCGTTGCAGATGCTGCGCAACTGCAACGTCACCACCGTCGCTCCGACGGGAACGATCTCCATCATCGCCGGCTGCTCGAGCGGTCTCGAGCCGCTGTTCGCCGTCGCGTTCATGCGCAACCAGGCCGGCGTGCAGATGCCGGACGTGAACGAAGACTTCACGGCCATCGCGAAGCGCGAGGGCTGGTACAGCGACGAGCTCATGGCGCGCATCGCGAAGGAAGGCCACATCGGCTTCCCCGAGGTGCCCGGCAAGTGGCAGCGCGTGTTCGTCACGGCGAACGCGATCGCGCCCGAATGGCACATCCGCATGCAGGCGGCGTTCCAGGAGCATTGCGACTCGGCCATTTCGAAGACCACGAACTTCGCGCACACCGCGACGCAGGAAGACGTGCGCGCGATCTACGAGCTCGCGTACAAGTCGCACTGCAAGGGTGTCACGGTCTATCGCGACGGCTCGCGCGACAACCAGGTGCTCTCGACGGGCGCGACGGAAGCCGCCGCGGCCGAGCGTGGGAAGACCGGCGAGTCCCGCGTGGAAGTCGCCGATCTTCACAGCGCGATCATGGAAAAGGACGCGGAGATCGGCCAGCTCAAGAAACTCCTGTTCGACGAGCAGGCGGAGAATCTGCAGCGCCGGCAAAAGCGCGCGCGCCCGGATACGCTCCGTTCGACGTCGATCAGGAAAGAGACGCCGCTCGGCGTGATGTTCGTGCACATCACCGAAGACGACAAGGGCCAGCCGTTCGAGGTGTTCATCAATCTCGGCAAGGCCGGTGGAAGTGCGATGGCGGATGCCGAAGCGATCGGCCGCCTGATGTCGCTCGCGCTGCGCTCGGGGATCTCGGTCCAGGCGCTGCACCGTCAGCTGCGCGGGATCTCGTCGGATCGCGCGGTCGGACTCGGACCGAACAAGGTCATGTCGGTTCCGGACGCGATCGGCCTCGCGCTCGAAGAATGGATGAAGATGAAGCAGGGAGTGCAGCAGGAGCTGCTCACCTCCAGCGCCGGGATCCAGGCGATTCAGCCGGAGATGACGCTGAAGCCGGAGAGCGTGAAGGTGCGCTCGTCGACTGGTGCATTGGAGCAGTCGGCCATGTTCGAGGCGTCGGGCAACGGCGGCGAAGCCTTCATCGGCACCTGCCCGGACTGCGGATCGCAGCTCGAGTTCGCCGAGGGGTGCGCGAAGTGCCATGTGTGCGGGTTTTCCGAGTGCGGGTGAACGACAACGGCCGAACAGCCGTCAGCTGACGGCGCTGACAACTAAAGCGGTGAGCTGACAGCGACCAGCTCATGGCTGCGGGACAAGAGCGACGGGACCGATCGGTGCACTGATCGGTCCTGTCCTTGTTTCCGAGCTTTCGCGAGGGCCATCCCCGCCTTGCTCCCGATGCCGTGGCGTGCGATCCTCCTGCTGACTGTCGGGTATCCGAGGCGAACCGGAGGTGCGTGGTGAAGCCGATCATTCGATGCGCGATCGCCGTCCTCTGCGTGGCCGCCGCCTCGCTTGCCGGCGCGCAGCAGCCCGCCGACGCGACTCCGCCGCTCCGCGGACACGTCCGGTCAGCGGGAGGCCAGCCCCTCCCCGATGCCGAGGTCAACGTGGACGGTGCCAGGTCCAGCGTGCGCACGGACGCGCAGGGCGCCTTCTCGGTGCCGAATCTGTCGAAGGGTATTCACACGATCGGCGTGCGGCGCATCGGCTACCTGCCCGCCGCCCTGCAGATCGTGACTCCGCTGGCGAACGACGCGCTGACACTCACGTTCACGCTCGTGCCTTCGCGCCAGGAGCTCGACACGGTGAAGGTGAGGGCGCGCATCAACGTGCTCGCCGGTATCGTGGTGGACGCGCGCAACCGGCCGATCGCCGGCGCGACGGTCGACCTGATCGGCGACCGCCTCCGCGGCTCCGCCGATACGACCGGCGACGACGGCTGGTTCACGTTCACCGCCGTGCGCAGCGGGCCGATCGTCCTCCACGTGGTGAGGGAGGGCTACGTCGGCGTGACGCAGAGCATAGACCTGAAAGACTGGCGCGGCGTCGTGGTCCACATGGCGTCGATGGACACGACGCTCTCGAAGTCGAAGCAACGAATGCTCTCGGGCCTGGGAAACACGTCGCGACACGTCTGGCTCGAGACGCTGCAGCGGCTTTCCCGCCGCAACGTTCAATCCATCGTCGTCACGAGGGAGGAGCTTGCGCCGCTCGGCAGCATCCCCCTCGGCGAGGCGATCACGCGCGCGCCGAGCGCCGTCAATCTCCTTCGCGACATGCAGGTGAGCCTTAACGTCGCGTGCGTGCTGCTCAACGGACGCCAGATGATCGGGCAGGTCTCGCTCGACAATTACGATGCCGATGACGTCGAGTTCGTGGAGCTGTACCCGCCCTACATGAGGCCGCCGAGCTCGGTCATGGCCTACATGGGAATCGCCGGATGCACGAGCGCCCGCTCCGCGCTGATGGACAGCGGTGGCATCCTGTACGCCGTCGTCTGGATGAAGAACTGAGCACCTGGAGAAGCAGGCGACGGGCGCAATGCTCCGATTGGGAATTCATGCGCCGCTGGGGATGGATCACCTGCCCGTAGAATCGAGCACCTGCCGCACCTTGAGCGCCAGCGCATCGGGCGTGAACGGTTTCTCCAGGAGCGCGACGCCACGCTCGAGCACACCGTGTCGCGCGATTGCGTCATCCATGTGGCCCGAGAGGTACAACACCTTCAGTCCGGGCCATTTCCCTTCGAGTAGACCAGCCAGTTCTCGTCCGCTGATCCCCGGGAGAACGACGTCCGTCACCACGAGGTTCGGCGCGTGAGGAAGAGAATCCGCGAGTGCGATCGCCGACTCGGGCCGGTCGGCCTCGATCACGGTGTAGCCCCGCCGCTCCAGCACCGTTCGGGTCACCTGCCGGACAGCGGCTTCATCCTCCACGAGCATGATGGTCTCGCTGCCGCCGCGAATGTCGGTGTGTGCGCCCTTCGGGGGGAGCGCTTCGGCGGGTTCGGCGATGCGAGGCAAGTAGACCTTGAACGTTGCCCCGCGGCCACGTTCCGATTCGGCCACGACGTATCCGCCGCTCTGCTTGACGATCCCGTAGACCGTTGAGAGGCCCAAGCCGGTGCCCTTGCCCCGTTCCTTCGTCGTGAAGAACGGTTCGAAGAGATGGCCCTTGATCGCTTCCTCCAGTCCCTCGCCGGTATCGCTCACGGCAAGCAGCACGTACGACCCGGGTGCGATCGGATCCTGCGCGCCGACATCCGCGCCATTCATCTCGACGTTCGCGGTTTCGATGGTCACCGTGCCGCCGCTCGGCATGGCATCGCGAGCGTTGACCACCAAATTCATGATGATCTGTTCAATCCCGCCGGAATCGGCGCGCACGCAACCGATGCGCGACGTGAGATTGGACCTGAGTTCGATGTTCTCGCCGATGACTCGCTCGAGCATCCTGGTCAGGTTCATGACCAGGTCGCTCAGGTCCAGCACCTGCGGTTGAAGCACCTGTCTCCGACTGAAGGCCAGAAGCTGCTTCGTGAGGTCCGCCGCGCGGCGTGCGGCACTGACGATCTGTTCGAGGTCGGGGCGGCGCGGATCATCGGACGCATGTTCGTCGATCTGTAACTGCCCGTAGGACATGATCACCGTGAGCAGATTGTTGAAGTCGTGCGCAATGCCGCCCGCCAGCCGGCCCACCGCTTCCATCTTCGCCGACTGCAGCGACTGCGCCTCGGTGCGCTTCAAGTCGGTGATATCCTCGGCGATTCCAACCACGCGGATGATCTCGCCCTTCGCGTTCCGCACCGGACTCGACCGGCCGCGAACCCAGCGCGTCGAGCCGTCGGGCCGCACGATGCGGTACACTGAATCGGCCTGCACGCCCGATTCGGCCGCCAGTCGATCGGCTGCGAACGTCTGATCGCGGTCGTCGGGGTGGATCCCCTCGGTCCACGCATGAGGCGTGGCATATGCATGTTCGCGAGAATGCCCGAACAGCTCTTCGTATGAAGGGCTCACGTACTGGACGCGGCCGGTTGCCGGATCCATGCTGAAGAACACCTCCCGCACATTCTCCGCGAGCTCGCGAAACCGCTGCTCGCTCTCCCGGATCTGGTTCTCGACCTTTCTCTGTTCGGAAAGGTCCCGAAAGGTGGTCAGTATCCGGCCATCGGGGAGCAGCACCGCCGTGACTTCAATGAGAATGACCGAGCCGTCCTTCCGCAGCATTCGGCGGTCGTACGACAGGACACGCCCGGCGGTGACTGCGGCGATTCGCTCCGCCACCAGCGGCCGCTCTTCAGGCAAGTATGTGTCCGCCGCCGTGAGTCGAAGCAGCTCCGCTCGCGAATAGCCTGTCAACTCGCATCCCTGCGGGTTGACGTCGAGATACCGTCCGACGGTGTCTGTGACGAATACGGCGTCGGTCACGTTGTTGAGGACGGTGCGGTAGTGTGACTCGCTTGCGGCGAGTGCCGCCTCGGCCCGCTGGCGCTGCCTCAACTCACGGCTGATCATCGCGCCGGCGACTGATACGGCCGCGAGTGCGAGGAGTATTCCCGCCCAGGCGGCGACACGTGCTTGGCGGGTCACCGTGGACAACCTCGCCGAACGTTCATTCTGCAGTCGCTGTTCTTCACCCCGCATCCGAGCGACAACCCTGCGAATTCGGGCCATGCCCTGGCGCTCTTCACGTTCGGTCGAACTGCGTGCAGTCGCAGGTTCCAGCGCGGCCCGCGGGCCGACGATTTGTTCGAACAGCTTCAACTGGGCGCTCGTGAGCGCCGCGAGCGAGTCCGCCCGCAATTCCTGACTCGGGTTGTCGGCTGTAAGCACCCGGACTCGCTCGACGACCGCAGGCAGCGCGATTCTCGCAGAGGTGTAGACAGCGAGAGAACCAGTATCGGCGGTCAGGACGTACCCCATCGCGCCGTCTTCGGCGGAGCTGATCAGCGCCGCGCCTTCATCAAGCTGCGCCTCCACCTGGAGGGTGTGCGCTACCCATGCGGCGCTGTCGTTCGTCACGGCGGCGGTGCGCAAGGCTGCCCCGCCCACGACGGCAATCGCGAGGAGCGTCAGCGCAAACCCCGCCTGGATGTGCCGCACGAAGCGCCGCGTCATTGGCGGCGGGCGCCGGGAAAGTACTGCGGGGCAATGTCACCGCGAGCATCAACGCGAACGCTAGACGACATGTGCGGCGCTCGCCAACGACGGCGCTATTCCACTCGCCTTCCGCTCATGAGATGCCAGACTATTGAAATCAGCGCGAGTACCAGCAGGATATGGATCAACCCGCCGCCGATTGGCACTACGAACGCCCCGAGCGCCCAAAGCAACACAAGTATGACGCCGATTGTCAGGAACATGATGTTCGCCTCTGCGGTAAAGTGGACAGATATCTCAGGGACTCTCAAACGATATTCCGCAGCTACCGCCCGCGGTATCGCCCAAATGGGTGAAGCGCCCGCCACAATTCGAGGTACTGCCACTGACGGTTGTCCGCCCGGAGCTCACGGTCGTGAGCTGTCAGCGGTGAGCTATCGGCTGCGAAAAAAAAGAAACGACGGGACCGATCGGTGCGTCGATCGGTCCCGTCGTTTTCCCTCACACTTCTACTTGCCAGCTGGCTTCGGAACGAGCTTGATTGCGCCCGCCGCTTCGCGTGCGCGGAGTACGGCCATGACGTCGGCGAGCGGAAGCGGCGTGAACTCGCCGGAAAGAAAGTCGCGAATCTGAAGCGCGGTCAATCCCTTCGTCAGAAGAATCGAGAACTCGGCACCAAACTCTTCCGGCACCGCCGGTCCGGTATTGGCTCCGCGACCGCCCCCGCCTCCAGCACGGCCACCACCACCGCCGCCACCACCGCCCGCGCGCCCTCCCGCGCCCGGTGCCGCCGGAACCTGTTCCACCAGCAGGCCCGCCGCGGCGCGCTCGTCGGCGGTGACCACCGGTTCGGCCGCCGGCACGTTTCGCTGCAGAGCCTGTAGCTGATACGCCGCCTTCACTTCGTTCAAGAGCCCGTTCGCGCGCTGGTCGATTAGCGGTTCGAATGCCGCCGTCCTCTTCTTTCCGTCGGCGGTGTTCGTCCAGAGCACGCTCGCTGAACGCACCACGCCCTTCTCGATTTCGGCCTGATGCTGGATCGCCACGCGCGCCTCCTTATACGCGCTGGTGAGCGTCGGCCCGTCGTTGGCATCGGCCATGTAGCCGAGTCCCTTGGTGTGCGACTCACCCATGCGTGCGAGGCCGCGCCCGACGTTTTCGTTGAGCACGCGCGCCGCCATCTCGTCCGTGCCGGTCGAGAGCACGGCGAGTCCGCCGAGCCCGACCGCGGCCGCGCGCTTGTACTGCGTGGGATCCTGCTTGTCCGGCGTGTCCTCCGACGAGTGATACCACATGTCCGGCCACGTGATGAACATGACGGCAGGAATTCCGTGCTGCATGTACGTCACGTGGTCGCTGGAGCCGTAGTGCTTGTCGATCTTGATGTAGAACGCGTCGCGACTTCCATGCGCCGACTCCACTGGCTGCGTGGGGGCGTATCCGGAGCGCCGGAAGCGCACACGTTCGCGCGAGACGTCGGCGATGTACTCCATCATGCTTTGCGCGATGTCGTTCAGGTACGACGGGAACGTGTCGGGCGTGCGCTGGAGCACCCAATAGCTCCTGCTCTCCGACACGCGGATCGCTTCCATGTCGAAGTTCAGCGTGCCGATGATGTTCTTCGCCTTCTCCGGGTTCGCGTTCAGGTACGCGTTCGTGCCCGAGATCTCGGGCACCCACTGGAAGTTGATCGTCCGCCTGGGGCGGGGAAGCTTCCCCTCGGCGATGAGCTTGAGATACGCCCGGCCGATCTCGATCGTGAGTGCACAGCCTGAATTGTCGTCGTTGGCACCTTGCTTGATGAACCCTTCATACAGGTGGCCGCTGATCGCGACCTCCTGCGTGGTGCTTCCGTCGCCGGGGATCTCGGCGTGCACGTATTCCAGCTTGTTCGGCACGTCGACGCTCTTGGTGACCGACCGGATCGTGATCTTGTCGCCGCGGAGCAGCATCGCCGCGAGGTTGTGCTGGACGGCCGGTGTGACCGACCAGGCGACGGTGCCCGGCTTCGCGTTCACGGTGGACCAGACCACTTGTGTCGGGTAGTCGATGGAGCGCTGAAATCCGATCGCGCTGATCGCGAGCACGCCGATGGCGCCGTGCTGCGTCGCCTGCGCGTAGACAGCTCCCGTATTCCCGGACGACAGGGCGAACTTGCCGGTGACATCCTTGCCCTCGAAGTCCGCGGCGCGCCCGGCCCCCACGTCGACGAGCTCGGCGGAGAGGTCGCCGTTCGCGTTCGTCGAGGCGAGCGCGAGCGCGAGATCGTGGATGTCGAACAGCTTGACGCTCTTGGGCGTCGTCATCCAGAGTTCGCCTTGTGTGGGCTGGGGCGTCGTGCCCGGCGACGGCACCGCCACGATAGAGACGTTGCTGAAGCCGTACTCCTTGGCGAGCCGAGCCATCACCTGGCTTTCATGCATCGGCCCGGAATACTCTTCGGGCGCGCGCACGCGCTGCCACGGGACGAGTTCCTCCACGTGGTGCATCGCGCGCTCGCCCGAGACCTCGTTGATGATGGACGTCATTTGGGCCTGCGTAAGCAGGGTGCGGTCTTCGCGTTCCTGCGCGGAGGCGAGCGCGGGTCGCGCGAGAGCAAGGAGCGCCAGCGCGAGAGTTGTGGCTTTCATGGGGACCGGGGGGTTGAGGTTATGTTGCAGTCCAGGCATGCTAGCGTCCAAGTCCGGCGATCAAATGACGACAACGGCAGTGGTCAGGTTCGGTCTCATCGGCGCGGGCCGTATCGCCCGCAACCAGATTGCGCCGGCGATTCGCGCGGCGAAGCGCGCGACACTCCATGCGGCGGCCAGCCGCGAACTGAGCCGCGCGGAGTCGGTGCGGCCCACCCGCGCGTACGATTCATACGCCGCGCTGCTGAGGGATGTTGACGTCGACGCCGTCTACATCGCGACGCACAACGGACTGCACAAGGAACTCTCGATCGCCGCTCTGCGCGCCGGCAAGCACGTGCTCTGTGAGAAGCCGCTCGCGATGAACGCACGCGACTGCGAGGAGATGCTGCGCGTGGCCGAGTCGACCGGCAAGCTCTTGGCGGAAGCATTCATGTACCGCCACCATCCGCAAATACCGCGGGCGCAGGAACTCGTGCGCTCTGGAGCGATCGGCGCGCTGATGGCCGTCGAGGCGTCGTTCCGCTTTCCGATGTTCAACGCCGACGATGTGAGAATGAACGCCGAGTGGGGCGGCGGATCGCTGCTCGACGTCGGCTGTTACTGCGTGAGCGCGAGCCGGCTGTTTCTGGGCGACTCGCCGGTTGGCATGAAGGCGATGGCGACTTTTCACCCGGTGAGGAAGGTCGACACGAGTCTGCAGGGCGTGCTCGACTACGGATCCGGCCGCCATGCGATCATTTCGTGCGGGTTCGACAGCGGAGCCCATGAGAAAGTCGTACTGAGCGGAACTGCGGGTACGATCGAACTGAATCATCCGTTCAAGTCGTGGACGGGGCAGCCGCAGCTCGCGGTGCGCACGAAGGATCGCGAGGAGATCATCGAGTTCGAGCCGGTCAACACGTTCCAGCTCGAAGTGGACGATCTTGCGACTGCGATCCTGGATGGATCGGAGCCGCGGGTGGGTGCGGGCGACGCCCTGCTCAATATGCGGATTCTGGATCGGCTGGCCGAGGCAGCGCGGAACTGACCGGTCATCCATTGGGGATTGGCGCGGGAATGGCCGGGTGTCGTGATACCGGCGGCTCCGAACGGGGTAGATCACGAAATGCAGGCCGCCCCGGCGAGCGGGGGTGGCTCCCGCTTCCCGAATTCCATATCATAGAAGAACGGTGTTCAACACCCTGATCGCCTCCGGCAAGACGAAGGCGCCCCGCCCCGTCGGTGGGGTCGTCGTGAGCATGCTCGTGCACGGGAGTTTGGTCACCGCGCTCCTGTTCGGCTCGCGGCCCGCGATTCGCGCCGCCACGGAATTCGAGGAGCGCATCGCGGAATATCTCTTCCCGCAGGATCGCGCGCCGAAGATCGGAGACGAAGGCCTTACGTATCTGCGCGTCCCCGGCGGCTTAACGGGATCGTCGGCCTCCGTCGGTGGTTCCGGCTCGGCCACCGGCCGTTCCGCGACGAAATCGCCCGATCCGTTCAAGCTTCAAGTGGAGAAGCCCGAAGGCGGCACAGCGGGCACGCCGGAGCTGATCGCAGAGCAGCAGAAGATGGCCGAATCCATGGGCGCATTCGCACTGTTGGACGTGGACAGCGCTGCCGTCCGTGATCCGCGAAGCGCCGCCCCGGCGTATCCCGAGGACATGATGGCGAAGGAAATCGAAGGGTTGGTGCGCGTGCGCTTCGTCGTCGACTCCACCGGCCTCGTCGACCTCTCGACGTTCAAGGTGCTCGAGACGACGAATGAATCGTTCGCGCGAGCCGTGCGAGCCGCGCTGCCCGGCATGCGATTCAGGCCGGCCATGATGGGCACCAAGGCCGTGCGCCAGCTCTCCGAGCAGCCTTTCGCCTTCAGGCTACAGGGGAAACACGACACGACGGCGGGCAAGAAGCCTTCGTAGTTCGCAGCGGGTTCCTACACAATTGAGCCACTCCTTGACCGGAGACCCCGGCGGCGCAATAATGTGCCGCCGTTGTGGTCGTCGTCGATCATCCGTCTGCGGGAGCAGCGGACTCTGGCGTTCCATCACTACTCGAGGAGGCACAACGATGTGCCAGCGCGACCCGATCCAGTGCATCATCCCGCCGTATATCACCGAGCGGTTGCTGCGCTCCGACGACGCCGAAGTTCGCGCGCGCGCCGAGGCGAACCTCACCGCCGCGGCGAACATGCGAGCGGCGCGCGCGCGGGCCCAGGCCGCGCCATCGCTCATGGCTCCGCGGTCGCCGACAGTCGGGAAGCACCGCCTGCTGTACGATGCGAAGAAGAGCGACAGACTGCCCGGCGTCCTCGTGCGCTCCGAAGGACAGGGACCCGTCGCCGATCCCGCGGTGAACGAGGCGTTCGATCACGCCGGTGCGACGTACGACTTCTACGATACGGTGTTCAAGCGCAACTCGCTCGACGGCGACGGGATGACACTCGTCGGCACTGTGCATCTCGTCGAGGCCGACGGGCGCGGCCGGTTCGTCCCGCTCGACAACGCGTTCTGGGACGGTCGGCAGATGGCCTACGGCGATGGTGACGGCGTGATTTTCCGGCGTTTCACGCGATCGCTCGACGTCGTCGGTCACGAGCTCACGCACGGTGTGCAGACCTTCACGAGCAATCTCGACTATGAAGGGCAGTCGGGCGCGCTCAACGAGCACTTCGCAGACGTGTTCGGCGTGCTCGTCAGGCAATGGAAGAACGGAGAGAGGGCGGACAGCGCCGACTGGCTCATCGGCAGGGAGGTGCTGGTGGACGCTCCAACGCGGCGCGGCGTGCGCGACATGGAGCATCCGGGCACCGCGTTCACGCGCGATCCGTACCTTGGCACCGATCCGCAGCCGGCGCACATGTCGAAACTCTACGAAGGGCAGAGCGACAACGGCGGTGTGCACATCAACTCCGGAATTCCCAACCGCGCGTTCGTGCTCGCGGCGAAGGCGCTTGGCGCCAACGCCTGGGACGTGGCGGGACGCATCTGGTACGACACCATGTTGCGATTGCCCAAGCGGTGCGAGTTTCATGAGTGCGCGGAAGTGTGCGTTCAGATGGCCATGGCGCTTGGCGCCGATGCCGGTCGTGCCGTGTCGAAGGCGTGGGCGAACGTCGGCGTCACCGCGAAGGTGTACGCGTGACGTGGGAGGTGGTGATGCGCGTGAAGTTCGTGCAGTCCGGCGGCGTCGTTGGCGCCGCGCGGGGATGCGATCTCGACAGTTCCTCGCTTCCGCCTGCGGAAGCGCGCGAACTGGAATCGCTCGTGCGGTCGAGCGGGCTGTCGGCATCTGGCGAGTTTCTCACGGCTGCCGCTCGCGACCTGCGTTTGTACGAGATTCATCTCGAGAGCGGCGCGGGCAGCGTGGCAGTGACGTTCGACGACCACACCCTGCCGGAAAAGGCCAGGCCGCTGGTGAGTTTCCTGCGACGGAACGCGAAGCCGCAGGGACGCGAGTGACCGATGGCATACACGATCCGCGCCATGGCGATGATGTTGCTGGCCATGTTGCTGGCGAGCGGCGCCGCGCTCGCGCAAAAGACCGGCACGCTGCTTCACCAGACGGACTCGACTCGCAAGGCCCGCCGTCTGCTCGTCGAGAACGCGTCGGCCGGGGCCGCTGCGAAACGCGACACCATTTTCGCCGCGCTCGTGTTCGACCCGTCGCTCGCCGCACCCGCGCGATCGTCCGCGTGGACGGCGAGCGTCGTCCGCGCCAGCCCGGTGACGGAGGCGAGAATACAGGCCAATCTCTGCGATATCGCGGGCGCGATTTGCGGCGAGAGGGGTGCGAGCAGCCTGATGCTCGCCGGCCCGTTCAACTCCGGCAATGAGTTCACGAGGCTCGCCGATCTCGACGGGCTCTTCGGTTCGGCGCGCGTGCAGGGGAGCTACACGAGCAATGCGACGGGCGCCGGCGCTTTCTATTCGTTCACAGGGACGTTCAGCGAGCCGAGGTTCGCGTATCGTGATTCGACGACGCTCGGCAGGCGTTCGGTGGAACATGCCGCGTATGCGATCGAGAGCGGCGGCGGTCGTCGGTGGTCGTCGGTCTCGCTGTACGGAGGTGTGCGCTGGGAGCAGGCGTACCGCGCGCGTACGTCCCACAACGTGTGCAGCCCGGCGACGTTCGGCCCAGCCGGCACGGAGACCTGCGCCGACATGGTGCTCGGCGCGCCGCGGAGCAGGGAGCGAGCGGTCGCGAGTGTCTCCGGAGCGTGGAGCATCGGCGGCGCGGGCGCCGCGCGCCTCACCATCTCGCACGACATCCGGCGCGCGATCACCGGCATCGACCTTCCCGTGTGGCTGATTGCGAATCCGGCTGGCGGTCTCGCGGGCGGGGTCCGGTTGGGATACCGGACGGATTCGCGAGCGATGACCGTCGCGCTGTTCGTGAGCCAGTTCAAGCTTTGAGCGCCTCTCGCTCGGCCGAGGTCGGCGTGGTGGTCATACACGGGATGGGCGACCCCACGCCGTCGTTCGCCGCGCCGCTCATCGATGGACTTTCGCGCCTGCTCGGTGACGCCGCCGCGGCGATCGCCTTCGAGCCGTGCTTCTGGTCCGACATCCTTCAAGAGAGCCAGAACGAGATCTGGCACCGTTTGCAGCGCGCGCCGACCCCGATGCGCCTCAGCGCGTTGCGCCAATGGGTCGTGGGAACGCTCGGCGATCCGACCGGATATCTGTCCGGATACGAGCAGCGGGGAGTCCCGGTGCTCCAGAGCGTGCATCAACGGTTCGCTCAATCGCTCGCCGCGTTGGAGCGCCGGCTGAACGATCCGGCAGGCGGTCCACTCGTGGTGCTCGCGCATTCGCTGGGCGGCGTGGTGGTGACGAACTATCTCTGGAATCTCGAGCGCGCCGCTGGTGAGGTGGGAACGGGCGCCGTGAGCACGATGCACGCCGGCGCGCGTGAGGTCGCGCGTCGCCCGGTCGGCGATTCACCGATGCAGCGGCTGGAGACGCTGGCGGGATTGATCACGTTCGGCTGCAACATTCCGCTCTTTCTGCCGCCGACACCGCCGTACGAATGCGTGCGCTTTCCGCGGCCGGGTCTACCGGATCACCTGAGGGCCGCGGCGCGCTGGCTGAACGTCTACGACCCGTACGACATCCTCGGATATGCGCTCGGCGATCTCTGGGATGATGCGCACGGGACGAAGATCGACGACGTTGCGCTCGAGGTGGGGATGCCGGGGATCTCGATGACGCCGCTTTCGCACACGCGCTACTGGAGCGACGGCGGGTTCCAGTCGATGGTGGTGGGGGAGCTGCGGCGGGTGCTGGCGGCAGCGCGAGCGCCGGCGCCGCAGGGGTCTGGCTAGCGCGTTGCGGGCGCGAACTCGATCGCGAGAAATCTCACCGTCGATCCCGTTTGGTTGTGCATGGTGCAGCGTGCGGTTCCGGTGAGGCGGTACGTGTTGCCCGAGCGCGACTGCAGCGCGATGCCCTTCGGTTTGTCGGACACCGGGCAGGTTACGGACAGGGAACCGGGGGCATCGTCCACCGCCACGAGAACGGGCGCATGGACATGCCTCGCGAGCTCGAGCTTCGCGCGCGGCGCGAGGGTGAGCAGCGTGACGCGCACCTGATCGGTCTCGAACTCCGGACGCACGTCCGCGCCGGAGAACAGCGCCGCGGCACGATTCATCGCCGCGTCGCAGTCGGCCGGCTGGTCGGGCAGCACCGGTTCGCAGAGATTGCGGGGGTTCGTCTGTGCTTCCGGCAGTTCGATGGTGACGTTGTGGAAGGGCTGCGCGCCGTCGACCCGGGCGAAGTGCGAAAAGCCGCCCCGCGTGAAATGCACGCTGCCGTCCGCCGCCACGACCGGGACCTCATTCTTGCCGACCGCGGCGTTCACGAACTCGCTCGCGCCGACGGCGATCCAGAAATAGTCGACGGCGTGCTCGTGAATCAGCGTGGAGCTGTGGGCCGGCACTTCCACCCGGAACACGCGCAGCCGCTCGCCGGTGTACACTAGATGGTGGTGCGGTTCGCTCGTGACCGGAACCGACTTCTGAGCGAACGCGGAAGCGGCGAGGCCGCATGACAGGGAGAGCAGGGCGATGGCGGTTCGATTCATAGGATCGAAGCATAGCGCCACCACCACCCATCGATCAATCCGATCGCAGCGCCCTGTTCGGATCGACTCGAGCCGCGCGCCGCGCGGGGATGAAGCTCGCGACCATCGTCACGGTGAGCAGCACGCCCGCCACGATGCTGAAGACGACCGGGTCACGGGGCGACTCCCTGAACAGGAGGGGCGCGATCCACTTGGCGCTCGCGAACGCCGCCGTCGCCCCGAGTGCCACGCCGATCGCGCCGAGCTTCATGCCCTCGCTCACCACCAGGCGGATGAGGTCACCCATCTGCGCGCCAAGCGCTACGCGGACGCCGAGTTCATGCGTGCGCTGCGCGACGTTGTACGAGATCACGCTGAACAGACCGATTGCGGCGAGCACGAGCGCCAGAACGCCGAACGTGAGGAACATGCTCGCGCCGAGCGACCACGATTTCGTCTGTCCTCCGATGATTTCGTCGAACGGCGTGATGGTCACGTACGATGCGCCCGGCATCTCGGCCTGGAGCCGGCGACGAATGGACTCGACGAACTTCACGCCCTGGCCGCGCGTGCGAATGAACAGCCCGCCGCTGCTGGGACTGAATTGCGCGTGTGAGAGGTAGTAGTAGTACGCGTCATCCGCATCAAGCTTCTGAGCCTTGATGTCTTCGGCGATTCCCACGACGTACGTGCAGGGGACGGTGTCGGCGTTGACCTTCACGCACTGACCGATGGCGTCGGCTGAGGGCCACAGCCGCTTCGCCATTCCCGCGCTCACCACCATTGCGCCGGGCGCGCCGGATGCATCCTGCACTCCGATCGAACGACCGCGAATGATGCGCGTTCCGAGCGTGGCGAAATACTCCGGGCTGACACCATTCAGGTTGAACTGGCCCAGCGTGTTCACGGAATCGATGCCGGCAACGTACAACCCCGTGCTCCAGCTGCTCCAGAACGGAACGCTCGTCTGAAGCGACGCATTCTCCACATCCGGGATGGTCTTGGCAGTCGCGAGGAGCTTCTCCAGCAGCAGGACTTTCTGCGAGCTGTCGAGCACCACGCCGCGCATGTTCAGGTCGAGGAGCAGCACCGGATCCACGTCGTATCCCATTCGCATCGAGCGCACGTTGTCGAGGCTGCGGACGAAGAGACCGGCGCCGACGAGCAGCATCACCGACAGCGCGCCCTGTAGCAGGAGCAGCACCATGCGCAGCTTCGAGCGGTGGAACGTGCCTTCACGCGCACCGGTCTTGAGATCGGACGTGAGGTTGACGCTCCGGATCTGCAGCGCGGGCGCGAGCCCGGTGAGCACGCCCGCGGCGAGCGCGGCGAGGCCCGAAAAGAGCAGGGTGCGGGGATCGGCGAGCACGCTCGCGGAGACGGCCTTGGGAAGGAAGGCCGCGCGCAGCACTGAACCGCCGGCCTGCGCGAAGAGAAGTCCGGCTGCACCGCCCAGGAGCGCGAGCATCATGCTCTCGGTGAGCAGTTGGGAGAGCAGCCGACGCGTGCTCACCCCCAGCGCGAGCCGCACGGCAATCTCGCGGCGGCGGTTGAGGGCTCGCGCGAGGAGCAGATTCGCAACGTTCGCGCACGCGATGAGCAGGACGATCAGCGCCACGCCGCTGATCCACGTCGCGACCTTCGAGAGGGTCGATTGATTCGGCCCACGCTCGGTGAGGATCGATCCGATGAGCGCGTGCGGCTTCGCGAGCGCGATAGGCGTGCACCGAGGACACGACACCAGTTCCGCCTCGTAGCTGCGCAGGTACGCATTGGTCAGGTCGGCCTCGGCAGCGGCTGATGTGACGCCCGGCTTGCGCTGCGCGATCGTGTTCGACCACGTCCAGTTGTACGTTGTCCACCAGGTCTGGCCCGCCCGAATGAACCCCTGCGTCGATGCATACGAACTGATTGGGATGTACGCGACCGGCGGCTGGTCCGGCCAGAGTCCCGCGAAGCCCGCGGGAGCTACGCCGATGACGGTGTATACGAGAGGTCCCACTCGAATCGTCGAGCCCACCGCGTCGCGACGTCCGCCGTATTCCGTGTGCCAGTAGCTGTACGACAGCACTGCGACGGGCGTGCCGTTCGGCGTCGAGTCTTCGGCCGTGGTGTAGTAGCGTCCGATGGCGGGCGGCGCATCGAAGAATCCGAAGAACGACGCGCTGACGATCCCCACGCGCATCTCGCGCGCGTCGGAGCCGGTGCCGATGGCGAGATCGCGCGCCGTGACTTGCGCGAAACGCGAGAAGGATGTGGTCGTGCGGCTGAAATCGAGGTAACGCGCGAACGCGATGCTGCCGCTGGCGAATTCCTTCCCCCGGTTGGTTCGGGCGGCGTACACGCGATGCGTCGTCGCCGGATCGCGCAGCATCGGCGGCGGCCGGAACAGCAGCCGGTCCACGACCGAGAACATCGCCGCGTTCGCGCCGATCCCGAGCCCGAGCGTGAGCACCACCGCAATCGTGAATCCGGGCTTCGCGCGAAGTCCTCGCGCCGCGTAGCGCAGGTCCTGAACGAACGATTCCCACCAAGGGGCCCGCGCGGAGGCGTTGTTCGAACTGCCACTCGAGCTGCTGGTCATGGCGCACTCTGGCTGATGAACGGGTGACGGCTCAACTCGATTGGACAGCCCTACGGGCCGAATGGTTGGTTCGTGCCACTCCGTTGTCTGCCCGGGATCAGGGTCTCCGCCGACCCTCGCGCTCAAAAAACTCCTTCTCGTCGTCCGTGAGATCCACCGCGAGCGGAAAGAAGAGCGATCGCTGAATCTTCGGATACGGCACCGTCCAGCCGCGGGCGTCGTGCCAGAGAATTCGGTTCAGCCGCTCCGTCGGTGCGGCATCGGGAACGCGAAAGTTCATCCTCCCCGAGGCGAGCGTCGCCTTGCGTCTCGCATCGGCGTCCGGACCAGTGATCGCGCCCACTCGCTG
Source organism: Gemmatimonadota bacterium (assembly GCA_003171215.1). GTDB lineage: Bacteria > Gemmatimonadota > Gemmatimonadetes > Gemmatimonadales > Gemmatimonadaceae > Fen-1231. The sequence continues at coordinate 5,521 of PMYN01000119.1, read as the reverse complement.
ATTCACGTCGTAGATCGACTGGCGCGGCGTCAGCGCCGAATACGGCGTGAGGTCCGGCGCGTCCACCGGCCCGATGAAACTTGCGCGCATGTCGGTCGCGACGAGATCGAACATGCTGAGCGCCGGCAGGCCGAGCATGAGTTCAACGGTCTTGACCATGCTCGGCAAACTGTAAAAGGTGCTGTCGATTACGCCGCGCCTCGCGTACGGGCTCGCGACCAGCGCCACCGTGCGATGACCGTCGATGTGGTCCACGCCATCCTG